>DASSGA010000067.1:0-6700 GCA_035693805.1 bacterium | reverse complement strand
CCCTACACCCTGCTCGGGAACAAGGGGGGCGGAGAAGCTGGGGTCGGCGGGGCGGCCGCGGCCGTGATGAACGCGGTCGCCGACGCGCTGGCCCCGTTGGGCATCGACGTGCTCGAGCTGCCCCTCACTCCTCCGGCACTGTGGCGGAAGATCGCGGAGAGACGGCGTGAGTGACGTCGTGTACCTCGCCCCACGATCCCTGGATGATGCGCTGGCCGCGCTGCGGGATCTCGGGTCCGCAGCGACCATCCTCGCCGGCGGGCAGGACGTCGTGCCGCTGCTGAACCGGGGACAGCTTGCCCCATCGCATCTGCTCGATATATGCTCACTCAGCGCGTTAGCCGCGATCACCGATGGGCGCACGCTCAGGAGTGAACGTGTGATCACTATCGGCGCCCTCGCCACGCATGCCACCATCGTCCGCCACCCCCTCATCCGCCGCTGGGTGCCGCTGCTGAGCGAGGCGGCCGGGCAGATCGGCGGCGGCGTCCAGGTGCAGAATCGGGGGACGATCGGGGGCGCGGTCTCGGCCGCCAATCCCGCCTATGACCTTCCGGCTTGTCTGGTGGCCCTGGACGCGGTGTGCGTCATGACCGGCGCGCAGGGGACACGACGAGTTCCCGCCGCATCATACTTCATCGGCCCCGGCCGGACCGCGCGGCGTCCCGAAGAGCTGCTTATGGCATTTGAGGTAGCTCCGCAGGCCACGCACTCAGGGTCGGCGTACGTGAAGCTGAGATTCACAGACGGTGGATACAACATCGCCGGCGCGGCCTGCGTCCTCACCGTGGCGGCGGATGGTATCTGTGCGAAGGCGGCGCTTGCCCTGTCGGGCGTGGCCGAGGTGCCTCTGCGGCTTCGTTCCGTGGAAGCCGTGCTGACCGGCGCGCGCATCACGGACGACACACTGGCCGGTTTGGCCGCCGCTGCGTTCTCGTCGGTCGACGCACCAATCAGCGACGTCATGGCGGACGGCGACTATCGCCGGGCGATGGCCGGCGCCATGGCCCGGCAGGCGGTGGAACGTGCATCGGCGCGGGCGCTCAGCGGGGGCGAGCCGTGACCCTGCTGCGCATCCACCTGGTCGTGAACGGCTCGGCCCGCGAGGTGGAGGTCGATTCCCGACGCCCGCTCGTCCACGTCCTCCGCGACCAACTCGGTCTGACCGGCACGCGATTCGGCTGCCTGACGGGCCACTGCGGAGCGTGCACTGTACGCCTCGAAGGTCGCGCGGTCAAATCGTGCACGATCCTCGCCGCGAGCGCCGATGGCCAGCGGATCGAAACGATCGAGGGCGTCGCCCACGACGGCAATCTTCATCCCGTGCAGCGGGCCTTCTGGGAGCACTTTGGATTCCAGTGCGGCTTCTGTACGCCGGGGATGATCATGACCGCCCTTGAGGTTCTCGCCGAGCATCCCCATCCGGACGAGGCGACGATCCGGGAGGCGCTCGCCGGGAACCTGTGCCGGTGCACCGGCTATCAGGCGATTGTCGACGCGATCCTGGCAGCGGCCGACGTGCGTGTGAAGGATCCCAGCGGAGGCACAGTGAGATGAAGATCTGGTTCCAGAAGCATGTCGTGGCGGGCCGGATGCCGGGGCTGGATCGCGCCCTCGACAGCCATCTCCGGCGGCTTGCTCGTCCCGGGACCGCGGTCGAATTCCACACGCTGCCGGCGGAGACGTACGCGTCGCCGCTGCCCGAGCGGTACGTCCGCTTCGGGGCGGTGGAGTCCCTGTTTGCGACCTACTTCTCGCTGCAGGCGGTCCGGGCCCAGCGACAGGGTTACGATGCCTTTGTCATCGGTACTGCGCAGGATCCCGGGCTCACAGAGGCGCGGGCCTGGGCGTCCATCCCTGTGCTTGGGTTCGGCGAGACGGCCATGCACGTCGCCGCAATCATCGGCCAGCGCTTCGCCTTCGTGGGATTCATCCCCGAGCTTGCCGAGCCGCTCGCTTCGAACGCCCGTCGCTATGGGCTGGGTGACCGCCTCATGCCGTTCCGTGCCGTCGAGGGAGGTCCCGAGATAGTGGAGCGGAGTTTCTCCGGGGACGTGACACCCTTTATGGGGTCTTTCAGCAGGGCGTCGCACCAGGCGATTGAGGCTGGGACCGATGTCATCATTCCAGGCGACGGCCTGACGAACGAGATCCTGGTCATGGCCGAAGTGCGGGCCGTCGACGGTGTGCCCGTCGTCGACGCGAACGGTCTGCTCCTCAAGATGGCGGAACAGTTCGCCGATTTGTTCCGGGCGGGAGTGATCGGGAAGCCGGCCACCGGGTACTACAACCGCCGGCCGGATGACGCGATCATCGACCACTTGCTGCGCCTGTTCGCACCCCGCGCGTTTCCTCTCCACGACTAAGCCGCGCGGGGCTACTCGCACACCAGAGCGTCGATCAGGTTCTGCTTGGAGAAGTGGCCGCTCGTGACCACGGGCCACCACGTCTCCTCTCCCAGCAACTCACGCCGGATCCGTGTCGGCTCGACACCCTTCGCCCGGCGCTCCCGCGCGTCGTCCCGCAGGCGCTCCATGAAGTCGAGCTTGCGCTGCAGGGCCGCCCGGCCGTCCTCGATGACCTTCCCGCTCGCGCAGAACAGGGTCGTGACGGGGAGGGCGAGGACGCGGCGCAGCGAGGCGATCGTCTGGTGCGGATCCATGTCGGAGCGCAGCACTTTCACGTAGGCACTCAAGAACAGATCGCCTGCGAAGAGCCATCCGCGCCGCTCCTCAAAGAGACTGATGTGGTCGGGACTGTGCCCGGGGGTGTGCAGCACGCGAAAGTGGTAGGTGCGCGTGGCCACCTCACCACCGATCGGGAGGGCGCTCGACGCAGGTTGACGGCCCCACGTGACCAGCTGATACGGGCGCTGGTGTGGGGGATGGGCGAGGATGTTGAGGGCGAGGGGATGGGCCAGCGGCGTGATGCCGCGCGACCGGAGGATCGGCGTCGCGCCGGCGTGATCCTCATGCGCGTGGGTGAGGACGGCCTGGTGCACCTCGAGGCCGGAGAGCATCCGCGCCAGCTCCGGGGCGGTGACCGGGGGCCCGTCGTCGAGCAGCAGGCCGTCGAGGTAGTAGGCGCACGCGACGTACAATGGCCGGCCGAAGACGGTGCGTGCCATCGCCAGCTGTGTGACGTCGCCGAAACGGCGAACGCGGATCATCCCACGGAGACGGCGGCGGCAGACCGGAGGACGTGGACGCCGATCGGCTCGATGCGTCCTTTCAAGTCGAGGGAGCGGTGTTCGTGCGCGTGCAGGTCGAGGCCCGACGCGGTAGCCGCAGCGTCGCTCACCAGGATCTCACCGGCGGCCGCCAGGCCGACGAGGCGCGAGGTCACGTTCACGTCATCGCCGAGCGCGGTGATGTCCGACACGGTGTCTTCGGTTCCGACCACCCCGTAGTAGGCGCGGCCGGTGTGCAGGCCGATGCCCACGGGGATCCACGGACCGACCGGCGCGCCGTGGCCGGTGGCCTCGAGGAGGCGATGCGCCGTCTCGATCGCCACCCGGGCGTGGTTGCCGAGGAAGGGCGGGAAGAACGCCACGACCTCGTCGCCCACCAGCTTGTCCACGAACGCATCGCGATCGATGATGAGGTGGTTGGCCACTTCGTAGAAGCGGTTGAGCAGGCGGGAGAACTCCGAGGGAGACATCCGTTCGGCCAGCGCAGTCGAGCCGCGTACGTCGGCGAACATGAAGCTCATCGGGATCTCCGCCCCGCCGCGATGCTTTCGGATGTGGACCTCGCATATGTTGCAGAAGCGGGGGTTCTTGGAGGACGGGCCGAAGCCGACCTGACGCATCACCATCCCGCCGGCGCCTTTGAAGGGGGCGCTGCATAGCTTGCAGCGGGGATCGTGCGGCAGCAGGCGGAAGAGGCGCCGCTCCCAGAGGGGCATCGGGTCGAGCCCATGGAGGTAGTCGGCCCAGGATTCGTCGGGATGCTTAGGCTTTCCCATGCCGCCACCTTTCCTTCTGCGGCCGGGCACTCCTCCAGGACGCCGGTAACGCCTAGGTCGCCTGCTCCGAACGGCGCTGGACCAACCACAGGCCGAGCAGGACCAGCGCGCCTCCGGCGATGATCGGCGCCGTCAGCACCTCATCGAGCAGCACCGCTGAGGAGACGACGCCAACGATGGGGACGAGGAACGCGAAGGCGCTGGCGGGTCCGGCCCCGATCCGCTTCACGCCTTCATTGAAGAACACGAACGCGAACACCGTCCCGAAGACGGCCAAGAACAGCACGCCGAGCCAGGCCGCGGCCGGGGCAACGGCCAGCGCCAGCCAGCCGCGCTCCGCGATGCCGAAGGGGAGCAGCATGAGGGTCCCCGCGACCGTGCCGTACAGGGTGGCCGTAACCGAGGTGAAGCGGCGCGTCGCCACCTTCACCGCGACGGTGTACACCCCCCAGCACAGCGCCCCGACGATGAAGAAGACGTCGCCGAGCAGGCGGCTCTGGGATTGGTTGCCGTCCGGCCGCACGACGAGGTAGAGCCCGGCGAAGGCCACCACGAATCCGGCCGCCTCCCGCCATCCGATCCGCTCCTGCAAGACGAGCCAGGCGCAGAGCACGGTGAACACCGGGGCCAGTCCGGGGACGATGATCGCGCCGTCACTCGCCGGGGCCATGGTGAGCCCGTACAGAAAGAGGACGTTGTAGATCGCGATCGCCGTCGCCCCCATCATGAGGATGACCGGCAGGTCGGCCCGCGCGATGCGGTGTCCGTGGTGGCCCTGCGCTCGCGCCCACCCCCACAACAAAGCCGACGCGATGAGGAACCGGACCGCAGCGATCGTCAGCGGCGGGAGGGCCTCAACGGCCACGTGGCCGGCGACCCACGTTCCCCCGAAGCAGAGGGCGGAGAGGGTCAGGATGACGTACGCGCTCACCGCCCGGGGCGCCTATTGGTAGGCCATGACCAGGATCTGCCGCTCGCGGGGCAGCGTTGACGCCGACAGCGTCACGCTGGTCCCGATGCGCTGCACCCCGCTCTTGCCCGCGAGGTACCCTTGCTCGTCGGCGCCGGGCGATGTGGGGCGTGCCGCGGTCTTGTAATGCATCGGGATCACGAGACGAGGCTGGATCTGCTCGGTGATCTGTGTGGCTTCGGCCCCGCCGATTGTGAAGGGCGCGCCGCCAACGGGGATGAGCAGGACGTCGATGCGGCCGAGGGCGCGGAGCTGCGTGTCGGTCAGTGCGGCCTGGCCGAGGTCGCCGAGGTGGGCGATGCGGAGTCCGTTGGCCTCGACGACGAACAGCGCGTTGAATCCGCGGCCGCTCGTGCCGCCCTCGTTGTCATGGAACGACGGCACGCTGTAGACAAGCGCGTCCCCCACCCGCTCGCGGATGGTGTTCCAGGCCAGCGGGGCGGTCGTGATGCCCCGGAAGACTTTCGCCCCGCCGCCGATGAGGGCGGCGTTGTTGTGATCGCCGTGCTCGTGCGTGATGAAGACGGCGTCGGCCTCCACGCCCGACGGCAGGGGGAATCCGATATTGCCGAACGGATCGAGGACGATGCGGGCGCCCCCGCCCGTGGTGATGACGAAGAAGGACTGCCCGTAGTACCGCAGCGTGACCGCATCGGCCGCCGCGAAGCCCGCGCCGGCGCCCAACGTGAGGAGCACGGTCACGGTCAGCCAGCTCAGACGTGCCAGCATCCGGGACACCTCCCAGGGGGTTTCCAGATACAACCCGGCGCGGCGCGGATTTCTTCCTATTTCCCGGCGCGCTGCTTTGCGGTGCGCTGCTGCCGTGCGCTGTCGGCCAACCGGGAGGCGATTCGGAGGGCCTGGGCCATGGGGCGCGGGTCGGCCCCGCCCTGCCCGGCGATGTCGAACGCGGTCCCATGCGACGGGGTGACCATGACGAAGGGCATCCCGACGCCGACGCTCACCCCCATCTCGAAGCCGAGGAGCTTGGTGGCGATCTGGGCCTGGTCGTGATACATCGAGACGACGACGTCGAAGCGTCCGGCGCGCGCCTGACGGAAGATGTGGTCGGCCGGGATCGGGCCCATGGCGTTGATCCCTTCGGTGATCGCGGCGACCACCGCGGGGGTGATGACGAGCTCCTCCTCGTCGCCGATCAGCCCGCCTTCTCCCGCGTGAGGGTTGAGGGCGGCGACGCCGATCCGCAGCTCGCTGCCGCCGGCGGAGCTGGCGACCCGGTGCGCCAGGCGGATCGTGCGGAGCACCTGCTCCCTCGTGATCGACCGCGCCACGTCGCGCAGAGGGACGTGTGAGCTCGCCCGTGCCACCCACAGCAGCCGTCCGGATTCGGGGGCGGCGGGGTGGGGGATGACGTTCATCTCGTCGTGTTCTTCCACGCGGGCGAGCTTTGCGCAGAACTCGTACTCGTCGCGCACCGGATATCCGGCCCGGATGAGGGCCTGCTTGTTGAGCGGACCGAAGACGAGACCGTCCACGGCGCCCCCGAGGGCCAGGCCGACCGCGCGTTCCATCCAGGTCCCGGCGGCCCGCCCGGCGGCCGGGCTCATCTCACCGAGCTTCCAGGTGCGATCAGAGGCGAGGACGTCGAGGAACGGGACGCCGTCCCGGGTGACGCGCCCCGGGTGGGTCGTGGTCCTGGGCGGGAGGGTCACGCCGGCGATCCGCTGCGCCTGCTCCCAGACCTGAGCGTCACCCACCAGCAGGAGGTCATCCTCCGGGGGCCGGGCGGCCAGCGTTCTGGCC
>DASSGA010000066.1:0-4578 GCA_035693805.1 bacterium | reverse complement strand
CCCACCGGCCCTCGTCACATCGATGTGTTCCGCGGGCTAGCCTCCGCCGGCCTGCTGCTCCTTTACGACGCGGTCCGCTTCTTGATAGGTGATCCAGGTCGCGGTGGCCTGGAACATCAGCCAGCGCAGATACCCGGGCAGCGACATGAAATTTGTCTCGGGGCTGAACGGGCGCAGGCCGGCCACGCGGGGGAACCCGGCGACCGGCGGGGGCGGCGCGCCGCCGGGGGTCAGGCCGGAGACGATGGACGCGGTGTTGGCTCCGAACACCAGGACCGCGGCCACGCCGCGGCCGTCCAGGCCGAAGGCGATGCCCCGGCGATCGTAGATCAGCCCGGGAAAGCCTTCGACCTCTCCTTCACGATAGCCCCGGCCGAACATCGCCAGAACATCTTCGACCCGGTGCCCAACACCCAGCGCGTCATTGATCTTGAGCAGGCTGTTCGTCCCCGACGCGGCCGTGACGATGCCGCCTTTCGAATACACCGTGATGCCGAAGCGGCTGAACACGTACACGGTGTCCAGGGCGGTGTCGATGATCTGGGAGGGAGCGCCGAAGCGGGACAGGACATTGGTCATCCGGGCCCCGACCTGGACCCCGGCCAGGACCTCGCCGGGGACGATCCGCCGCGGACCGGGCGGCGCCGCCGGCTGCTGGGGCTGCTGGGGCTGCACCTGCCCCGGAGCCGGCTGGGGGGGCGGCTGCTGCGCGTCGAGTGGCGCTGCGAATGACGCGACGATGATAGCGGCGACGATCAGCGCGACGGATGTGCGCATTGTCACGCTCCCTTGTGAAGCGTCGGATGTTGTTTCCCCTTCGAACGCGCGTTTCCTTCCCAGGGCTTCATACCCCCCGCGGGCGCGGGCGCAGACGTGCGCGGGCGTCCGGAGCCGCCTAAAGCCGGGCGGCGGCGGGTATACCCGGGATTGGCAGCCCCAGGGGTGCGTGGCGGGGCTGAACAGGCAGGAAGGACTCATCCGTGAGACGGCGTCGCCGAGAGGGCGGATTCACGCTCATCGAGCTGCTCATCGTCATCGCGATCCTGGGCGTGCTGTCTGCCATCCTGATCCCCAACTTCATCCGGTCCCGGGCGGCCGCGCTGCTGGCGGCGGCCCAGCTGGACCTGCGCAACATTGCGGCGTCGCTCGACATGTATTACAACGAGAATCAGATCTACCCCGCAGCTGCGGGGTGGCAGACGACGCTGCAGAGCGGCGGGTATATCCGGTCCGTCCCCGTCTCGCCGATCGACAAGGCGCAGTACGGGTATCAGACCGACGCCGCCCGGTCGAGTTACGTGCTCTACGACGGGCCCAACAAGTACATCCAGTCGGGCGTGAGCGGCTACATCGTCTACACGCTGTCGGGCGGCAGCCAGCTGGGCCTGCCGTCGGTGCCCACACCGTAGGGAGAGGTCTAAACCCGCCGGGTGGGGGGTAGGAAGATGGCGGTAAGCGGTATAGAGAAGCCGATCTCGAGCGGGGCGGGCAGGGATGCGCTCGGGCGATCCCCGGGTCATCCGGTCCGGCCTGCGCAAGATAAGGTTTCATCCCGATTCTGAAGGAGGAGGACAAACCATGTTCCAGTTCTTCTCGCGCAGACTCCGCAACGAGCGCGGTTTCACCTTGATCGAGCTGCTGATCGTCGTCGCGATCATCGCCATCCTGGCAGCGATCCTGATCCCGAACTTCCTTCGGGCGCGCGCACAGTCTCAGGTCGCTGCGAGCAAGGGCAACCTGAAGAACGTCGCCACCGCGTTGGAGAGCTACTTCGTCGACTACGCGGCGTATCCGCCGGCTGCGTCGAACGCGCCGGCTGGCGGCTTCGTGGGTCCCTACACGAAGGCGCTGCCCAAGGATCCGTGCAGCGGTGTCGCCTTCGGTGGCGCGGCCGGGTACAGCTACCTTCCGGTCGGCACCCCGGCGACCGACTACACACTGCGAACCAACTGGGTCAACGGCGGTACGGGTGACCCCTGCTTCGATGCGAACCAGGGTGCCAACATCCAGTACACGCCCGGCGGCGGTCTCGAGTCGACGCCGTAACAACGGATCATAGCTCAGCATCACGATGCGGCCAGTGTGGACACCCCACCTGGCCGCACCGCCTTTTCCTGAGGAAGGGACGTGGATGGCTCGGACCTGGGCTCGGGTGCGAACAGTCCTGCTGATCGCCTGTCTCGTCGTCCTTCCCGCCGTGGGGCGGCGCGGGCTCGCCGCCGCGGCGGAAGCGCGGGCAGACCGTCGGGCTGCCGCGGCGTACGCGCAGGGTGTTGCGCTCCAGATGGAGCGCCGGTACGCGGAGGCCGCGCTGGCGTTTCAGGACGCGATCAGCGCGTCGCCCAGGGCGACCGCCGCGTACGAGGGACTGGCTGAGGCCGAATTCCGGCAGGGCCGGATCGAGGAGGCGGTCGCCGCCTACCGCACGCTCATCGCCCGGTACCCCTACACATACCTCGCCGAGCCGTACAGGCAGGTCGGCCTGATCGAGCTTCGCGCCGGACTGCTCGGGGAGGCGGCGCGCGATCTTCACGAGGCGGTCACCCTCGATCCCACGGATTGGCTCGCCTTCTACTGGCTCGGGCATGCCCAGGCCCGGCGCGGCGACACCGCGGCAGCCCGGGCCGCCTGGGAGCGCGTCACCCAACTCAACCCGGACTTCAGCCCGGTCCGGGATCAGCTCCGCAAACTCGATGCCCAGCATCGCTGACAGCCTCGCTCGCCCCCAGGCAGGGTGGGGCCGTGGTGCCGTCCTGCTCGTGCGAACCGCGGGTGTAGCGCTCGTCGTCGCGTTGCCCCTCGTCGTGCTCCCCTGGGGGATCGATGCCTACAGCTCCATCAAGGGCACGCTGATGTATGCCCTCACGGTGACGGTCTTGCTCGGATGGGCTGGCGCGTACGTCACGATTCGACAGCCGAAGTGGAAACCCACCGGGCCCGAGATGGCGCTGTGGGCATACCTCCTGGCCTTGCTGGCGTCATCAGCGACATCGGTGAGCCCGCTGCGCACCTTCCTGGGGGGACCCCTCCGCCACGAGGGACTGCTCGCGGTGGGCTGCTACGTCGCGCTGTACTTCGCGGGTGTGCACTTCTTCGGGTCATCCCGAGGGACGCGATCGCTCCTCCTGAGCGCGGCGATCGCCGCGCTCTTCACCATCGGATACGCGCTCCTGCAGCCATTCGTCCCTCCACTGTTCGCCGGTGAAGCGTTCACCCGGGAGCAGTACGGCGGCCTGGGCGCGCTGCGGGTGCTGTCCACGGTTGGCGGTCCCGTGGTCTTCGGCGGATACCTGGCCTTCATGCTGCCGCTCCTGGCCGCCCTCGCATCGTCCAGCCTGGGGCGCAGGCGACTCCCGTGGCTCCTGGGCGCCGGTGGAGCGGTCGTTGTGCTCGTCCTCACACTGACACGCGCGGCCTGGCTGGCCGCGCTCGTCGGCGTCGGGCTCTTCATGGCCGGAGCAGGCGAGGCACGCCGGGACCGTCAGGTAACCGCCGTTCTCCTCGGCGCCGTAGTCCTCGGCGCCGTCGTCCTGCTCACGGCGGTAACGACGCCCGCGCTGCTGACGACCCGAGTCGCATCGGCCGTGGACACGAGGTCCGGATCGCTGGCGCAGCACATCTACCTCTGGGAGCGCACGCTCGGCCTGGTGCGCGCGCGTCCTGTCCTGGGGTGGGGGCTGGAGACGCTGCGGGAGGTCTTTCCGTACAACCGGGAGGAACTCGTCAGGTACTTCGGCCGCACACCGGTCATCATCGACCGGGCGCACAACGACGTCCTCCAGATGGCGGTCTCCATTGGCATCCCGGGTGCGGCGGCCTACGTCACCTTCTGGATCCTCGTCTTGACCGCATCGGCCAGGCTCGCCGCTCGGATGACAGGGGGAGACCGAATCGCATCCGCGGGCGGCCTGGCTGCGGTGGCGGCGTATCTCGTGCAGGTGCAGTTCTCCTTCAGTACCGTGAACGTAACGCCCATCGTCTGGCTCCTGGCGGGGGCGCTGTCCGGGTGGTCAACACAGGCCAGGGCGGCCGGGCGATGAGATCGGCCGTCCTGCTTGGATCCCGCTGGCCGGAGGCGACCGCGGGCGTGAGCGTGTGGCGTGGCACCGCCGCCGCAGGCGTGGTCGCCGCGGTGTTCAAGCTGGCGATCAGCGACGGGGGGCGGCACGCGGCCAGCCTGGACCTCGTGCAGACCGTTGTGCTGGCCATGCTCATCGCTCTCGCGGCGACGGGGCGGATCCGATGGAGCCCGCTGACCGCCGGCTTCGGCGCAGTTATCGCCGCGGCAGCGTTAGCCTCCGTGTGGTCCGTGCGGCCCGAGGCCGGCATCCGGGAGCTCCTCCTGTGGGTCACCTACCTGGGCATCGGCGTCATCGCCGCGTGGGCGCTCGCGACCCCACGGGCAGCAGGATGGTTCGCGGACGGCCTCCTCGTGGTGGCGGGATGGCTGTGCCTGATCGCCCTGTTCATGTTCTGGGGCAACAGCGGCAACGCGGCGATCCGGTGGTCGTCGACCTTCTATTGGCCGAACCCGTTCGCGGCGTTTCTCCTTTTGATTCTCCCTCTGGCCCTCGTCAG
>DASSGA010000065.1:0-20918 GCA_035693805.1 bacterium | reverse complement strand
AGGGCCACTGGCAAGATTACCTCAGCCTTGTTTGTGGATCGTTGATCCAGGTTGTCTCACCTGAGAAACGCGTGAGGTCTCAATTTCAAGACGCTAGTTCTAGCCTAGGTCCCTCAACTCATTCCTCTGACTCAGCCTGAGTCTACCCTAAAGACGCAGGGAAACTGCTGTCTCCGATGGGGGGTGCTGCTTTGAGTGCCGCCGTCCAGTACCCCAAGATCACGCGCGGCGAGACGGTTGATTCCTTCCGTACCCGTGAGTAGGGCATCTTCTTGGAATACAGATTCACTTCGTGCCCGTACTACCTCGGTGAAGGTCTCCGATTGTTCGACCATTGGGAGGGAAATGCCATGTGCCGGAACATCAAGGCCCTGTTCAACTTTGACCCTCCCGCCACGGACGAGGAGATCCGGGGAGCCTCGCTCCAATTCGTGAGAAAGCTCTCGGGCTTCAACAAGCCTTCGAGGACCAACGAGGCGGCGTTCAATCGCGCCGTCGAGGAGGTGGCTGCGGTGGCCCGGAATCTGCTGGAGTCGCTGGTGACCAGTGCCGAGCCGCGCGATCGCGAGGTCGAGGCCTCGCGCGCTCGCGCCAGAGCCGCGGAAAGGTTTGGATCGCCTGAGACGAGATAGGTCGACGTGTCGATTTCGCTGCCCCTCGTTCGACGTGTAAGTAGAACCTAGGCTCGAACCCGAACTACAAGGAGGCATACCCATGCGATTCATGGTGATGGTCAAAGCCAGCAAGGACTCAGAGGCGGGTGTTCTCCCGGACGAGAAGATCCTCGCCGAGATGGGGAAGTACAACGAAGAGCTGGCGAAAGCCGGCGTGCTGCTCGCGGGCGAGGGACTCCACCCGAGCTCGAAGGGCGCGCGCGTCAGGTTCTCTGGAGGGAAGCGGACCGTGATCGACGGACCGTTCACCGAGGCGAAGGAGCTGATCGCCGGCTTCTGGCTGTGGCAGGTGAGGTCGAAGGAAGAGGCGATCGAATGGATCAAGCGGAGCCCCTTCGCGGACGGCGAGGTCGAGATTCGCCAGGTGTTCGAGGCGGAGGACTTCGGTCCCGCGTTCACTCCCGAGCTCCGGGAGGCGGAGGAGCGCATCCGCGCGCAGGTAAGCGCGAAGCGCTAGCGGCGGTGTAGTGTCCGAGACCCATCGCGCGATTGACGCGGTCTGGAGAATCGAGGCGGCGAAGCTGATCGCCGATCTCGCCCCTGGGCGACATAGGATCCGGTCTTCGCCCCCCCGCCCAGCCGGCGTAAGGTGTCGCGGTTCTCGACGACGACGAAGTGCCAGGGCTGCTGATTCATGCTGCTCCCCGTCAGCCGCCCCGCCTCGACGATGCGCTGGACGAGCGCTGGTGGCACCGGCGTGGGCTGATAGCTGCGCACGGCCAGGACGGTCCGCACCGCGTCAAAGACTTCCATCACGGCCACCTCACAGGGTTGACAGCCAGCTGGGAAACCTGAAGGGCCAGGTACGCGAGACCCGGAATGGATTCCCCCTATACATGGACGAAACTGCGCTCAGACAACTCGCGTACGAGGATGCCCGCCCTGCTGAGGCCGGAGTCGCCCTCGCACTGCTCGCGGTCACCCTCGTCCTCTCGATGTCGCCCTGGCTCTCCGCCTCCGCCGTCATCCCACAGCTTCGGGCCGAGTGGGCGCTCTCGACAACCGCTGCGGCGTGGCTCACCATCGCCGTGCAGCTGGGCTTCGTCTGCGGTGCGCTGCTCTCCAGCGCCCTGAACCTCTCCGACGTCGTCTCGCCCCGCCACGTGATCCTGGGCGGGGCGGCAGGGGCGGCTGGCGTGAATGCGCTGCTCCTGCTTGCCGGAAGCAGCGCGACCGGGGTCCCCCTGCGCTTCGCCACGGGGTTCTTCCTCGCGGGTGTCTACCCGCCGGCGTTCAAACTGATGTCCACCTGGTTCCGGAAAGGCCGCGGTCTTGCGCTGGGGATCCTGGCGGGGGCGATCACGGTCGGTTCCGCCACCCCGCACCTCATCAACGGCCTCGGCGGACTCGACTGGCGGACGGTCATCTACGCGACGTCGATCCTCACCCTCGCCGCTGGGGTCATCGTCGAAGTAGCGGTACGGGAAGGTCCCTTCCCATTCCCCAAAGCGACGTTCGATCCGAAGCAGGCCGGACGGGTCTTCGCGAACCGCGGCGTCCGCCTCGCGTCGTCGGGCTACTTCGGCCACATGTGGGAGTTGTATGCGATGTGGGCGTGGTTCGTGGTCTTCTTCTCGGACCTGCTGAACGTGCGCGGCGCTGCCGCCGGTCCGGCCGCGGCCTACGCGACGTTCGCGGTCATCGGCATGGGCGGGCTCGGGAGCTGGCTCGCCGGCATCATGGGCGAGCGCTGGGGGCGCACGCGTACGACCATCCTCATGCTGGCCGTCTCGGGGTCGTGCTGTATCCTCGTCGGTCTGCTCTTCGACGCGCCCGCGTGGATCGTGCTCGCCGTAAGCCTGGTGTGGGGGTTCGCCGTCGTGGCGGACTCGGCGCAGTTCTCCACGATGGTCACGGAGCTCGCCGATCAGGCCTACGTCGGCACCGCCCTCACGCTCCAGCTGGCCGTGGGCTTCAGCCTGACCATCGCCACGATCTGGCTGATCCCGATCGTCGAACACCTCTGGGGATGGCGATGGGCGTTCGCGGTCCTCGCCCCCGGTCCGGCGCTGGGGGTGCTGGCGATGATGCGGCTTCGGTCGCTGCCTGAAGCGAAGCGGATCGCAGGAGGCCTCGGATGAACCGGCTGGTCGTGGCGCTGCTCCAGATGGCGGCAAACGGGTCCGATCAGGACGCGAACCTGCGCAAGGGTGACGAGTTCTGCCGGCGGGCGAAGACGATGGGCGCCGACGTGGCCCTGTTCCCGGAGATGTGGAACATCGGGTACACGTCCTACCCGGGCACGCCGGGGGACTACGATCGGATCGGCACGGAGACGCCCGAGGTCCTCAGGGCGAGAGCGGCATGGCAGGCACAAGCGATCAGTCGCGATGGTCCATTCGTCCGCCACTTCCGGGATCTGGCCCGCGAGCTCGAGATGGCCATCGCCATCACCTACCTGGAAGCGTGGCCGGGCGCCCCGCGTAACTCCAATTCGCTCATCGACCGCCGCGGCGAGATCCTGTTCACCTACGCCAAGATGCACACGTGTGACTTCGATCTCGAAGGGGCCTGCACACCCGGCGAAGACTTCTATGTCGCACAGTTGGACACGGCGGCAGGACCCGTGCAGGTCGGGGCGATGATCTGCTTCGACCGCGAGTTCCCCGAGAGCGCGCGCATCCTCATGCTGAAGAACGCCGAGCTCATCCTCGTGCCCAACGCCTGCTGGATGGAGCCGCATCGCCTGCGTCAGCTTCAGTCGCGGGCGTTCGAGAACATGGTCGCCGTGGCGATGGCCAACTACGGGGGCGGGGCTGATCGGGAAGCCAACGGGCACTCAGCCGCCTACGACGGCATCGCGTTTGCCAAAGATGGGAGCCGGGACATGACGGTCGTGGAAGCGGGAGTGGCCGAAGGGGTCTACCTGGCACCCTTCGACCTGAATGCATTGCGCGACTACCGGAGCCGTGAGGTCTGGGGCAACGCCTTCCGCAGACCACACCGGTACAGCCTACTCACCTCACCCGAGGTCAAACCGCCGTTCGTGCGGCGCAATGCTCTCGGTGAGGCGTACGAGCCGGTGAAGCGCTAGCTCATCAGCCTCGGCGAGAGGCGACGGTATGTCCGGCTCCCCCCCCGAGCGCGAGTCATGAATCCCTGCAGCTTACACACCTCTCGGGGTGAGGGTCGTGACAGTATACGTCCACCCCGGTTGCCTGGGGGCCCGTTCCGTCACGGCCCGCTCCAGCGGGACGTGGTTGATCCAGTGCTCAAGACCGTAGTGGGTCGCGCGGTGCCCGATGATCATGACCGTCTCTCCGTCATGGTCCCGCAGCAGGTCGACGAGGAAATCCCTCATCCGGTCGGCCGCCTGCGTGTAGCTCTCGCCCGCCGGAAACGGCGTGGTGATGCGCCGCGGACCTTCCGCGACGACCTCGTCCGTGGGACGGCGAGTCCATTCGCCGTAGTCCAGTTCACGCAGCCGGCGATCTTTCACGATCTTCAGGTTCCGTCCGGCAAACGCCAGTTCGGCGGTCCGATACGACCGCTGGAGGTCAGAGCAGAACACGGCGTCCAACGGTCTTGCGGCGTGACGGATACCCAGCTGCCTCGCCTGCTCTTCCCCGATCTCCGCCAGCGGCGCGTCGTGATGCCCTGAGGCCCGCCGCGCCACGTTGTCCACCGACGTCGCGTGCGACTCGAAGATGATCGTGATCACGTCATCCGGCGGCGCGTTGACCGAGCCGTTCGCGGCACCAGGCGTACAGCGCGTCGTAGACCGGCATCTGCACCTCGAGCTTCTCGCGGTCGCGCTCCCCATAGATCGCCGCGAATCCGTGCGCGATGGCGCGCAGGCCGGCCGCCTCCGGCTCGATGGCGAGGTCCTGGGGGATGTCGGCCCCGTGCACGATCCGGCCCAGCAGCCGCAGCGCCGGGTCCGTGAGCTTGTACTTCAACAGGATGGACTCGAAGCTGCAGCGGCCGTCCACGTGGCCCAGCTCGGCCCCGTCCACGTCGAAGGGGATGGCCCGCTCGCGCGACGCGACCCGCTCCACGTCACCCACCGCGACGAAGAGGAACTCCGCCTGCGGATCGACGTGCCGCCGCACGAGCCACGGGCAGGCGATGCGATCGACCTTCGCGCTCTTGCGGGTGACCCATTTCATCTCGGTCCCTCCTTCACCACACGAAGGGGATGAACCGGCTGGTCGTCCTGGCGTAGGCCGCGTACGCCGCCCCGTACCGTTGCAGCAGGATGCGTTCCTCGCGGTTCGCCTGGTAGATGATCCGCAGGATCGCAACCGGCGTGACGATGCCGAAGAGCACGTTCGGCTGGAGCAGCCAGGCCCCGACGTAGTCGGCGATGAACGCGGCGTAGATGGGGTGGCGCAAAAAGCGATACGGCCCTTCGCGCACGAGCGCGTCGCGCTGCTCGGGGTCGATACCGATGCGGAATGCCTTCCCAAGTGCGCGCAGCGCTGCGAACTGCAGCGCAAGCCCGGCGGCGAACAGTAGGGCGGCCGACGCGATGAAGGACCGCTCGTCGACGACCGGCGCCAGCCAGCTGACGTCGGGCCGCCGCGTGGAGACCACGAGCACCGCGGGGAAGACGAACATCGCCACGGCCGAGATCTTCATCTCCACGTTCCCATAGCGCAGGAACGCGAGCGGTGTGCGGCCGGCGAGACGCTGGGTCCGGCGCAGCGCCCACGCCATGATGCCGTAGAAGCCCAGCGCGAAGAGTACGGCGACCGCGGTGGCCATTACCTCGCAGTTGCCTTCGTCGGCGCGGATTCCTGCCCGGCATCCCCTTTCCACAGCCGCTGCATCTCCGGAGAGCGCACGAGCAGGTCGTCGAGGGTGCCTTCAGATTCGATGCGGCCCTCCTTGAGGACGATGATGTGATCCGCCCGCCGCAGGGCCACGCGCCGGTGGCTGACGACGAGACACGTCACGTCCTCGAGGGCGAACAGACGCTCCCACAGCGTGCGCTCCGTCTCCACGTCCAGCGCGCTGCTCAGGTCGTCGATCACGAGCAGCTCGGGCCGCCGCACGAACATACGCGCCGCCGCGGTGCGCTGGATCTGCCCGCCCGACAGCTTGACGCCCCGCGGGCCGACGAGCGTCTCGAGGCCCCTCTCGAGCATCTCGACGTCGCGCTCCATCACCGCCGACCAGACCGCTCCCGGGAGGTCCGCGCGCACGGCAGGGATCCCGAAGAGGACGTTGTCCCGCAGCGCCTCGCTGAACAGCCGCGGGACCTGCGGGATGTATGCCGCGCGGGGCATCACGAAGAACTCCGCCGGGCGCTCGACGCGTTCGCCGTTCCAGTAGACCTCCCCGGCGTCCCGGGGCAGCAGGCCGATGAGCACGCGGACGAGGGTGCTTTTCCCCGAGCCGATCCGGCCCGTGACGACAGTGAACGATCCGCGCTGCAGCGCAAAGCTTACGTCCTGAATCCCGCGACCCGTCAGCGGGTCGCGGTACATCAGCCCTCGCACCTCGAGCGACTCCAGGCGGTCCACGAGCGTCTTCTCCGGCACCGTGATCTCGGGCAGGGCCCCGCTCAGGTACACGGGGTTGTGCTCGACCAGGCGCTCGGGGGAGTCACCCGGGAGCAGCTCGAGCAGCCGCTGGACCGACACGCCGGCCTGCCGGTAGCGGGCGGAGAAGTTGCCGATCAGCGTCATCCCCTCCGTCACGAGCCCGAGGTAGAACACGAAGAGGGCGAAGTCGCCCACGGTGAACGCCCCGGAACGAATGGACCGGCCCGCGAGCAGCAGGATGAGCCCGGTGCCGAGGTTGATGGAGCTCCAGAACACCGCGCCGAGCAGCTCCGTGAGCAGGCTGTCCTTGAGCGCGGCCCGGCGTCGCGTCTCATTGAGCGTGCGGAAATGGCCGATGACGTCCTCCTCGGCCACGGCCACCTTCACCGCCTGGACGGCGCCGAACATCTCGCCGATCAGATCGGTCACCCGCCCCGCGGCCTCACGCGCGTCGCGCCGGTAGCGCAGGATGCGCTGGCGCAGCAGCGCGACCACGGCGACGATCAGCATGAGCGGCAGCAGCACCACGGTCGTGATGAACGGCTCGATCCGGAACATGATCAAGGCGCCGACGATGCCGGCGAGGACGATGCCCACGCCGTCGACGGTCATCTCGACGAGCTTCAGCAGCTCGTCGACGTCATCGCGGAAGCGGCTCATCGCCTCACCGGGGGAGTCGGGCAGCGCTTTCGCCCCGGGGCGGCTCAGGATGCGCTCGAGCAGGTTGCGGCGGAGCAGGCCCGCGCGGGTGAAGAAGAACGTCGCCCATGCCGCCACGCCGAAGACATTGATCGCGACGCGGCCCAGCGCCACGCCGACGAGCAGCGCGAGCAGGCTCCACAGCTCCCATCCCGCCGCCGCGCCGCCCGTGATCGCGTTGAAGACGGCGCGCGTGACGAGCCCCATGAGCAGCGGCATCATCCAGAACGCCGTCCACAGCACCATGTTGAGCGCGTAGTGCCACGGCTGGTAGATCAGCACCCGCCACAGCACGCGCCACGTGCTCATGCCAGCACCTCTTCCAGTCCCGTGCGCAGCAGCGAGGCGAACCGCGAGGACGGATCGGCGGCGAGCCGGGCACGCGCCCCGTGCTCGAGGACCGCTCCGTCGTCGAGGATGAGGATCTCATCCGCCCGCTGCACGGTGGCCAGGCGGTGCGCGATGATGATCGCCGTCCGCCCGCGCCGCAGCGCCCCGACCGCGCGCTCGACCAGCTGCTCCGTCGCCGGGTCCAGGCGCGAGGAGGCCTCGTCCAGGATGACGAGGCCCGGATCCTTGAAGAAGACGCGCGCGAAGGCCAGGAGCTGCGCCTCCCCGGCGGAGAGCGAGCGCGGACCGATCTGCGTGTCGAGCCCCTCCGGGAGCGACCGCATCCAGTCCAGCAGCTCGAGCTCGCGCAGCACCTCGACGATCCGCTGATCCGAGATGGTGGGGTCGAAGAACGTCAAGTTGTCGCGCACGGAGGCGTGGAAGAGCTGCACGTCCTGGGTGACGAGCCCGACCCGCCCGCGGAGGTCGTCGAGCGGGACGTTCCGCGCGTCCGTGCCGCCCAGGCGGATCGCCCCCGCGGTCGGATCATAGAAGCGGACGAAGAGCCGTCCGATCGTCGTCTTGCCGCTCCCGGTGCGCCCGAGTAACCCGAGCACGCGGCCCGGCTCGAGCCGGAAGCTGATGTCGCGCAGCACGAGATCGTCCGGGACGTAGCCGAAGGAGACGTGGTCCACGTCTACCGCGAGCGCCCCGCCCGGCAGCGGGACCGCGCCGTCCTTCGTGGCCGTCTCGAGGGCGAGCAGATCGCCCACACGCGAGATGCTGGCGCTCGCGCGCTGCAGCTCCTGCATCTGCCGCGTGATCTGCTCGAGCGGGCGGCGCAGCATCTCCGTGTAGTGGAAGAACAGGTAGACGGTCCCGATCGTGATGAGGCCGCGGCGCAGCAGCCACGCCCCCATACCGAAGGCGAGCGCGTTGCCGACCACGAGCAGGATGGCCGTGGTCGCCCACATCATCGTGCCGCGGAGCCAGGCGCGGCGCGACTTCTCGAGCTGGTTGCGCAGGGCCTCGGACAGCCGGCGCAGCACGTAGGGGACGGCGCCGCTGGCGCGGATGTCCTCCGTCCCCGAGAGCCGCTCTTCGAGGAATCCCAGCAGGATCGCGCCGGCCTGGCGAGACTCCTTGAAGTACGGGATGGCCAGCTCCATCAGCCGGCGCAGGATGAGGAGCGTGCCGAGCGTGAACGCGGTGTAGACGAGCCCCACGCCCCAGTTCGCCCGGTACAGCAGCACGAGGATCCCCAGCAGCAGGATGACGTTTCCCAGCACCTTGATCACGAACTGGGAGAAGAATCCCGACAGCTGGGCGACGTCGCCGTCCACCCGCTCGATCATCTCGCCGGGCGTCTTGGCGTTGTGGAAGGGGAGATCCAGACGCAGGCAGTGCAGCGCGAGATCCTCACGGACCTTGTTCGTCGCGGTCCAGCCGACGTTCTCGCTGGCATAGACGGAAAGGGCCGAGATGACCTGGCCGGTGAGGGCCGCGGCAAGAAACAGGCCGGCCAGGCGCACCAGGACGTCCTGCCCCGCGCCGCCGCGCGCCAGGTCGATGAAGCGCGCGAGGATCTGCGGCGTGAGCAGCTGCAGGCTGATCCCGCTGAAGAGCAGCGCGGCGAGCGCAGCCACCCGCGGCCACTGCGGTCGCAGATAGCTCAGCAGAAACTGACGATGTTGGGCGTACGAGACCGCCATCGGAACTCCCGGGTCGTGCGAGTCGGACGTCGACCACAGATGCGCGGAAAAAGCAAACGGCCACGGGAACCAGATGTCCCCGTGGCCGCCACCACGACAGGCGGCGGTTAGCTACGAATCACGAGGCGCACCCGGTCGGGTCCGCGCGACATCACCTGGACGAATCCTGCGCATCGGCGCGCCTCCTGTCTGTGCACTACGCACCAGGAACGTTACCAGACGGGGCGTCGGGGCGTCAAGGGCGCGTGACCCGTGGCGCGCTCAGAAGCGCAGGACGAACGTCACCGATAGCTCCGGGGTGGGCAGCCCGGCGATGACCAGCACCGTGCGCTCGCGCCGGGGGTCATCGTCGTCATCGTCGTCGTGCCGGTACTCTTCGCGGATCGCTACGAGCTGGACCGTGTTCACCGGGATGGGCGCGGCGACGAGGCCGGACATGTGGATCGGGACGAGGTAGGCGATCTGCGCCCGGAGGCGGTGGCCGGCGGAGCTGTCGAGGCGGATCAGCTGCCCCGGCGTGACGAGGACGGCGGGATTGATGAAGGCCAGGAACGTCCCGCGGGTGTCACGGTAGACGCCGAGCAGGTAGCACCGGCCCCCCTGGATGACCACGGCGCCCATGACCAGAGCGCCGGCCGTGCAGTAGACCTGCCCTTCCCTGTAGGCTTTCGCTCCCTTGTGGTGGGCCGCAGCCGGGACGCCGGCCGCGAGCAGCACGATGAGGGCGAGAACGAGGACCCGGGCGCGCATGGGCGATCACCTCTCGCCGCTATCATGCCCGCGGTCCGCCCCGCTCAGCCGGTCAGTGTCTCACTCGTAGAGGAGGAACTGCTGCCGCAACTTCATGAAGCGCTCGAGCCCCGGCGTCCAGCCCTCGATGATCTTCTCCGCCGAGTCGCCGCGCTGCAGGCCAAGGCGGACCTGCCTGGTGCCCCAGACGAGATCGAACATGTACGGGGCCCGCCGGGGGCGCTTGAAGGTCAGCTTGTTCCCGTGCATCCGCCGGATCTCGGCGAGCACGTGGACGATCGTGGTCGTCGGCTTGAACACGCGGGGGTCGGTCACGTTCAACCGGACGCCCTGCCACACCTTCCCGGTATGCGGGTGGGGGATCGCGGAGGGCGTGAACCGCACGCCGGCGAGGTTGTAGCGGTTCAGCCGCTCGGCGAGGCGCGGGGCGTCGATCCAGGGGGCGAGGACCACGCGGTAGCGGGAATCGGTGGCCACGCCGTTCCAGAGGTTCGTGCCGTCAAGCGGCCCCGTTGCGGCGTAGTAGGGGGCGATGTCCGATTCGACCAGCCCCGGCGACGGATCGGCCCACGGGAGCCCGGTATCGGCCCAGACCATGCGCCGCTCCCAGCCCACCATCGGGATGACCGTGAGCTGCGCGTTGATGCCGAACGCCCGGTTGTACAGGGCGGCCAGCTCGCCCAGCGTCATGCCGTGAATGTACGGGATCGAGTACATGCCGATGAAGGAACGGAACTCCGGTTCGAGCACCGGCCCGTCCACGACGACTCCGCCCAGGGGATTCGGCCGGTCGAGGATCACGATCGGCTTGCCCGAATCCGCCGCGGCACGCATCACCAGGGCCATCGTCGACGCGTAAGTGAACGGCCGGGCGCCGACATCCTGCAGATCGACGACCAGTGTGTCCACGCGGGCGAGCATCTGCCTGGTGGGGCTGAACGTTCCTCCATAGAGGCTGTAGACTGGGGTGCCGCGGCTGACGGCGGTAGGCACCCGCTGGCTGGCATCATACGTCCCATCGATGCCGTGCTCGGGCGCGAACAGCGCGGCGAGTCGCAGCCCCGCGGCGCGGGCGATGGCGTTCATCGTTGGCTCGCCTTCGGCCGTCGTCCCGGCGTGGTGCGTGACGAGCCCGATGCGCCGGCCGGCCAGCGATCCGCTGTCCGTCAAGAGCATGTCCGCGCCGAGCTTGAGACTGGGATTTTGAGCCAGGGTGGGACCCGCGGGGAGAACCGCGAGAAGCACAAATGCCACGCACGCGATGGCTGTTACCCGCACGACCCCGTACCTCGCCGTAGAATGAACGTCCCCCGCCCCCGAAGAGCTCCAGCGTCGAGGTTATGCCCTCGTTCGCCGCGCGGTAGGCTCGTTCCTCGACCCCAGCAACGATTTCCTGGAGGGTGTGCTCTCGAACCGTCCCCGGAACCTCCGGACCGGGTACTTCCGCCGGTTCTTCGCGAGCTTTGAGCGGATGGCTCCGGCGACATCGATCCCGGTGCGGTTGGCGAAGGCCAGGCAGTAGATCATCACGTCGGCCAGTTCCTCCTGCGCCGCCCGCCGCGCCCGGGCGCGGGTCATCAGCGCCGCGCTGCCCTCGGCGTCATGCCATTGGAAGAGCTCCATCAGCTCGGCCGCTTCCACCGCCATCCCCATCGAGAGGTTCTTCGGTGTATGGAACTGCTCCCAATCCCGCTCCCGCACGAAGCGTTCGACCATCCGTCTCAGCTCACGCACCGTCGTCCGCTCGTCCATGGCGCTCACCGCATGATGGTGATGCGGCCTTCCACCCGAGGACTGATCGTCCGCGCCCGCTGCACGGCCTCGATCACCGCCGTCGCCATGAGGGGGCCGCCCGCGGGATTGACCAGCACCTCGCCGGCGGTCAGCATCGTGTACCCGTCGCCGCCGCGCAGCATGAAATCGTTCGTGGCCACGGTGTACGTCGCGGCGTCATCGAGGGGCCGTCCCCCGACCCGGATCTCGAGGATGCGTGACCCGAGGTTGCGGTCGGGGTTGAAGGCGTACGCCAGGCCGGAGACCTGCGGGAACCGGCCGCCCACCTGCTGCCACTGGCTGACGCCGTTCTCGAGCGCCTGCCGCAGCGCCGACCCCCGCACCGCCACCTTCACCACGACGTTCCCGAAGGGCAGCCAGGCGAACACGTCGCGCCGGCGGACGGGACCCGCCGGGAAGAGCGCGTTGGTCCGGATGCCGCCCCCGTTCGTGATCGCGACATCGGCGCTCATCGCGGCGCGCATGACATCGGCGATGTAGTTGCCAAGCGAGGACTCCTGCTGGCGCACGATCTGGTTGCGGGCGTCGAGCGCCGTCGTCGTCTCGCCGATCACCACCTCCATGTCCTTGGCCAGCTGGTCGGCGTACCGCTTCGCCAGGGCGGCCATCGCGGGATCGGCCGGGGTCGTCTCATCGATCGTGAGCAGCTGGTGACTGGCCTGAGGCGTTCCCCGCAGCGGGATGCGCGTCAGCCCCAGCCACTTCGCGTCGGAGCCGGCCTTGGCGATGAGCCGGCCGCCCACGGTGCGGGTCAGCGGATCGTGCTCGTGGCCGCCGATGACGAGGTCGATCTCAGGCACCGCCGCGAGCAGCTGCTCGTCCTCCTCGACGCGCAGGTGGGTCAACGCGATGATGCGCTCCGCCCCGGCTCGCCGCATAGCGGGGATGAGCGTCCGCGCGACCGCGATCGGATCACCGAACCAGGTGGCCCCGGGTGAGGACGCGGACTCCGTCTCCGGGGTGATCAGCCCCAGGATCCCCACGTTTGTCCCACAGACGTTCCGCACCACGTACAGCTGCGTCCCGGGGAACGGCCGGCCCCCGGTCACGAAGGCGTTGGCCACGACCCAGGGAAACCGCGATTCCGCGATGCGCTTCTGCAGCTCGGCGGGACCGTAGTCGAACTCGTGGTTGCCCAGGGTCGCGGCATCCACTCTGAGGAGGTTGAACCCATCGATGAGCTGCGCCCCTTTGAACACCGACGACTCCACCGACGGCGAGATCAGGTCCCCCGCGAACAGGAGCAGGGTACAGCGCTCGCGCGCACGGTACTGGCGGACGAGTCCGGCCAGCCGGTCGAGCCCGCCGAGCTTACCGTTCTCCACCGCGCTGAGCTGGTAATCGTCGTTGAAGTGCAGGACAACGAGCGCACTCTGCTGCGGCAGCGCCGGGACGGCGAGCCCCAGCAGCAGAACCGCGGCCACAAGGACGGCCGAAGGACGCACCCACTTCATCGGAATCCACCTCCTCGCATGATGCGCGTGCGGGCGGCTAGCGCTTGGCGAGGCCGGCAAGCAGGGGCATGACGTCCACGCCGAAGAGGAGGCCGAGGTCGCCCCGCTCAGCCTCGCGCTCGCCGAAGGTACGGGTCGTATCCGGCTTCACCCCCGCTCCGTGGATGAGCAGCGGCACGGGATCGGCGGAGTGGCCCCGCAAGGCGCACGGGGTCGCGTGGTCGGCGGTCACGGCCACCAGCACGTCATCGCGGCGGAGGCGCGGCAGGAGCTCGCCGAAGAAGGCCCGATCGATCAGCGCGATCACATCACGCTTCCCTTCGAAGTCGCCGTCGTGGCCGGGCTCATCCGGACCCTTCAGGTGCAGGTACAGCCCGCCGTGGCGGGGGATCTCCTCGGCCGCGCGGTGCGCCCAGGTGCGGTAGGCGTTCTCCCGGTCGCCGCCGCTCGGGGGCACCTCGATGACGCGCATCCCGAGCAGCCGCGCGATGCCCCGTTCCACCGGCATCTCCACGAAGCAGCCGAACTCGATGCCGAACCGCTCCGTGATGGAGGGCACTTCGGGCAGGTGGTCGCCCGCATCGCGCACGAGGATGGCATTCCCCGGCTGCTTGCCCTCCGCCCGGCGGCGCCGGTTCACCGGGTGGCTGTCCATGATCTCCCGGCTCTTGCGGGTGAACTCGTTCACGAGTTCCGCCGAGATCCACGCTTCGGGGGAGTCATCCAGCGGGGTGCACTCCACGACTTCGTTCCCGGGGTTGGCCACCGCAACGCCGAGTCCTTGCATGCGGGCATAGGCGGGGTCGGTATTGGAGATCTTCGCCGACAGGCGTCCGTCCCGGGGATAGAAGACGACCGCGCAGCGGTGTCCGATCGAAGCACGGACGACGACGTCCGCCGGGCCCTGGCGGAGGCGGATCTCATCGTTCACCGCCTGGGCGAGCTCGTGCGCCTCCTCCGAGGTCAGGTTGCGCCCGACGCGGCGGTCCGTGATCGTCCACCCCTCGCCCAGCGTGGCGAAGTTGCCCCGCAGCGCGAGGTCCCCGTCGCGGAAGCGCAGCCCGATGCCCAGCGCCTCCAGCGGCCCGCGCCCGGCGTGATAGCGCAGCGGATCGTAGCCGAGGATGGCCATCACGGCGACGTCGGATTCGGGGGCGACCCCCTTCCCGACGGTGATCACGGTCCCCTGGCGGCCCTCATCGGCCAGACGGTCGAGGTTCGGCGTGGCCGCCGCCTCGAGCGGGGTCATGTCCCCGAGCGTCGGCGAGGGACGGTCGCCAAGCCCATCGAGGATCACATACAGGATCTTCTTCACCGCGCCGCCTCGAGCGTGTCCACGAATGTGGGGCCGAGCACGCCTTCGTAGACCTCCACCGCCGGGCCGGACATGCGGATCGCCCAGTCCTCTGCCACGGTGATGTGCAGCTCCCCGCCCTGCATCGCGACCGTGAGCTCGCGTTCGACGAGCTGCTTGCGCACGGCGGCGGCGGCCACAGCGCACGCGCTGCTGCCGGAAGCCAGCGTCTCCCCCGCGCCCCGCTCCCAGATGATCGCCGCCACGCGGCGGCGGGACTTCACCTCGGCGAACTGGACGTTCGTCCGCTTGGGGAAGACCGGGTGATGCTCCAGTTTCGGGCCCAGCCGGTGCAGGTCGACCGCGGCGAGGTCGGGGACGAAGACCACGCAGTGAGGATTCCCCATCGAGACCGCCGTGATCACGAGGCGCTGCCCGTCCACCTCGAGCGGCTCATCCACCACGTCGCGCGGCGGGCCGGCCACCGGGATGCGGTCGCTGCGGAAGGTCGCTGCGCCCATATCGACCGTGATGCGCTCGACGTCGGGCCCGCGGAGATGGAGCGCGACGCGGACGAGGCCTCCCGGCGTCTCCACCGTGAACTCCGGAGCGTGCGCCAGACCACGGTCGTGCAGGTAGCGGGCGAAGATGCGCAGCCCGTTGCCGCTCTTCTCCGCTTCGCTGCCGTCCGGGTTGTAGATGCGGAGGCCGAAGTCGGCGCGCTGCGATGGGACCTGCGTGAGGATGCCGTCCGACCCCACGCCTATGTGGCGGTCACAGATCATGCGGATGGTCTGCGGGGCCAGCGGAAACGAGAGCGCCTGAGGGTCCATGACGATGTAGTCGTTCCCCAGAGCGTGCAACTTCACGAATCCGTTGCGCTGCATGGGCTTGCTTACTCATTCCGGGCGGCGCGCGGCAATCCCCTGCCGGGACCGGGGGTTACCGGCGCACGCGGCGCAGCGCGGAGCGGATGATGCGGTCGAGCAGGTCCGGGAAGGCGAGCCCGGCGGCCCGCGCGGCATCGGGCAAGAGGCTCGTTGCCGTCATGCCGGGGATGGTGTTGATCTCCAGGATGACGATATCGGTGTCGCGCGCGATCATGTCTACGCGGCCCATCCCTTCGCAGCCCAGCGCCTGATACGCCCGCACGGCCAGGGCCTGCGCCCGCTTCGCCACGTCGTCGCTCACGCGGGCGGGGATGAGGTGGTCGCTGCCGCCGCTCGCATACTTCGCGTCGTAGTCGTAGAAATCGGCGTGGGGGACGATCTCGACCAGGGGCAGCGGGAGGGCCTCGCCCGTCTCCGGGTCGTCGACGATGCCACACGTGATCTCCGTGCCGGCCACGTATTCCTCGACGAGCACGATGGGGCCAAAGGCGAAGGCCGCCTCGACGGCGGGATCGAGCGCCGCGGCTTCACGCACCAGCGAGACGCCGATGCTGCTGCCCACCGCGTTCGGCTTCACCACACAGGGATACCCGAGCAGCGTCTGCACCTGATGGTGGACGTGGCCGCGGTCGCGCCACACCTCGGGGCGGATGCTGAGATACCCGGGGACCGGGAGGCGGTGCCATTCGAAGATCTGCCGGCTGCGCAGCTTGTCCATCGCCAGCGCGCTGGCGAGGACCCCCGATCCCGTGTAGGGGATGCCGAGGAGCTCCAGCAGACCCTGCATCGTTCCGTCCTCACCGTAGGGCCCGTGCATCGCGATGACGGCGACGTCGACCTGCTCCCGGTCCACGAAACGATCGTAGGTGCTGGCGGCGATCTCGCTGCGTCCCGCGCGCGCGAAGCGGGCCATCGCCGGCTTCGCCGGAGCCGCCTCAGCGCCGGAGGGGAGATGCAGCAGGTCCGGGCGGGGCAGCCACTTCCCTTGCTTCGTGATCTCCACCGGCAGCACGTCGTAGCGCTCCGGATCGAGGGCGGTCACGATCTGCCCGCCGGTTCCGATGGACACCTCTCGCTCGGGCGACGGGCCCCCCATCAGCACCGCTATGCGCAGCTTCTTCATGGATGCACGCTCCTTCGCCGGATGCGGCGGGGCGGATCTGGCCGCCAGGACCGGATGCGCTCCCCAAGCAGCGAGACCGCGCCCTCCCCCAGAACGCTCGCGAAGGGGATGACGTTCGCCCGGGCCGGGAGGTGGCCGGCGATGCGTTCCAGCACCTTGGGCGAGGCGAGCACGACGTCGGCGTCGCGCAGCGCGAGGCGCAGCCGGTCGGTCTGCTGCAGCGTCGCCGTGATCAGCTGCGGCCGGGGAATGCCCACCGCCCGGATCGATCGCTCCTTGCTCCGCACTCCCTCCTGCGTGGCGCAGATCAGCGCGATGCGGCTGCCGGCGGGCAGGTGCGCCACCGCGTCGAGCGTGCGGAAATCGGGCGCGGCCATGAGGCCGATCACCTCGTGCCGGGGAAGCAGCGCGCGGACCTCCTCGACGTGGAAGAGTGTGGTGGCGACGAGATCGAGCCCGGAGGCCGCCGCGGCCAGGTCGGAGAGCAGGACCGGCACGAGGGGATGACCGAGGCGCGCGCCCAGCTGCCGGGAGAAGTACGCCAGGTCCGACGGGTTGCACTCCACGAACCCCACCCGCGGCCCCGCGCCTGCCCCGCGCGCCGAGGCGCGCGCGGTCATCAGGCGGCCCACGTCGGCGTCCGACATCCCGAGGGCCGCGGCCTCGCGCAGCAGGCGGTCGGCCAGCGGGACGAGATCTCCCGCGTCGTCGCCGGGCGACGCCGGCTGCGGCGGGGTCTGCGGGACGTAGGTCCCCCGCCCCCGCGTCGTGACCAGCCAGCGCTCCCGCTCGAGTGCCGCGTAGACCTTCGCCACGGTGTTGCGGTTCACGCGTAGAAAACCGGCGAGCACACGCACCGGCGGCAGGCGGTCCCCGGGACGCAGGGTCCCGCCCCGGATCAGGGCGACCAGCTGGTCGGCGATCTGCCGGGCGATGGGCAGCGGGCCGTCGCGCCGCACCCGGACGGGCACCGGGGAGATTGTCCTATTCGAAGTAGGACACACTAGGACAATTATGCCCGGAAATCGCGGCGCCAGTCAACGCCCACCGGGCACCGCGGAGTTGACAAGGGGATGCCCCGCTCCGGCGAATACTTGCCATCGCCGGAACGTTGCTGGAGGAGCGATGGCCCAGAAAGAGATCGAGATCATCCTCATGCGGCAGCTGGCGAGCTATCTCAGCGTGCCGATCTTCGTCGTGGACCCCGAAGGGACGCTGCTCTTCTACAACGAGCCGGCCGAGGCGCTCCTCGGGGTGCAGTTCGATGAGGCGGGCGAGATGCCGGTGTCGGAGTGGGCCACGATCTTCAAGCCGACCGACGACCAAGGCCGGCCGCTGCCCCCTGACTCGCTCCCGCTCGTCGCCACGCTCAAGACGGGCGCGCCCGCCCGCGGCGCGCTGTGGATCACGAGCCTGGACGGGGTGCCGCGCCGGCTGGACGTCGTCAGCTTCCCCCTTGTGGGGCAGGGCCACCGGGTGCTGGGCGCCGCCGCCATCCTCTGGGACATCAACTCGAGATGAGGGTCACGCTGTGGGGCACGCGCGGATCGCTGCCCAGCGCCGGTCCGGAGACGGTGCGCTATGGGGGCAACACGTCGTGCGTCGAGGTGCGGGGTGAGGATGGGACGCTCATCGTGCTCGATGCGGGGACCGGCATCCGGCGTCTGAGCCACGCCGTCGAGCCCGACGTCCGGCGGATCCACATCCTGCTCTCGCACCTGCACATGGACCACATCCAGGGCTTCGGGTTCTTCGAGCCGTTGCACCGGAGCGATGCCGAGGTGCACGTCTGGGGGCCGCCCTCCACGACCCACGACCTCCGCACGCGCCTGACGAAGTACCTGTCACCGCCGCTGTTTCCGATCCGGCTGCGCGATCTGCCGTGCCGGCTCTTCCTGCACGACGTGCCGATGGGCGGCTTCACGGTGGAGTCGCTGCGGGTGCACTGCGCGCTGGTCTGCCATCCCGGCCCGACGGTCGGCTACCGGATCACCCAGGGGGACGCCGCGATGGTGTACCTCCCGGATCACGAGCCGGCGCTCGGCGCGCGGTCCTTCCCCCTCCCCGCGGACTGGACCTCGGGGGCCGATCTCGCGAAAGATGCCGATCTGCTCATCCATGACGCCCAGTACACCGATGCCGAGTATGCGCAGCGCCCGGGCTGGGGGCACAGCGCTATCCGCCACGCGGTGGCGTTCGCGGGCGTGGTGCGCGCCCGGCGCCTCGTGTCCTTCCACCACGATCCCGGACACAGCGACGACGTGCTCGACGCCCTGGTGGACAAAATCCGGCGCGGCGGCCCCCTGCCGTTCGAGTTCATCCCCGGCCGGGAAGGCATGGCCTTCGAGGTGACGGCACGATGATCGTCGGCGTGCAGGACGTGTCCGTGTAAGCTGATGCAGCCGCCCGGGTGAGCTGGCTCGGCCGCGACGCCCGGCTGATCCTCGGCGCACGGGCGATCCGCACCTTCGCCTACGGGTATCTCAGCGTCCTGCTCGGCGTCTACCTGGAACAGATCGGTTTCGCCCCCTGGCAGGTCGGCGCCATCCTGACCACGACCCTCGCGGGGTCGGCGGTCCTCACGCTCGCGCTGTCCGCCGCGGCCGACCGGTTCGGCCGCCGGCCGATGCTGCTCCTCAGCGCGCTGCTCATGGCCGCCTCCGGCGCCGCCTTCGCCGTCACGACGAAGTACCCGCTCCTCATCCTGGCCTCGCTCACGGGCACGGTGGGCGCAACCTCAGGCGAAGTCGGCCCGTTCCTCTCCCTCGAGCAGGCGATGCTGCCGCAGACGGTGCCCTCCGCCCGCCGCAACGCAGCCTTCGGCTGGTACAACACGATCGGGGCACTCACCGGCGCGGTCGGAGCGCTGTTCGCCGGACTGCCCGCGCTGCTGCGTGTCTGGTTGGGGTGGGAAGCAGAGCCGGCGCTGCGGGCGATGTTCGTGCTCTATGCCGCGATCGGCCTCGCGGTGCTGCTCATCTTCACCCGGCTGTCCTCGCAGGTCGAGGTCGCACCCGAGACAGGCGTCGCCTCCGGCGGGTTCCCGCGCGGGGGGCTGCATCGCTCCCGCGCGAACGTGCTTCGCCTCTCGGCGCTGTTCGGACTCGACTCCCTCGCGGGCGGCTTCGTCGTGCAGAGTCTGATCGCGTTCTGGTTCCATCTGCGCTGGGGCGCCGGACCGGAGCTGCTCGGGCCGATCTTCCTCGGGGTTGGGCTGCTGCAGGCGGCCTCGTTCCTGGCGGCCACGCGCATCGCGGACCGCATCGGCCTCATCAACACGATGGTCTTCACGCACCTGCCGAGCAACATCTTACTGATGCTGATCCCGGCGGCGCCCACCCTGCCGCTCGCCGTGGTCCTGCTGCTCGCCCGCCATGCGCTCTCACAGATGGACGTACCGACCCGCCAGAGCTACATCATGGCGGTGGTGGATCCTGAGGAGCGGAACCGAGCGGCCGCGGTGACGAACGTGGTCCGCAACGCGGCGCAGGCGGTCACCCCGATCCTCTCCGGCTACGCGATGCAGGTCGTGGCGCTCGGCCTGCCGTTCGTGGTCGGCGGGGCGCTCAAGAGCGTCTATGATATCATCCTTTACGTGCAGTTCCGCCACATCCGCCCACCCGACGAGCAGCCCCGCACTCGATGATCCGCGGCGCCATCTTCGATCTCGGCGGCACGCTGATCCACCCTGGCGAGTTCGAGCCCGGGAACGCTCAGGCGCTCCTGCGCTGGATCCGCGCTAAAGGGTTCGCCGTTCCGGACGACTTCGCGGGCGCGGTGATGGCACAGCGCCAGGCCCTGTGGGCGGCCCGCACCGGCACGCAGGAAGTCACCGCCGACGAGGCGCTGCGCGCCGTGCTCGAGCGCTACGGGCTCCCGACCGGCGCGGAGTTCGTCGCCGACGCCGAGCGCGCGTTCTTCACACATGAGCTCGACGGGATGCGTCCGCTCGCGGGTGCGGTCGAGCTCCTGGCCAGGCTCAGCCGAAACGGGCTGCGCATCGGGCTCATCTCCAATGCGTCCTCGCACTACCTCATCGTCGAGTGCTGCCGGCGCCTGCTCTTCGCCCCTTACCTCGAGCCCATCGTCTCCTCCGCCGCCGTCGGATGGGGGAAGCCCGATCCACGGATCTTCCACGTCGTCCTGCGGCAGTGGGGCCTTCCTCCGGCGGAGATCGCCATGGTGGGGGACACGCTGGCGGCGGACATCGCCGGGGCGCTGACCGTGGGCATCCGGTCCATCCTCCTCACCGCGGCCCATCCGCCGGGCGCGCCGGCGTTCCTGGAATCCGTGCGGCCGGACGCCGTGGCGAAGACGCTGGCTGAGGTGGGAGAAATCATCGACCGCTGGAGGGAACAGGCATGACATCAATCGGCATGGACCAGGCGATGGCGCAACTGCGCGCCGTGCTGCATGAAGCATTCGAAGGACCGCCGGAGAGATGGAGCTACTTCACCGACAACGCGCCGGATGCCGGGTGGTTCGGCACCCTCGACGGGATCACGGCTGCGGAGGCATCACGTGTGGTCGCCGGGACGACGATCGCGGCCCACGTGCATCACGCGACCTTCGCGCTCGATGCGTCGACCGCGTGGATCCGCCGTGAGTGGACGCCCCGGAACTGGCGGGAGAGCTGGCGGGTGCAGGCCGTGGCTGAAACGCAGTGGCAGGCGCTCGTCGCGGAACTGCGTGCGAGGTACGACACCCTG
>DASSGA010000064.1:0-2592 GCA_035693805.1 bacterium | reverse complement strand
TGCTATGGAGTTCGAGACGCTGGCAGATCTGGCGGCCCGGTTCAACATTGACGTCCTGGGGGAGCTGCCGGAGTCGTAGCCGAGTAGCTGGACTGCAGAAAAGGGAGACGATGATGAATCGGTCCCCCACGACTGCGCCTTCTTCCCTCGGCTGCCACCTCGGGACGCTCCGCGGTCCCGACGAAGCGAAGGAGAGCGACGCGTGAGGCTCTCGCGGAAACTTGCTGTGTGCGATGAACCCTTGGTCGTGTTTCGGGCAATTTCGTCCAAGGGTCCCGCCGCGTGAACGCGAGAAATGTCCGAGGCCCTTGATCGTCCTCGCGTCTGAGGCCCGTTGTATGGATTCACCAAAGACGGCAAAGGGTCTGCGTGGATTCAGCAGACCCTTACCCCGCACTTTAACGGTGCCTCTTAACGGCTGCGATCACGGCAGCGCCGTCAGGCAGGAAGCCCCGATCGACGTTCCGGCACCATGGATTGTTGACACGCACTGCTTTTCGTGCTAATATTCGGAATAGCATTCCATATAGTAGAACTCCACTAACCGAATGGGTCTCCGCCCGGGGGAGCCCTGGCGGGTCGCCCGTTTCACTAGGCGGCGGATGGGCGGACAGCGACGGCGACGGGCAGCATCCTCTGGGAGTCGGGCGCCGCACGCTGCGAAGGTCCCGGCGAGCTCCGACCGTGCATCCGCACCGCTCTCCACCACTGTCGCCAAGGCCCTTGCCGTCGTGGATGCCCTCGCTACGCAGTCTGAGCAGGGCATCGGCCTAGCGGATCTCTCGCTCCAACTGCACATGCCCAAGAGCACAGTCCATCGCTATCTGGCCACGCTGACTCAACTCGGGCTGGCGGAACGGCGCGGCGACGATCGGTTCCGTTTAGGAACCAAGGTTATCGAGTTGGCCGGCTCCTTCCTGGCAAGCTCCGACCTCCGCAGCGAAAGCCAGGCGGAGCTCGACGCGCTCTCGGCTCAGACAGACGAGACCGTCCACCTGGCCGTCCCCTCCGACACGGAGGTCGTTTACATCGCCAAAGTAGAGAGCAAGCACGCGTTGCGCATGTACTCCTACATCGGGGCCCGACTGCCGATGTACTGCACGGCGCTCGGAAAGGCCATCCTGGCGTTCGGGCTCCCGGAGCGGACGCGGAAGGTCCTGGCGCGCAAGCTGAAGCCTCGAACGCCCCGAACCATCATCACCCCGGAGGCTCTGCTGGCGGAGTTGGAGTCCATCCGCGCCCAGGGATACGCGCTGGATGACGAGGAGAACGAGGTGGGCGTCCGCTGCGTCAGCGCGCCGATCCTGGATTACACGCGCCTGGCGGTCGCAGCGATGAGCATCTCCGGGCCGAGCGACCGGATGGACCGCCGCCGGTGCGTGGAACTGGCGCCGCTGGTGTGCGAGGCTGCGCAGCAGGTCTCGAGGCGCATGGGCTTCGCCGGTTGAACTGGGTGGCTGCGGTTCGGATCCGCCCGAGGAAGACCCCGGGCATCGGAGGACGGCCATGAAGATGTTGATCGCCGGTCAGTGGGTGGAGGCTTCCGACGGCGGCTGGATGGAAATCCGCAATCCGGGCACCGGGAAAGTCATCGATCGTGTGCCTCGCGCCACGCTGGACGACACGCGCCGAGCGGTGGAAGCTGCGCAAATCGGCAAGGCCGCCATGCGCAAGCTGACGTCACGGCAGCGCTACGACATGCTGGTTCGCGTTGCCCAGGAGGTGGAAGCACGCGTCCCCGAACTGGGGAGGCTCCTCGCCGAGGAGAACGGAAAACCCATCGGTCAAACGCGGGCCGAGGTAGCCGTCACCGCCAGCATCTTCCGCGGCTTCGCCGAGGAAGCGAAGCGCATCTTCGGTCGCGTCATGCCGGTCGACGCCATCCCCGGACAAGAGCGGCACTTCGCCGTGACGATTCGGCAGCCGCTCGGTGTCGTCGCCGCCATCGTTCCGTTCAACTACCCGGTAGAGCTGTGGGGGCACAAGGCTGCGGCCGCGCTGGCCGCCGGCAACGCCGTGATCACGAAGCCCCCCAGTGCCTGCCCTCTGACGTTGCTCAAGATTGCGGAGCTTCTGGAGCTGTCCGGCCTGCCGCGCAACGCCCACCAGATCATCACGGGACCGGGCACTCTGATCGGGGACTACCTGGCCAAGGCGCCCGGAATCCAGATGGTGACGGTCACGGGAAGCACCGCGGTCGGGATCCGCATCGCGCAGCTCGCCGCGGAGCACCTCAAGAAGGTCCACATGGAGCTCGGTGGCAACGACGCCATGATCATCCTGGCCGACGCCGACCTGGAGGAGGCGGCCACAGCCGTCGTCCTCGGGCGATTGGCGCGCGGCAACGGGCAAATCTGCTGCGCGGTCAAGCGCATCTTCGTCGAGGCACCTGTCTATGACCGCTTTGCCGATCTCCTGACGGCCAAGGCCAAAGCGCTCAAGATGGGCGACCAGCTGCAGGAGGACACGGATGTCGGGCCGCTGATCACGGAGGACGCCGCCAAAGAGGTCGAGGAGGTGGTCACGGGCGCGGTGAAAGCCGGCGCCATCCTGCGCGCCGGCGGCCACCGCCGCAACGCGTTCATGGAACCA
>DASSGA010000063.1:0-16381 GCA_035693805.1 bacterium | reverse complement strand
CGATCAACAAATACCCCCGCCCACAAGCTGATGAGCAGGCTTCCAATGAACATGGAGGATATGGCCAACGATACCGCAGCAGCCGATCGAGTCAGTGAGAAGATCCAGAGGGATACCGCGATCCAATGGAATCTGTTACCCATTTCTGAAACAAGCTGACCGGACCAAAGCAAGGCATAGTTCCGGTTCCGCATGAGGCCGGCGAAACCGGTGGGATGTTCTTCATGAGGCCCTACAGCCACTGCTTCCTCGCCAACGCCCACCCCCGAAGTCGCACCCTTCTTTCACATGTCCGAAACGAAGTCCTTGCGGGGTCTGAGCCGGGTCGGCGAAGGGGCACTACAGAGGCAGAAGCGTACCTCTAATAGACGATCTCGGTGGCGCCGTTACGGTAGCGGACCACGACCACGTCCGCGGTAGTTTGGAGGCTCTGGACCGCGGGGCTCACGGCGTCGACCCGGACGGTCCGGAAGGCGAGTTCGCCGTTGGACCCGGGCTGGAAGGGACGGCCGCACTTGAAGCAGAAGTGGCCGCGTTCAGAGAGGAACGCGCCCTTGACCTGGTTCCACCGAATCGTGATGTTGGAGATCACGTGGCGGCTCCCACACTGAGGGCACTTCAAACTCACCGGGCTCACATCCGCGGAATTCTTGCCGCGGCGTTGGTTCTCCTCGTCGTGGGGACCTTCTCGCCGCCCGCCGGCTCGGCGCAGGTGCGCGTCTGGCCGGGCGTCGACGTGCTGGTCGCCTACTACACCCAGGTCCTGGCCGGCAAGCGGGTGGGCCTGATCACGCACCGGGCGGCCGCCGGCGTGGGCGGGCATCCGACGGCCGCGATCCTCACCCTAGACCCACGCATCCACGTGGTCGCCCTCTTCGCGCCGGAACATGGATTCTCGGGGATGCTCCCCGCGGGTGCCCCGGTCCCGGTGAGCATGGGCAAGATCCCCATCTACAGTCTCTACGCCGCGACGAAGCGCCCCTCGGCCGAGATGCTCGAGGGGGTGGACGCCCTCGTGTTCGACCTCCAGGACGTTGGAGCACGAGCGTACACCTACGTCTCCACCATGGCGCTGGCGATGCAGGCCGCGGCGGAGCACGACAAGCTGTTCATCGTCCTGGATCGCCCGAACCCCCTCGGAGGTGACCGGGTCGACGGCCCCGTCCTCGATCCGGCCTTCACGTCGTTCATCGGGATCTACCCTGTGCCAGCAGTACATGGCATGACCGTCGGCGAACTCGCACTCCTCTTTAATGAAGAGTTCCGGATCAACGCGCGGTTGGCTGTCGTCCCCATGAGCGGCTGGCGCGGGATGATGCACTGGGACGATACCGGGTTATCCTGGGTGCGGCCCTCGCCGAACCTCACCTCCCCCGCTGCGGCGGAGCTGCATGCAGCGACCGGTCTCCTCGAAGGCACGAACCTAAGCGTCGGGGCGGGAAGCGCCACGCCGTTCCAGACGGTCACGGCCCGGTGGCTCCAGGGCGATCCGCTCGCGGCGCGGCTCAACGCACGCCGCCTCCCGGGCGTGCGATTCGAGCCCATCCGGGTGGGCCTGGGAGGCCAACGCAGCGGCGGCGTGCGCCTCATCCTCACCAACCAACGGCAGTTCCAGCCTGCGGCGACGGCGGTCCATATCCTGGACGCCATCCACCGGCTGCATCCGGACGCGCTGCGGTTCACCCAACCTCGGAACGGCAGCCGCTATCGCTTCGACCTCGTGTGGGGAACGGATCGGGTGCGCAGAGCCATCATGCAGGGGGAAACGGCGGACGCTATCGTGGCAGCCTGGGATGCCGACCGGCAGTGGTTCCTCAGAATCCGTCAGCGCTACCTGCTCTATCCGAGGGCGGTTCCCGAGATCGCGCCCTAGGCCAACGACACACGAGGGACCCGAGTGCTCGGGTCCCCCTTTGCCGCGCTCCTGTTGCGGGTTGATTGAGGGAGCAGACCTGTAAGCCGGGTTCTGTACCGCCCTTGCGGGCGGCGGCAGCCATCTCTCTAGGACGCCTGTTGCCAGACGCCTCCAGCAGCCTACCCAGGGATGCGGCGGGCCGCCTCATCTCCCCCTACGTGGCCTTGCACCGGGCGGGGTTTGCCCACGCGAGCGGTCACCCGTCGCGCCGTGCGCTCTTACCGCACGATTGCACCCTTACCGGCCTTGCGGCCGGCGGTATGTTTCTGTGGCACTGTCCTTGGGGTTGCCCCCACTGGGCATTACCCAGCGCCCTGCCCTATGGTGCCCGGACTTTCCTCTGCGGGACATCCACCATACGATGCGGAGCCCGCAGCGACTGCCCGGCCTGCTCCCACACGTCATCTTAGCATGCTGCTCGGGGTCACTCAACCGCGTCCCGGGTGATGCGGATGCGGATGCGTTCTTCCTTGGGGATGGGGCGCTGCGCCGCGTGCAGCAGCTTCACTTCCTCCAGGATCGCCGCCCGTGCCCGCTCGAGCGCTTCGGACCGGGTCTTCCCCTCCACCTCGATGCCGAGCGCCGGCACGCGCGCGAAGAACCCCACCCCGGCCGGCTCGACGATCGCCGAGAACTCCATCGCGGATTCGGGGTTGGCAGCGTCGATCGCCCGGTTCGCGAGCGCATCCGCCGCGGCGTTCGCGCCGCGCGGGATCTTCGTCACGGTGTAGCGGGTGAACGATGTGAGCAGGCGGTTGGCCTCCAGGTACAGCGGGCTCAGGTCGGGGCTCTTCACCTTGTACTCGCGCTTGAGGTGCTTGACGAGCAGCTCGCTGTCCGAGCGCACTTCGACGGTTCTGGCCCCGCGCGCCTTCGCTTCCTCCAGCGCGCGCAGCAGGGCCCGGTACTCGGCGACGTTGTTCGTCGTGGGCCCGATGAACTCGCCGATCTCGGCGACGATGCGGTCGGCATGCTTGATGACGATCCCGATCCCCGCGGGGCCGGGGTTGTCGCGGGCGGCGCCGTCGATGTAGAGGACGAGCGACTCCGGCTTAGCCGCCCGGGACATAGAGGATGCGCCCGCACTCCTCGCAGGTGAAGAGCCGTTGCCCCTCGAGGATCTCGGCGACCCGGCCCTCCGGGATCGCGACGTGGCAGCCCCCGCAGATGCCGCCGACAACGGCGGCGACGGCCACGCCGTCCTTCCGCGGGCGCAGCCGCTCGTAGCGGCGCAGCAGATCGGGGTCCAGCTCGGCGGCTCTCGCCTCGCGGGTCCCGCGCAGGGTCTCGAGCTGCCCGGCGAGGGTGCGCGTGTGGGTCTGGTACTGGGCGAGGGACTCTTCCAGCTCGCGCTCGCGCGCCTGGCGCTGCGCTTCGCGCGTGCCGATCGTCTTTGCCAGCTGCTCGGTCTCCTCCATGAGCGCGAGCATCTCGTCCTCGATCTTCCTGCGCTGCCGGCCCAGAGCCGCGACGTCCTCCTGCATCGCGGTGAGCTCTTTGGGGTTGCCGACGCGCCCGCTGTAGAGGTCCTGCTCAAGCTTGCGCGACTTGTCTACCGCGGTCTGCAGCTCGAACTCGAGGGAGCGGAGCCGCGCCTGCTTCGCCTTCAGATCTGCCGCTGCGGCATCCTCCTCCGCCCGCGCCTGCTCGACGAGCGTGCGCAGCCGGGCGCCGTCGTCGAGGCCAGCAAGCGTGCGCTCGAGCTGTGACATCTGCGAGTCGAGCATCTGAAGCTCGTACAACTGTCGAACGGGAGTCACCGACATACCTTTCGGGTGCGCGCGAAACGAATCCTTGGCGCGCGAACTTCCATCGAACTTCCCTTCACCGGGCGTCTGCGCACGCGTCGAGCGCGCGGATCTATCCCCCGCATCATTGACGGACTCTCACCCCTATGGTACGGTACAGTTCAACCGCATAGTGGTCCGAGAAAGGCAAACCTGCCGCAAGGCGGGGGCGCAAAGCCACGGGGCTCATCCTTCGAGCCGGCCGGGTTACCGAAGACGCACCGCATCACCTCCTTCGGGTCCTGTGGATGGGTGGGCGGTGTTTTCTTATGTCGGAGTCCAGGCGCAGGCGAGAGAGCATCAAACCCCCGCGCCGGCCTCGCGCTACGGCGGCCGGGCTCCTCCTGGCCGCGGGCGTGGCGGTCGCGAGCACCGCCGTCGTGGTCCGCGGATGGCTCTACCTCAGCGACATGGCGGGCGGCCAGACCCGCCTGATCTTCGCCACCACCCTGGTTGAGTTGGGCGTCCTCCTCGTCGTGGCCCTCGCGATGGCGGGTGTGGCCTGGACCTTGGTCCTCCGCCTGGAGGATTCGCAGCGCCAGCTGCGTGATCTGGCCATCCGCGATCCGCTCACGGGCTTGTACAACCGCCGCTACTTCCGTGAAGTGTACGCAAGCGAAGTGCAGCGGGCGCGGCGCACCGGCCAGCCCTTCTCCGTCGCGATGCTGGATCTGGACGGGTTCAAGCGTTTCAACGACACGAACGGCCATACCGCCGGGGACGGTGTCCTCGAATCCTTCGCCGAGGTCCTGCGGACTTCGCTGCGCTCGGTCGACATCCTCGCGCGCTATGGTGGGGACGAGTTCGTCGTGCTCATGCCGAGCACCGTGCGCGCGAACGCGGAGACCGCGATGGCCCGGCTCGAGCGGGTCCTCGGGCAGTGGCGGCCGCTCGGCGCCCCGGACGGTATCCACGTCAGCATCGGCGTGAGCACCTGGGATGCCTTCACGGAGGCCCTCGAGCAGGCGGACATGCGGATGTACGAAGTGAAGCGGGCGCGCACGATCGTTGACTCCCTGCACCTCGAGACGCAGAGTTGATCTTCCCCCAAACCCGCAGTGAAGTTGCGTTGACAGGCTCCACGAAGCGTGCTACCTTGCGAGCTAATCCCATAGCGTCTCTCGTCAAAGGCAAACCCGCCGCAAGGCGGGGGCGCAAAGCCACGGGGCTCGTCTCGAGTCAGCCGGGTTGCCGGGAGCAAGTCACCGCCTGAGCCCACCGGCCGGGCGGTTCGTGTTCCATCCCAAAGAATGGAGGGACGCTCTAATGCGGTCTCGCATTAGCCGGAGGCTCCTTCCGCTCATCCTCGTGCTCCTCTCAGTCATGATTCTCGGTGCCACCTTGCCCGCAGAGGGCAAGGGCGGCTTCTGCCCCGGTGCCTGCTCCGAACGGCTCGGCTGGGATTCGTTCGACAGCGTCACCTTCGAGTAGCTCGAGCCGACCGCTGATACGAGGGGGGCACCGAATGCAGCTCTCACGGCCCGTGCGGGCCTACATGGGCGGAACGATCCTCGCTGGCGGAGGCCTCCTCCTCCTGCTGCGCGGCTGGGGGCCACCGGTGTCTCATGATCTCGCCTTCTGGCTCCCGCTGCTCGGCGGCATCGCGCTGATCCCGGCCGCCGGGTACTGCCAGATCTGCATCGGGAAGAACGTGACCGTGAACATGGCCAGCACCGTCATGATGGCGATGCTGCTCCTGCTCCCCCCCGGCTTCGCCGCGCTGGCTGCGGGGGCCGGGATCGCCCTGCTGTACACCCTGCAGCACTGGCCACCGCTCCTGATCGCCTTCAACGCGGCGCAGACTGCGCTCACGGTGGCGCTCGCCGCCGCGGTCTACCGCATCCTTGCACCGGGAGTTCCCGGTCTCGAATTCTCGGCGGCCCACGCGGGTTCGGTGCTCGCCGCGCTGGGGACATTCTGGCTGATCGACAGCGTGAGCATCACCGCGGCGGCGGTGCTGCAGCTGCGCACGCCGTTCCGGACGTACTGGGCCTCGAGCTTCGGGCGCACCGCGATCCCGTATCTCAGCACGCTGCTGCTCGGGGTCGTCGCCGCCGTGACCTTCGTCCACGCGCCGGTCTTCACGCCGGTGCTCGCCCTGCCCGTGGTGGCCGTCTACCGCGCCCTGCGCAACGAGAGCATCGTCCTGCGGCAAACGCAGGCGACGATCGAAATGCTCGCCGATACGATCGACCGGCGGGACCCCTACACCTTCGCGCACTCGCAGCGGGTGGCTGCCCTGACCCAGCGGATCGCCCGGCAACTCGGGCTCGCGCCGGACCTGTGCGAGGCGATCGTCCGGGCGGCCCGGGTGCACGACGTCGGCAAGCTCGGCATCCCCGACGCTCTGCTGCGCAAACCGGACGCGCTCAGCGCGCGCGAGTTGGAGCAGGTGCGCAAACACGCCGCGATGGGCGCGGAGATCGTGGGGAAGCTGCCGGAGTACCGTCAGGGCAAGGAGTTCATCCTCTACCATCACGAACGCTACGACGGGGGCGGCTACTTTGGGCTCGCCGGAGAGCACATCCCCATCGGCGCGCGAATCATCGCCGTGGCCGACGCCATCGATGCGATGACGTCCGACCGGCCGTACCGGGATGCCCTTGAGGATGCGGTCGCCCTGGGGGAGCTCACTCGTGGGCAAGGCACCCAGTTCGACCCGCAGGTGGTGGAGGCCGTCCAGGCCCTGCTCGCTACGGAACAGCAGACCCTGCGGGGGATCCTCAGCGAGAAGAGCGCGACCCTCCCCGCGGTGGGGAAGGCCGCGGCTCCGAGCTAACGGTGTGCCGGGTCTACCGCTTGCCCTTCTTCTTTCCTCCCGACTTCTTCTGGGCCGATTTCGCCGGCCGGGCTGCCGGGCGCGCGGCCGGCTTGACCACGCCCGCGCCGGGGCGCGCCGGGACAGGCACGCCGGGCCGGCCCAGGCGCGTAGCCTGTACGAGCGTCGGCCGAGCCACAGGACGCAGGGCCGGGCGGGGCCCTTCGCTCTTGGGCGCCTCGGGCAGCTTGATCTTCTTCGCCTTCGGCTCCCACCACTTCTGGTACTGCCTGCCGAGCTTCTCAAAGTAGTCGAACAGATCCGGCCAGCCCAGTTCCCGGCGCATCCCCATCACGATGGGCTCCATCTTCAACCAGGGAATGGGATACAGCTCGAACATCACCTCGGGGTCCAGCGCGCCGCCGTCGACCAGGACGCCGAGGTTGTCGCAGAATACGGCCACCCGCAGGAAGTTGTTGAACCGGATGCTGCCCGGCGGGCACTCGAGGATGAATTGCTCGTAATCCCTGAAGTCGAACTGGAACAGGATGTACTGCATCGCGTCGAGGTTCGACGGCGAGTCCGCGATCTGCATGACGCGCAGCAGCACATCGGTGTCCGGCGGCTTGAGCTTCTTCACACGGTTCACCTCGTCGGGGGGCGTCTGGCTGAGTCCAGGCCCGTTCTTCCCCAGAAACGAGCCAATTCAGCGCAGTATTCTGTAACCTGTCCGCGATTCCCTCCGAAAGACCCCTATGGGCTCCGGGGGGGCAATAGACTAACCTCTATCCGTAATGGGTATGGCATCATAGATGCTCCTTAATGACGGGGAAGCTATGGACAACGAGCCCGCACGCCCGCTGGATCCGATCACCGGCCTACCGTGGTCCGCGGCCCTCCGGCGCGAGGCCGCGGGGTGGGCCGTCACGGGTGAAGTACACGCGCTGTGTCTGCAGGTCTCCGGACTGCGCGTCCTTATCGACGTCTTCGGCTACCGCGCCGCGCATTCCGTCCTGGGGCAGGTGGCCCGCCTGCTAACCCACCAGCTCGACGCACGGGACCTCCTGGGACGACACTCTGGGAACGCCTTCCTGGTCCTCACCCGAAGGCCCTACGCAGAGATCGAAACCCTCATGAAGCAGATCCGCGAGCGGGTGTTCACGCTCTCTATCGAGACCGCGGAAGGGCGTGTCCCCGAGGGAGTGTTCGGGGTGGCCGGCATGGATCCGGTCGCGAGCCTGGAAGCAGCCGGACCGGCCGTGGACGCCCTGATCATCAACGCGGAGATTGCCCTGGGGCTCCCCACGAGATCGCAGGCGGCCGGTACCCCGAAAGCAGCAGAACCGGCGGAGGCTGAAGCCAGGGTCCTCCCCAAGACGGAAGCCCTGATCCCAGCAAGGCCGGAGGCTGCAGCCGCCGTGGCTAAGGAGGAGGCGACCTTCGAGGCCTCCCTGGAACCGGAGGCCCCGATGGAAGTCGAGCTCGAGGAGCATCCGGTTGGCCCCGCTCTCAACGGGTCGGTCGAGGAGCCGGCGGAGACCGTCGGCATGCTTGATGAGATCGCGCAGGAACCACGCGTACCCTCGGCTCCGCTCGAAGCGGCCGGGCCCCAGCCGGAGGCTGCCGGAGGGTCGACGCGCGTGGTGCTCGTCCGGTGCAACGTCGCGGATTCGGGCATGGCGGCCACGGTCGATGTCGAGGTCCGCTACGGTGAGCGCGTGGCGGTGGGCAAGGTCGTCGGCCGGAACGCGCCGGACCGCATCCCCTACCTGGTCGGCGAGGCAACGGGGCGGGCGCTCACAGAGCTACTGCCGAAGGGCTTCGGCGTCGTGCTGCAGGACGTTCGCCAAGTCACCCAGGGTGACAACCAAGCGCTCTGGGCCACCGTGATGCTGGTCAGCCCGGACGGCGAAGAGAAGCTTCTGGGCATCTCGCCGGGAGTCGACCACGGCCACGCTGGGCCGGCCAAGGCCGTGCTCAACGCGATCAACCGCCGGCTCAGCCTCGTGCTCGCGCAGGCTTCCTGACGCGGTCCGGCTTCGACCGCTTGCCGGTTGCCCTGGCATCCCGCTCGGCCTTATCATCATCCTATGGCACCGATGCGTCCACAGGTCCTGCTCGAATTCGAGGCCCCGGATCGCTGGGTGTACGTCGTCTTCGACGACGGCGGAGAGCCGAGTTACGTCACGAAGGACGAGTGGGAGTCCCTGTTCCGCCCCGGCGCTGAAGATCAATCGTAGGTGGTGGGCGAGGCAGGGATCGAACCTGCGACCTTCCGGGTGTAAACCGGATGCTCTCCCGTTGAGCTACTCGCCCCGTCCCCGATTATAACAGGCCGACTCTCAGAAGGTCGTCCCCACGCCGAACAGCCATGCCGGGCTGCGGAGCAGATCCTTCCCGCCGAAGGTAAGGCCCCATCCTCGCGACAACTGATACCGCGCCAGCGCGTCCACGGTGAAGAGGTTGACGTTGTAGGCGTCGAGGCTGAGCGTGAGCGGGCCTGAGTAGCGGTAGTCCAGCCCGAGGCCGACCTCGGACTCGTAGATCCCCGCACGCCACCGCAGCGTTGGGTTCAAGCGTCCGCCCACCTGGAGCACCATCCGGCTCGCGGCGCCGATGTCGTGGACGCCGAGGCGGTAGGAGCGGCTCCCCTCGGGGAAGAGCGTGAAGTCGAGGCCGTGGCCCCCGCGCCCGCCGCTGTACCAAACCTCATAGGTGACCGCGTACGGACGTCCGGACGGGATCCCTCCGCCGATGCGCTGCAAGAACCCGCCCGCCTGCTGCACCACGGCGCGGGCTTCCTTCACCCCGGCCCGGGCGTCGTCGATGATCTCGCGGACCTTCGCCACGTTCTCCGGGTTCACCGCCCCCTGCAGGTCCTCGGCCATCTGGCGGATGCGCAGACCCGTGTCGCGCAGCGCGGCGGCGGTGTCGCGGATGTCCGCCGACAGCTTGCCGCCGGCCGACGTCTCGTCCACGAACTCCTTCACCCGGACCGAGGAGGCCTCGAGGTTTTCCGCCATCGCGCGGAGATCCCCCGCGATCGCGGCCACGTCGCCGTCCACCAACTCACGCACGCGCGTCGAGGTGACCTCGATGTTGTCGCTCGCGCGCCGGACGGTCGCGGCGACGATCCGGGCCTGGGCCAGGGTCTCCTTCGCCAGGGCGGTCGCGTCACGCGCGTTGCGCAGGGCGTCCCGGAGATCGGCGCGCATCTGGGGATCCGAGATCAGCGCATTCGCGTTGCCCACCAGCTCCAACACTCGGTCGCTGACTTCCTCGAGCCGCTGGCCGATCCGCTCCAACGAGAACGGATCCTCGCCCTGGACCGTGGCCCCGCGCGCGAGGGCCGGGGCATCGGCCTGAAGGGGGGTGATTGCCAGATAGCGCTCGCCGATGAGACCGCTGGTGGCCAGCTGGAAACGCGACCCCGCCGGCACCTGCACGTCGCGGTGCATCGTGAGCGTGACACGCGCGCGGTTGTCCGGCGTAAGGCCGACCGCGCTCACCTGGCCGACGGTGATCCCCGACATGCGCACCGGGGTCCCCGCCTCGAGCCCGGTCGCGTCGCGCATGACGACGTGGAACTCGTACCCCTGAGGACCTCGCAGCGTTCCCCCTCGCAGGAAGGCCACCAGCCCGACGATAAGCACGAGTGCGAGGACCGTCACGAGACCGACGCGGGTTTCCGGCGTCATCCCTCGCCACCCCTCTCTCCCCCGACCGGCGGGGGGTGGATGAATTCCTGCAGTTGCGGCCGCGGATCCGCCATGATGTCCCGCGGGGTCCCCACGGCCAGTACTGTCCCATCCATCAGCAAGGCTACGCGGTCGCCGATCCCAAACGCCGTCAAGAGATCGTGGGTGACCACCACCGAGGTCACGGCCAGATCCCTCCGCAGCCGCCAGATCAGGCTTTCCACCTCGCGCGCGGCGGGCGGATCCAGCCCCGCGGTTGGCTCATCGTAGAACACAAGGTCGGGGCTCAGCGCGAGCGCCCGGGCGATGCCGACGCGCTTGCGCATCCCACCGCTCAGCATCGCGGGCATCTTGTCCTCGGCCCCGGTCAACCCGACCAGGTCGAGCAGAGTGGCCACGCTCTCCCGGATCTTGATCTCACTTTCCGCCCGGTGCCGCCGCAGCGGAAAGGCGACGTTGTCCGCGACAGTCATCGAATCGAACAGCGCGGCCGATTGGAAGACCACGCCGATCCGCAGCCGAACGGCATCCAGGTCACCGCCCCGCAGCGCGTGCACCGGCGCATCCCACAGAAAGATCTCGCCGGCGTCGGGCGCGAGCAGGCCGATGAGGTGACGCAGCAGCACGGTCTTCCCCGTCCCGCTGGGGCCCATGACGACGAAGATCTCCTGCGGCATCACCTCCAGCGAGATCCCCCGCAGGACGTCGACCGCCCCCAGGCGTTTGCGCAGGTCGCGGACCGTGATCACCGGCGCGTCCATCGACGCTCAGAACAGCAGGACGTCGAGGACGTAGTTCCCGCCGAGGATCAGGACGATGCCGAGGACCACGGCCGCCGTCGCCGCCCGGCCCACCCCTGCCGCGCCCCCGTCCGCGGTCAATCCGCGGTGAGATCCGACCAGCGCGATGATGATCCCAAAGAGCGCCGCCTTGACCAGCCCCCCGCTGAGATCCGACACCTCCAGGAAGCGGCGCACCGAGGACAGGTAGGTGGACGTTCCGATCCCGGCCAGCCCGGCCACCCCCCATCCGCCGATCAGGCCGGCGAGGTTGGCGAAGACGGTCAGGACGGGAAGGACGAACAGGCTGGCCAGCAGCCGGGGCACGACGAGGTACCGCACCGGATCGGTGGCCATGACGCGCAGAGCGTCCAGTTGCTCCGTCACCGCCATCGTACCCACCTCGGCGGCGATGCCTGCCCCGCTGCGGCCGGCCGCGGTCACCGCGGTGAAGACGGGCGCCGCCTCACGCGCGAGCGACACCGCCACGAGTCCGCCGACGAAGCCCGGCGCGCCCAGCGAGAGGAGCTGCCGCGCGGATTGGTAGGCCAGGACCATCCCGGCGAACGCCCCGGTGACGATGATGAGGGGGAGGGCCTCCACCCCGATGTGGGCCATCTGGAGCAGGGTCTGGCGGGCTTCGATGCGCCCCCGCACCACCCAGCGGAGGGCCCCGAGGAGGAGCAGGGTCAGGTGGCCGGTCTCATCCAGAATGCCGAGGATGGCTCGACCGAAGCGCTCGATCGGTGAGGCCGGGGGCATGGTGCCACGGGATATTCGCGCTCAGGTGGGCGAGTTCCCGGCGTCAGCCGGTCTGGGCAACCGCGGCGGGCTCGGTGCCGGTCTCGACGCGCTGCACGCTCGCGCCGAGCGCGCCGAGCTTCTCCTCCACGTGCTCGTAGCCCCGGTCCACGTTCTCCGCGTTGGAGATGATGCTCGTGCCCTGGGCGGCCAGCGCGGCGATGACGACGGCGGCCCCGGCCCGGAGGTCGAGGGCTTCTACCGGCGCCCCGGTGAGGAACGGCACGCCGTTGATGACGGCGCGATCCCCTTCCACCCGGATGTCGGCGCCCATGCGGCGCAGCTCGTCGACGTAACCGAAGCGGGACTCGAAGACCGTCTCGCGGATGATGCTGCGGCCGTCCGCGATGGCGAGCAGCGACGCGAACGGCGGATGGAGGTCGGTGGCGAAGCCCGGGAAGGGCGCGGTGTCGACGTCGGCGCCGCGGTGGCGTCCGCCGGCACGCACGCGGACACCGTCGGTGCGCCGTTCGACCACGGCCCCGCACTCCTCCAGCTTCGTCAGCAGCGCGCCGATGTGCTCGGGGATCATCTGCTCCACGAGCACGTCGCCGCCCGTCCCCGCGGCGGCGATGAGGTACGTCCCCGCCTCGAGGCGGTCGGGGATGACGGAGTAAGTCGCGCCGTGGAGGTCGTGGAGGCCTTCGATCGTGATGGTGTTGGTACCGGCGCCCTTGATCTTGGCGCCCATGAGGCTCAGGAAGACCGCCGTGTCAACGACCTCCGGCTCGCGGGCCGCGTTTTCGAGGACCGAGGTGCCCTCGGCCAGCGTGGCCGCCAGCATGAGGTTGATGGTCGTCCCGACGCTGCTGCGCGGCACGAAGAAGCTGGCCGCCGTCAGGTGCGGCGTCTCGGCGTGGACGTAGCCGTGCTCGGTGAGCACGTTCGCGCCCATGGCGGCGAAGCCGCGCAGGTGGAAGTCGACCGGCCGTGAGCCGATGACGCAGCCCCCGGGCAGCGGCACCTGGGCCTTGCCAAGCCGGGCCAGCAGCATCCCCGCCGTATAGAAGGAAGCGCGCATCGTCCGGCAGAGGTCGTAGGGCGCCACGTGATGGGAGACCGCCTGCGCGTCGATCGTCATGCGGCCGTCGGCCAGCGTGATGCGCGCGCCGAGGGCCTCCAGGATGCCCTTCAGCGTCAGGACGTCCCGGCAGTGCGGGACATTCTCGATGACGGATACGTCGGGGGCGAGGCATGCCGCGGTGATGATCGCGAGCGAGCTGTTCTTGCCGCCCGAGATCCGGACCGCCCCCCGGAGGGGCCGCCCACCCTGGATGATCAGTTGTTCCATCAGAGTTTGTACTCCACGTAGCACCGGACGAGCTCCTCCAGCAGGAGCAGCCGGTCGACCTGCCGGATGACCGTTCGCGCGTCCCGGTGGCTGGTGACGTACGTCGGGTCCCCGCTCAGGAGGTACCCGACGATCTGGTCCACTGGGTTATACCCTTTCTCACGCAGGGCCTGATACACGTGCTCGAAGATCTGGTGGATGTCCTTGGACGTGGGGGCGCCGACGCGGAATATGCCGGTGCGCTCGCGCTCATCCATCGTGCCACCTCCGCAAGCACCGTACGACCTCCGCCATGACGCAATAGTATTCCCGTTCTCCGGGGGACATCCTGTTGCAGCAGATATTTGCCCCTTACCGGCGCGAAGCAGTCGGCGTGAGAGGGATCTGCTGTTCCCCTCCCGCGCCGATTTCAAACATGACTCGTCACAGTCCCCTCATTTGACGATCAGGGTCAGGACCCAGAACAGGAGCCCGAGGGCGGTCAGGTTCACCTTGGAGACGGAGAACCCGAACGTCGCGAGACCGAAGCAGACGGCTGCAGCGAAGAGAAAGATCGTCTGGAGACTCACAGGCTACCCCCCCTTGGGACGAGCCGTTGTCCCGTACCACTCCGAAGATGAAGCCGGCCGGGCGACCTGCTGCTCATCCTGCTCGTTATCATCCCCTGTGGCCCCTCCTGGGTCGTGGCCACCGCCGTGGGCTCTTCTGCGGTCACGCGCTCAATCCTAGGTGCGCGACGTAGTGGAGGCGGCGATCAGCACAGGATCACGGGATACGCGCTCCGCCCGATGACAGGGCCGCCGGGGCGCGGCTGTGGTATCTTTGGTTCGTGATTGCCAACTTGAGCCGTCCGGAGGCCACGTCATGCGCCACGTTTCGCCGGTCCTGGCCCGTATCGAAAGCTGTGGCATTGTCGCCATCATCAGATTGGATGTGCCATCTCCGCTGGCCGATGTGGCCGAGGCGCTGGCCGCGGGGGGCATCGAGGCTCTGGAATTCACCATCACCACGCCCGGAGCGCTCCGCGGGGTCGAGGAGAGCGCCGCACGACTGGGTGATCGCGCCCTTGTCGGCGTCGGGACAGTGCTCGACGAAGAGACGGCCAACGCGGCGATCGCGGCAGGCGCAGCCTTCGTGGTGACCCCGACCCTCACCCTTGACGTCATCCGCACCTGCCGGCGCCGGGGCGTGCCCGTCTTCCCCGGCGCCATGACGCCCACGGAGATCCTCGCCGCCTGGCAGGCCGGGGCCGATATCGTCAAGGTCTTCCCGGCTTCCGCCCTCGGCGCAGACTACATCCGTCAGGTTCGGGCGCCCCTGCCGGAGGTGAAACTCATGCCGACGGGCGGGATCTCTGCCGCGAATGCGGCGGAGTATCTGCAGGCCGGAGCGGTTGCGGTCGGCATCGGCGGGCGTCTCGTAGACAAGACCGCGGTCGCGGAGCGGCGGTTCGATCTGCTGACGCAGCGGGCGCACGAACTCGTCCAGGCGGTGCGCGCGGCGCGCCGGGCAGCGTAGCGCGCCGTCATCCTCCCCGTGGAACCGGGTGCGCGGGTGCCTCACCCCGCAGCACCGCACGGACGTCCTCCGCGACCATCACGTCCACGCGCTCCATCGCCTCCTGCGTGGAATGGGCGATGTGCGGCGTCAGCAGCACCGTCTCGAATCCCAGCAGCGGGCTGTCCCACGGCGGCTCGTGCTCGAAGACGTCGACAGCGGCCCCGGCCAGCCGCCCGTGCGCCAGCGCCTCCGCCAGTGCGTGTTCGTCCACGATGCCGCCGCGGGCAACGTTGACCAGCACAGCATCGGGACGCATCCAGGCCAGCTCCCGCGACCCGATCAGCTGCCTGGTCTCATCCGCCAGCGGAACGTGAATGGAGACCGCATCGGACTGCCGCAGGACGCCTTCCAGCGTCTCATACCGGATGCCGTGCGCGTCGGCGAAGGCGGGGTCCTGAACGACGTCGCACGCCAGAATGCGCATTCCGAGGGCCTGCCCCAGGATGGCGACCGCCCTGCCGATACGCCCCAGGCCGATGATCCCCAGGGTCCGGCCCGCAGCCTCCCGGCCCAGCATGGGTTCCCACACCCGGGCGCGCAGCCGCGCGTCGGCGCGAGCCAGCCCGCGCCACAGCGACAGGAGCATCGCCACCGTCATCTCGGCGACGGAACGGGTGTTGCCGCCCGGGGCGTACGTGACCCTGATGCCGAGTTCCTCCGCCGCGGCGAGATCGATGTTATCCACGCCCACGCCGTGCTTGGCGACGACGCGCAGCCGTCTCGAGGACGTCAACACGCTGCGGGTTACCTGGTCCGCGCCGACGATCAGGGCGTCGGCGTCGCAGGCATACTCTCGCATCTTCTCCTCGGGCCAGGGGCCGCCCGGACCGGCGAGGAGGACGCCGTACCCGGCGTCCTCAAGCAGCCGGACCCCAGCGCGCGTGTGCCGCCCGAACGAGCGGGAGGTCGCGCGGACCACGACGTGCCGGGTCACGAGACGTCCACCACGGCGTGCTTCAGCTCGAAGTACGCTTCCAGACCGCTCCGACCCAGCTCGCGCCCGATGCCGCTCTGCTTCCATCCCCCATACGGCGCGTAGACGCTGGCCACGGACACGTTGTTGATGCCGACCGACCCGGCCTCGAGGCCGTCCACGAACGCCATCGCGGTCCGGAGATCCCGTGTGTACGCGTAGGCCACCAGGCCGTAGGCGCTGTCGTTGGCCATCCTGATGGTGTCGTCCAGATCGGAAACCACCATGATGGGCGCGAGGGGGCCGAACGTCTCCTCCCGCATCACCTTCATACGATGGTCAACGTCTACCAACACCGCCGGCTCCAGAAAGTACCCGCGCCCGCCGGGCACGCCGGCCGGCCGGCGACCGCCGCACAGGAGCCGCGCCCCATAGGCGACGGCGTCGTCGATGTGCTCCATCGTCTTCGTCAGGCCCTCCCGCGTCGCCATCGGCCCGAGGTCCACGTCCGGGGATCGCCCATTGCCGATGCGCAGGGCCTTCGTCTGCCGGGTAAAGGCCTCGATGTACGGCTCGGCGATCGCCTGGTGCACGTAGATCCGGTTCACGCTGTTGCAGATCTGCCCCATGTTGCGGAAGGCGCGGCGCACACCGTCGCGCACCGCGCGGTCGAAATCCGCATCGTGCCAGACGATCATCGGGCACTGTCCGCCCAGCTCGAGCGAGACGCGCTTGATGGTACCGGCGGCCTTGGCCATGATCCGGCGGCCGACCTCCGTCGAGCCGGTGAAGGAGATCTTGCGGACCCGGGGGTGCTCGATCAGCGCGTCGCCGATATCGCGCCCGTATCCCGTGACAAGGTTGAGGGCGCCCCGCGGG
>DASSGA010000062.1:0-11820 GCA_035693805.1 bacterium | reverse complement strand
GTTCCGGTGCGTCCCGCGCCACATCTTCCTTCCGAACACGGACCCCGCGGACGCCTACCGGGACGATGCCATCGTCACACGCTGGGAGCCGGACGGGCTCCCGAGCAGCAGCAGCTCACAGCCGTGGATCATGGCGATCATGCTGGAGCAGCTGGACCTGCGTCCGGGCCACCGGGTTCTGGAGATCGGTGCCGGCACCGGGTACAACACCGCGGTGATGCGCGAGATCGTCGGATCCTCCGGGTGCATCGTCACGGTGGATATCCAGCCTGATGTCGCGCAAGATGCGGTGACGCATCTCGCGGCCGCAGGGTACTCCGACGTCGCGGTGCTGGCTGCGGACGGTGGATTCGGACATCCGGAAGGTGCCCCGTTTGATCGGATCATCGTGACCGCCAGCGCGACGGACATCCCCCCGCACTGGCGCGAGCAGCTGATGAACGGCGGGATCCTCGTCGTCCCCCTGCGGCTGCACACCCAGTGCCTGAGCGTGGCCCTGGTGCGCGACGGCGACGTGCTGCGGAGCCGGGAGGTCGAGTGCTGCGGCTTCATGCATCTGCGGGGTGCATTCGGCGCGGCGGATCCGGTGGTGAGCATGGGGGATGGGTTGTTTCTGAACGGCCCGCGGGCGGACGAAGTCCCCCTCGATCTCCTCGGCGGGCTGCTCGCGCAAACCCCGCGGCGCGTGAATGGCCTGATCGTGCCGGTGAATTCCTTCGGTCTGGGCGGCGGGCTCGGCGTGTACCTCGCGCTCCAGGAGCCGGGGGTTGTCGATATCTTCACCACCGAACCGCAGCGCTGGGGTTTCTACACCGTGAGCGGGCTGCTCGACGTTCCGGCGCGCAGCCTGTGCCTCATCCGCCGCGACGCGGTGGTTGTCTACGGCACGGATCGCGCGGCCGATCGGCTCCGGGCCCGCGCGGTGGAATGGGTGGAGATGGGGCAGATGGGGCTGGACCGTCTGCGGATCGAGATCTGGCCGTCCGGGCGCGCGCCGGACCGGCCGGGAGGGTGGTTACTCCGGCACCGCGGGTCGGACGTCGTCACCTGGTTCGAGGGTGGACGGCCGGAGGGTTAAGGACTCTGGGGGATGTACCGGACGCCGGCATCGACGCGGATCCCGTGGCGCTCGAAGAAACCCTCGTTGACCTCGAGCGCATACCGGTACGGCTTCGCGGAGTCGTAGATCGTGAAGGGACCCTCCGCGGGATCGGGCGCGACCTTCATGTTCTTGATGTCGACGATCTTCCACTGCTCGTCGATAAAGGCGATGGAGAGCGGGATGAGGGTATTCTTCATCCAGAACCCGCCCCGCGACGTGGTCTCGAAGATGAAGAGCATCCCGGCATCCTCATCGAGATGCCGGCGGTACATGAGGCCCTGGCTCCTCGAGGCGGGCGTATCCGCCACCTCGACCCGGAGCCGGACGCGGCGGAAGCTCTGGGCGAGGACGAGCGTACCCTTCTTGTAGACGATCTGAGGGGACGGGGCGCCCTGCGATGCGGCAGCGGCCGTCGCGGCCACCACGCTGAACAGCACAACAAGGAGCAAGAGCCGTCTCATGGTCACTTCCTCATACGGTGATGGGAGCCGCTGCGTTCCTGTAGATTCGCCTTCCCTCGAGGAGGGCCTGTATGGCCCATCGTGACTACCATGTCGTCGTCGTCGGCGCCGGACCGGCCGGCGGGATGGCCGCGCTGACGGCGGCGCAGGCGGGGCTGCGGGTGGCGATCGTCGAGGAGCACGCGGTGGTGGGCGCGCCCGCCCACTGCTCCGGGAAGCTGCAGCTGCACGCCTTCCGCGAGTTCAACCTCCCGGAGCACCTCATCCTGAACACTCTTCAGGCCGGCGCCTTCTACGCGCCCGACGGTTCGGTGGCGAAGGTCCGCAGGCCGGAACCCGATTCCCACGTGGTGGACCGCGCCGCCTTCGACCGCTGGCTGGCCGACGAGGCACAGCGCCATGGGGCAGAGCTGATCGTTGGCGCCCGGATGCGGTCCGCGGAACGCCAGAACGGTGTGATGCGCCTGACCGGCGAGCGGGAAGGCCGCGCGTTCACCGTTGCCGCTCCCCTCGTTATCGACGCCGAGGGGGCGCGCCCCGTGCTCCCGGCCTCCCTCGGTCTCCGTCTTCCCCGCTCGTACGTGCTCGGTCTGCAGTATCAGATGGACCGGGTGGAACTCGAGGAGGAGGACTGCCCTGAGATCTACCTCGGACGCGGCTACGCCCCCGGCTTCTTCGCCTGGCTGATGCCCATCGGCGGAGGCCGGGCCCGGGCCGGGCTATGCGTTGATCCCCAGTTGGCGCCCCGTGCCCCCGTGTACTACCTCGAGCGGCTGATCCGGGAGCACCCCGTGGCCTCGCGTAGGTTGCGGCACGCCGTGATCGAGCGAAAACTCGCCGGCCCAATCCCGGTCCTGGGGGCACGGCGGCCCTCGGTCATCGACCGGATGCTGATCGTGGGCGACGCCGCCGGCCAGGTGAAGGCGACGAGTGGCGGGGGGATCTACTATTCGCTGATCGCGGGGCGCCTCGCGGCGCAGGCCGCCCACCGCTTCCTCGGCGGGGAGGGTGGGGCCCTGCGCTGGTACGAGGTGGAGTGGCGCCGCCGCTTTGGGCGCGAGCTGCACGCAACCGCGTTCGCGCGCGTGACCGTGAACCACATGACCGACGCTGAGCTGAACGCCTTCATCGCCTCCATCGGCGAGGACGAGCGTTTCCGCCGGACCGTGGAGCAGCACGGTGATACCGCATACCAATCCCGCCTCATTGCCCCGGTCATCGCCGCAACGCTGCGCTGGTCACTCGCGCGACCGGTCAGCTCGGTGCTGGTCAAAGCCGTACGCTACGGACTGCAGGCCCTCTGGGATGGGGGCGCCCGGATCTCGGCCCAAGGGACCTGATCGTCCCGACTGGACTCGTCTCGCCCATCCCTGAAGACTGATCGATGGGGCGCGCTTCGGGCTGAGCCTACACGCGCCAGAGGAGAAACCTTCGCAAGGGGTGAAACCCTAGGAAAGTTCCAGGCGAGGCGGGGCCCCACCGCATGCGGATCATCGCCGATCTCCATCTCCACTCGAAGTACAGCCGGGCCACGAGCCGCGAGATGGACGTGGAGAGCATGGCCCGGTGGTGCAAGGTCAAAGGCATCACTATCGTCGGCACCGGCGACTTCACCCACCCCATCTGGCTGCGCGAACTGAAGGCCAAGCTCAAGCCCACCGACCGCGGGCTGTACACCTCCGGGGGCGTGCACTTCATGCTCACCGTCGAGGTGAGCAACATCTATCCCCAGGGCGGCCGCCTCCGCAAGATCCACAACGTCATCTTCGCTCCGTCGCTCGAGACCGCGGAACGCATCAACGCGGTGCTGGGCCGCTTCGGGGCGCTCATGGCCGATGGACGGCCCACGCTGACGCTGCCGAGCGACAAGCTCGTCGAGTACGTGATGGAGATCTCCCCGGACTGCATGGTCGTGCCGGCGCATGTCTGGACGCCGTGGTTCAGCCTCTTCGGGAGCAACTCGGGTTTCGACGTGCTCGAGGAGTGCTTCGGGGCGCAGAGCAAGCACATCGCCGCCGTCGAGACCGGGCTGAGTTCCGATCCCCCGATGAACTGGCGCCTCGGACAGCTGGACCGCGCGATGCTGCTCAGCAATTCGGACGCCCACTCCCCGGCGAAGCTCGGGCGCGAGGCGAACGTCTTCGAGGCCGAGCCCGACTACTACGAGCTGATGCGGATCCTCCGCCAGAAGGACACGAGCAAGTTCCTGTACACGATCGAGTTCTTCCCCGAGGAAGGGAAATACCACTACGACGGGCACCGTAATTGCAACGCGCGGATGCGGCCGGCGGATGCGAAGGCGCATGGGAACCGCTGCCCGGTATGCGGGAGGCCCGTGACGGTCGGTGTGATGCACCGGGTCGAAGATCTCGCGGACCGCGAGGAGGGGTACGTCCCCCCCGGCGCGGTGCCGTACCGGAACCTCATCCCCTTGGAGGAGATCATCGCCGAGGCGATGGGCCAGCAGGTCGGTACGGGGGCGGTGCGCGAGGAGTACTTCAAGCTGTGTGCGCGTCTGGGGAGCGAGTTCGCCGTGCTGCTCGACGTCCCCGTCGAGGAGCTCGCCAAGCACACCACGGCGCGCATCGCCGACGGCGTCCGCCGCGTGCGCGAAGGGCGGATCGAGATCAAGCCCGGCTACGACGGGACGTACGGTGAGATCCGTATCTTCGGTGAGACGGCCGAGCCTGGCGGACCGGAGCCGGTGAAGAAGGACGCGCAGCCGGCCCAGACCTCCCTCTTCTAATCCGTGGCCAACATCTTCCTCAAGCCCGGCCGTGAGGCGCGGGTGGCCTCCGGCCACCTCTGGGTCTACGCCGGCGAGATCGCCCGCGTGGATGGAGCCGTCCAGGACGGCGGCATCGTCGACGTCCGCACGACGCGCGGGAAATGGCTCGGCCGCGGCTTCTTCACCCGGCAGTCCGCCCTCTCCGTGCGTCTCTTGACCCACCGTCCCGAGGAGATCAACGAGGCGTTCTTCCGGCGCCGCCTCCAAAACGCGTGGGTCTATCGCCAGCGGATGCTGGTCGCCACCGATGCCTGCCGCGTCGTCTACGGGGAGGGTGACCTGCTGCCCGGGCTGATCGTCGACCGCTACGCCGACGTGCTGGTGCTGCAGACGCTGGCGCTGGGGATGGATGTCCGCAAGGAGATGCTGCTCGGGATCCTCACCGACCTGCTGCAGCCCGAGGCGGTTTATGAGCGGAACGATCCGTCCGTGCGCACACTCGAGGGCCTGCCTCGCCGCTCGGGGTGGCTCGCCGGCGAGCGCGATCCCCTGGTGGAGATCCGGGATGGTCCCGCGCGCTTCCTCGTGGACGTGGCCGCCGGGCAGAAGACGGGTTTCTTCCTCGATCAGCGGGACAACCGTATGGCCGCCGCCGCGCTCGTGAAGGACCTGGACGTCCTGGACGCGTTCTGCTACACGGGCGGATTCTCGATCCTCGCTGCCCTGGGTGGGGCGAAGACGGTGACGGCGGTTGACAGCTCTCCTGAGGCGCTCGCCCTCGCGCGCCGCAACGCGGAGCGCAACGGCGTCGCCGGCCGATGCCGCTTCGTCGAGGCCAACGTCTTCGACGAGCTCCGCCGCCTCGCGGACTCGAGCGCGCGCTTTGACGCCGTCATCCTCGACCCGCCCCCCTTCGCCCGCACGAAGGACGCGCTGGAGCGGGCTCTCGGCGGATACAAGGAGATCAACCTCCGCGCGCTCAAAGTGCTCCGCAGCGGCGGGTGGCTCATCACCTGCTCGTGCTCATCGCACGTTGGCGAGACGCTGCTCCAGCAGGTCGTGGCGGCTGCCGCCGTGGACGCCAAGCGCGAAGTGCGGCTGGTCGAGACGCGCGGGCACGCCCGGGACCACCCGGTGCACCCCGCGATGCCGGAAACGCGCTACCTGAGCTGTCTCATCCTGGAGGTCCGCTAGAGCCGCGGAGGGTAAAATCAAACACGCGTGGTATATAGTAGATACGACAACGTGCCGCACTTACGTCGGAGCGTGAAGGACATTCAAGCGACACCGGGAGGGGAGCCGCCAGGCGCCCCTCGTTTCATTTCCCGCTGACCCGCACCCGGGCCGGGATCCTCCCTGGAGGGAGAACACCGAGTGGTACCCCGACAGATACAGATCACCGACAACCTGGACCTCCTCCTCGAGGGCCAGCCCCCGCACCTGCGCGAGGCCCTGGAGCAGCGCGCCGATCTCGAGACGCTGCTGGAGGTGGTCCTCGACCTCGGCCGGCTGCCTGAGGCGCGCTTCCCGACCGGGGTGGTGCACCTCAGCGAGGAGTACGTTACCGCGGAGCAGATCCGCTACGTCACGAGCCGCGTGGGCGCGTTCGGGAAGGACAACCGGGCCGGCATCGAGCGCACCCTGCACCGCATCTCCGCCATCCGCAACCGGCAGGGCGAGATCATCGGCCTGACCTGCCGCGTCGGCCGGGCCGTCTTCGGCACCGTGGACATCGTGCGGGACGTCATCGAGGGCGGCAAGAGCATCCTCCTCCTCGGCCGTCCCGGCGTGGGCAAGACGACGCTGCTGCGAGAGGCCGCCCGCGTGCTGGCAGATGAGTTCAGTAAGCGTGTCGTGGTCGTGGACACCAGCAACGAGATCGCCGGAGACGGCGACATCCCGCACCCGGGGATCGGCGGCGCGCGCCGCATGCAGGTGCCGCACCCGGAGCTGCAGCACGCCGTGATGATCGAGGCCGTGGAAAACCACATGCCCGAGGTCATCGTCATCGACGAGATCGGGACCGAGGCCGAGGCACTCGCCGCCCGCACCATCGCCGAGCGGGGCGTCCAGCTCATCGCGACCGCCCACGGGAACACGCTGGACAACCTGCTGCAGAACCCGACGCTCTCCGATCTCGTCGGCGGCATCCAGGCCGTGACGCTCTCCGACGAGGAAGCGCGCCGCCGCGGCACGCAGAAGACCGTGCTGGAGCGCAAAGCGCCGCCGACCTTTGACGTCGTGATCGAGATCGTGCAGAAGCACCGCCTGGCCGTGCATCACGACGTGGCCACGGTGGTGGACCGTTTCTTGCGCGGGGTCATCCCGCGGCCCGAGGTTCGCGTGCGCACCGAAGAGGGCGAGGTGGAGATCGAGGCCCCGCAGGTGCAGGTCCCGACCTGGGCCCCGCAGGGCCGCCTCGCCGCCCCGCCTGCCGAGAACCACACCCGGCCCGGCCGCCGGCCGCTGCGCATCTACCCGTATGCCGTGAGCAAGAACCGTCTGGAGCGGGCCATCCGCGAGCTGCGCGTGCCCGCCCACGTCTCCGAGAGCTTGGAGAGCGCGGATCTCGTCCTCACGCTCAAGTCCCAGGAGCGGCGGCAGCCCAAGAAGCTGCGCGAAGCCGTGGACCGCGGCAAGGGCATGCACATCCTCAAGAGCAACACCGTCACCCAGATCCAGGCCTTCCTGCGCAGCGTCTTCGAGATCGAGGGCGATGTCGAGGAAGACGGCGACCAGGAGGTCGCGCTGCGCGAGGTCGAGGAGGCCATCTCCGAGGTCCTCAGCTCCACGCAGCCGGTCGAGCTCTCGCCGCAGAACTCGTACGTCCGCCGGCTCCAGCACCAGCTCGTGCAGCGCTACGGGCTCGCGTCCGAGAGCCGAGGGGAGGAACCCTTCCGCAGGGTCGTAATCTTTCCTCGATGACCGGGAAGCCGGGGGGCCTGTTCATCACCATCGAAGGCCCCGAGGGCGCAGGCAAAACCACCCAGGCGCGGCTGCTCCACGAGCGCCTTCGCCGTTCATTCGACGTCCTGTACACGCGCGAGCCGGGCGGGACCGCGATCGGCGAGCTCATCCGGGGGCTGTTGCTCGACGAGCGCCACCGCGAGATGTCCCCGCAGGCGGAGATGCTGCTCTTCGCGGCCTCGCGGGCCCAGTTCGTGGCGGAGATCGTGGAGCCGGCGCTGCGCGCGGGCCGCATTGTCCTCTCCGAGCGGTACATGGACGCGCCCCTCGCCTACCAAGGGTACGCTCGGGGACTCGGTCTCGAGGTCGTGCGGACGGTGAACGCCGCGGCGACGCGCGGGATCATGCCGGACCTCACGGTGCTCCTCGACATCGAGCCCGCGGTCGGGATGGAGCGGGCCCGCCGGGCGGAGGGGAAGGAAGGCCGATCGGGGCACGGCGATCGGATGGAGCAGGAAGGGCTCGCGTTCTTCGTGCGCGTCAGGGAAGGATTCCTCACAATCGCGTCCGAAGAACGCGCCCGGGTGCGCCTCGTGGACGGCAACCGGCCGCCGCAGGTTGTTCACGAGGAGATCGCGGCTCTGGTCGAAGCGTTCCTCAGCGCGAGGGGGTGGCGGGCATCAAGCTCGTCCTAGCCATCGTCCAGGAGAAGGACGCGGGCCGGCTGATCGATGCCCTGACGGAAGACGGCCTCAACGCGACGGTGCTGGCCAGCACCGGCGGTTTCCTGCGCGAGGGGAACTCCACGCTCCTCATGGGCATCGAGGACACGCAGGTCGACGGCGTCCTCCGCACGATTCAGCGCTCCTGCCACCGGCGCGAGCAGTTCGTCAGCCCGATGCCTCCCGCGGTCGAGCCGGTGGATTCCTACGTCACGTACCCGGTGAAAGTCGAAGTCGGCGGCGCGATCGTCTTCGTCATGAACGTGGACCGCATGGAGCGCTTCTAACCCCGTTCCCATGCCCTTCCGAGACCTGGTCAACCAGCGCCACGCGATCATGCTCCTGCGCACGGCCGCCCGCGGCGGGCGCGTGTCGCACGCCTACCTCTTTGCCGGGCCGGCGGGCGTCGGCCGCTACGACGCGGCCCGGGCGTTCGCGCAGTTGCTGAACTGCCATCGTCCCGCGGCGGAGGATGCGTGCGGCCAGTGTCGGCCATGTCGTCTGATCGCCGCGGGACAACATCCGGACGTGCGCACGGTGGACGTGGAGCGCGGACTGCTGCTGAACAACGATCCGGACGAGCAGAAGAAGAAGGTCATCAGCATCGAGCAGGTCCGGGCCCTGCGCCGCGAGGTCGCGTTTCCCCCGCTCGAAGGGCGCTGCAAAGTCTACGTGTTCGTCGGCGCCGACAACATGCAGGCGGAGGCGGCAAACAGCCTGCTGAAGATCCTCGAGGAGCCGCCGGCCCAGGTGGTCATCATCCTCATCGCGGAGTCCACGGTGCCGATGCTCCCGACCGTCGTCTCGCGCTGCCAGCTGGTGCGCTTCTCGCTCGTCCCCGCGGCCGAGATCGAACAGGCCCTCGTCTCGCGGCACCGGCTCGATCCGGGCCGCGCGCGCTTCATCGCCGCGCTGGCCGGCGGACAGCTCGGCAAGGCGGTCACGTGGGCGACGTCCCCGGAGGCGCTCGAGTGGCGCGAGCAGGCCCTCGACCTGCTGGAGCGCATGGAGACCGCCGATCCCCTCGAACGGATGGATGCCGCGGAGGCGGCGGCGAAGGACAAGGATCATCTCGCCGATCTGCTCGACGTCGCGTTGTTCTGGTACCGCGACGTGCTCGTCTGGCAGGAGATGCGCGGCGACACGCACCTGGTCAATCTCGACCGCAAGGAGCGGATCGCGGCGCTGGGCGCAGCGGTGCCCGGTCCGGTGCTCTCCGAGCGGATCCGAGCGCTCGAGGAGGCGAAGGACGGCCTCCGCCGCAACGTTCATCCCCGTCTCTTGCTCGAGAACCTCTTCCTGCGGCTCACGCCGCCGGCCGAACCCAGCCGCCGCTGAGGCGGCCGTCCCTCCCGCAGCCGTTTCAAGAGCTCGAGGTTCCGCCGGTCCGGCACGTCCTCCTCGAAGTGAGGCGTCTCGATGAACGCGCCCAGGCGGGTCAGCTTCGGATGCTGCACGAGCGCGCGGAAGCCGTCCACGCCGATGCGCCCATCCCCGATGTTCTCGTGCCGGTCCACCTTCGAGCCCAGCGCCGTCTTGGAGTCGTTGAGGTGCAGCGCGCGCAGATGGCGCAATCCGACCGTCCGGTCGAACGCGCGCAGCGTCGCGTCCACACCGGCGGCGGTGCGGATGTCCCAGCCGGAGGCGAAGAGGTGGCAGGAGTCCAGGCACACCCCGAGGCGCGGATGGTGGTCGAGGCGGTCGAGGATCTCCGCGAGCTCCTCGAACGTGCCGCCGATCTGCCCGCCGGCCCCGACGCTGTGTTCCATGAGGATCATCGCGCGGTCCGACGCCTCCAGGGCGACGGTGAGCGCCGCCGCGACGCGGGCCAGGGCCTGCGGCCAGGACTGCGTGCCGCGGCTGCCCAGGTGCGTGATCGCGCCGAGCCCGTCGAGGCGGTCCATCGCGCGCAGCGCGTAGATGAGCGCGCCGGTGGATTTGCGGAACAGGTCCATGTCCTGGGCGCCGAGATTGATGAGATAGGCGGTGTGGGCCACGAGCGGATCGAGCTTCGCCGCGCGACGCTTCTCGACGAAGCGGTCGAGGTCGGCCTCCGAGTAGACGATCTCCCGCCACTGCCGCGGGCTGCCGACGAAGATCTGGAGGCACTCGCAGCCGATCGCCTGCGCGCGGTCGATGGCGAGGTGGATGGCCGCTCGGATGCTGACGTGGGCGCCGAACTTCACGATAGGTGGATTCGCCCTCTCGCAGAAGAATCCCCAAACCCTCCATCCCGCCCAGAGGAGACGACGCATGGCTTCAGGCTGGGGCTTCACCACGAAGGCCATCCATGGCGGTAAGATGGCGGACGCGCACAAGTCCGTCGCCCCGCCCATCTACCAGACCGCGACCTTCTACTACGACACGGCCGACGAGGGCGCCCGCCTCGGCCAGGAGATCCCCCCGGGCTACGTGTACACGCGCTGGGCCAATCCGACCACACGGGCATTCGAGGAGAAGGTGGCGCTCCTCGAGGGCGCGGAGGATGCGCTCGCCACCGCATCGGGGATGGCCGCGGTCTCGACCGCAGTCCTCACTGCGCTCCGGCGCGGTGAGCATGCTGTGGCCCCAAGCGCGATCTATCAGGCGACGTACCAGCTGTTCGCGGACATCCTGCCGTCGTACGGCATCGAGACGACGGTGATCCCGGACGGCGAGGCGGCGTCATACGAGCGGGCGCTGCGGCCGACCACGAAGCTGCTCTACATCGAAACGCCGAACAACCCCCTGCTCGGGATCACCGACATCGCCGGCGTCGTCGGGCTCGCCCGAGGGCGCGGCGCCCTGACGATCGCGGACAACACCTTCGCCACCCCGTACAATCAGAACCCGATCGCGCTCGGCGTGGACGTGGTCGTGCACAGCGCGACGAAATATCTCGGCGGCCATCACGATCTCACGGCGGGGGTGCTGGCGGGCGGCGCGGCGTTCATCAAGCGGTCCAAGCGCCTCCTGCGCATCTTCGGCGCGACGATCGACCCTTTCGGGGCGTGGCTGGCGATGCGCGGGGTGATCACGCTCGGGCTGCGCGTGGCGCGCCAGAACGACTCCGCCCAGCGCCTCGCCGAGTTCCTCGCCGCGCATCCGAAGGTCGAGCGCGTGTACTATCCCGGACTCTCCTCGCATCCCGCCCACGCCGTGGCCCGCCGCCAGATGCGCGGCTACTCGGGGATGTTGAGCTTCGAAGTGCGCGGGGGCTACGAGGCAGGGGTGCGGGCACTCGAGGCCCTGGCCGTCGCCAAGCGCGCGACGAGCCTCGGCGGGACGACCACGCTGGTGTCTCACCCGGCGTCGCTCAGCAGCGTGCACATGCCGCGCGCGGTCCGCGAGGCGGCGGGGATCACCGATGGCCTGATCCGCGTCAGCGTGGGGATCGAAGACGCCGAGGACCTGCTGAAGGACTTCGGTCAGGCGCTCGACCGGGTCTAACGGTGCGTGACGAGCGGATCTGGATCCATGAAGGGGAATTCCTCCGGGTCCGCGTCCCCGCGTACCTGGAGCGCAGCCTGCAGCTCGCCCTGGCCGGGGTGCACGCGCCCTTCTTCGAGCACCGGGACGCGGGAGCGCTCGAGGTCGTGCTCCAGGGCAGCGAATGGGAGCGGATCGCGGCGCGCTTCGCCGGGTCCACCGTCACTGCCGGGTTCCGGCTGGTGTCTGTCCATCCCGGTCCGGATTCGGCCTTCCCGGCGCGCCTGCGGCGCGCGCTCAACGAGGATGGCGTTGAGGCGGGGCTCCTGCCGTCCTTCCACCACGACCACGTGCTGGTCCGGGACGGCCAGCTCCCGCGCTGCCTGGAGGTCGTCAGGCGGCTCCTTTCCGGATGACGCCGAGCTTCTGCCGGATCGCGCCAAGGTGGTAGGCGGCGTGGGCGATCGCTCCCACCGCGCCCCCGAATCCCTC
>DASSGA010000061.1:0-12937 GCA_035693805.1 bacterium | reverse complement strand
TACTCCGCGAAGGTAAGAAGGCTCTACACTGTGCCCCCCGACGTCCGCTCCCGCCATCGCCTTCGGCCTGAGCAGCTGCGCTGGACCTGTGACCCGGCGTCGTTCCCCTTCCGCACGACCGCGGAACTCCGCGGTGACGAGGTGATCATCGGCCAGGACCGCGCGGTGCGCGCCCTGGACCTCGGTCTCACCATCGCGCAGCCCGGCTACAACATCTACATCTCCGGTCCCGTGGGCACCGGCCGCACCACCTACGCGGTGAAACAGATCCAGGCGGCCGCCTCGGCCCGGCCGGTCCCCCCGGACTGGTGCTATCTCTACAACTTCCAGCAGCCGGATCAGCCGATCGCGGTCAGCCTCCCGCGCGGCCGTGGGCTGCAGTTCCGCAAAGACATGGAGCGTTTCGTCGACGAGCTGAAGGACGCGATCCGCAAGCTCTTCGCCAGCGAGCAGTTTGAGAGCCGCCGCGCGCAGCTGCTGCAATCGTTCGAGACGCGCATCAACGAGATCTGGCAGGCTCTCGAAACGGAGGCCCGGGGGCTGGGCTTCCTGCTGCAGCGCACCCCGGCCGGGATCGCCACCGTGCCGATGGGTCCCTCCGGCGAGCCGATCACCCCGGACCAGTTCGCCACGCTCGCCGAGGCCCAGCGCGACGAGATCCAGCGCCGCGGCCGCCAGCTGCAGGAGAGCGTGGGCGAGTCGCTGCGCCGGGTGCGCGCCCTGGAGCGGGAGGCGCGCGACGCGATGCGCGAGCTCGAGCAGCAGGCGGTGCGCTCCACGGCGGGCGATCCGGTGGCCCGGCTGAAGGAGCAGAACGCGGACAGCGCGGAGATCGCGGGCTGGTTGGACCAGCTCCTCGACGATGTCGTTGAACACCTCGACCAATTCAAGGAGGCCGAGGAGCCGGCCGCGCCGTTCCCCATTCCCCTCATGGGGCGGCGGGGCGATCAGCTGCAGCGCTACCGCGTGAACCTGGTCGTGGACAACAGTCACGTCCAGGGCGCGCCGGTCGTGATCGAGGCCAACCCGACGTACTACAACCTGCTGGGCAAAGTCGAGTACCGCGGTGAGTTCGGCGCGCTCCTCACGGACTTCACGATGGTCAAGGCCGGCGCGCTGCAGCGCGCGAACGGCGGCTTCCTCATCCTCCAGGTGAAAGATCTGCTGCTGAACCCATTCTCCTGGGAGGGGCTCAAGCGCGCGCTCAAGAGCGGCGAGGCCCGCATCGAGAACATCGGCGAGCAGCTGGGCGTCATCCCCACGGCCACCCTGCGGCCGGAGCCGATCCCGCTCGAGGTGAAGGTCATCCTGATCGGGACGCCGATGATCTTCCAGCTCCTGTACACCTTCGACGAGGATTTCCGGAAGCTGTTCAAGGTCAAGGCGGATTTCGACGTTGAGATGGACCGCACACCGGAGACGACGGCGGGCTACGCCGCGGCAGTCGCGGCCATCTGCGCCAAACATCACCTCCGCCCGTTCGACCAGGGGGCGGTGGCACGCATCCTCGAGCACAGCGCGCGGCTCGCGGAGCGGCAGGACCGGCTCAGCGCCCGATTCAACGACGTCGCGGAGATCATCTTCGAGGCCGACGCCTGGGCGGCCCAGGCCGGACGGGACGTGGTCACCGCAACCGATGTCGCCACGGCGATCCAGGAGAAGATCTACCGCTCGAACCGCGTTGAAGAACGGCTGCGGGAACTCATCGCGCAGGGGCAGATCCTTGTGGACGTGGCCGGGGCGAAGCCGGGCCAGGTGAACGGCCTCTCCGTGCTGCAGATGGGTGACTACACGTTCGGCCACCCCAGCCGCATCACCGCCCGCACCTTCGTCGGCGGCCGCGGCGTCGTGAACATCGAGCGCGAGACCGACATGTCCGGCCGCATCCACAGCAAAGGCGTCGCGATCATGGCGGCCTACCTCGGCGGCAAGTACGCGCAGGACCGCCCGCTCAGCCTGAACGCCTCGCTGACGTTCGAGCAGACGTACTCGGAGGTGGATGGCGACAGCGCGAGCTCCACCGAACTGTACGCGCTGCTGTCGGAGCTGGCGGCTGTGCCGATCGATCAGGGCATCGCCGTCACGGGGTCCGTGAACCAGAAGGGCGAGGTGCAGCCCATCGGCGGGGTGAACGAAAAGATCGAAGGCTTCTTCCACGCCTGCAAGGTGATCGGCCTTACCGGAACGCAGGGGGTCATGATTCCCGCGCAGAACCGCACGAATCTCATGCTGCGGGAGGATGTGCTCGAGGCGGTACGCGAGGGGCGGTTCCACGTCTGGGCGGTGCGGACCATCGATGAAGGGCTCGAGGTGCTCACCGGACTCCCTGCCGGGGAGGCCGGCGCGGATGGGGGGTATCCGGAAGGAACGGTCAACGCGCTCGTCAGCCGGCGCCTGGCCCAACTCGCCGAGCGCCTGCGGAGATTCGCCCCGATTCCCCGGCCCAGCGAGGTCAAGAACGAGGACAAAGAAAAGTAAACTCCGCGGATCCCACGGACGTCATTATCACAGCGGGATACAGGGAGGACTACCCCTCTATCCCGCCGTTGCTTCCTGGAGGTAAGATGCGAGTCATCGCCGCCCTACTGTTGATGCTGATTGGGATTACCGTGGTTGCCTCCCCGCCCGCCGCCGCCCAGACGCAGCAGACGCTGACTTTAGAGGCGGCGATGGTGAGCGCCGTGGACCGCCATCCCAGCGTCATCGCCGCCTCCCGTGCGGTGCAGGCCGCGGAAGCCCGCCTGGTCCAGGCCCGGGCGGGGACGTCCCCGCAGGTGAGCCTGACCGGCCGGGCCGCTGTCGGCACGCTCGGATCGACGGGGACGCCGACGGGCGGGGAGACGGTCAGCTCCCACAACGTCGCCGTGGGTGCCACGCTGCCGCTGTACGATGGTGGCATCACGGCGCAGCAGGTGGCTCAGGCCCAGGCCGGCCTCGATGCCGCCAGGGCGTCGCTTCTGGCCGCCCGTCAGGACGCGGCGCTCACAGCGGGCCAGTCGTACTTCCAGGTCCTTCGGGCGCAGCGGACGGTCGAGGTGCGCGAGGCCTCGGTCCAGACCGCCCAGGCACAGGTGCGTCAGGCGGAGGCGTTCTTCCGGGCCGGCACGGCCGCGCAGGCCGATGTGATCCGCGCGCGGGCGGCCGCGGCGAGCGCTGAAGCGGAGCTGGTCGCCGCGCGGGGTCAGGTGGAGACGACCATCGCCTCCCTGCGTTCCGCGATGGCGCTTCCGGTCGGTCAGCCGGTCACCGTCGCGGACCCCCCGGTCCCCGCGGTGCTCGCGATCGCGGCGGTCGAGGCTTCCGCCGAAGCCGTTCGCCAGCGGCCCGAGGTGCAGCGTGCGGAGGCGGACGTGCGCAGCGCTGAGGCGGCCGTTCGTCTCGCACGGATCCGGGCGGGCACCCAGGTGAATGTCAGCGCCAACGGGTCGGTGCAGGTCACCCCTGATCCCGGGCAGACCGGATGGTCGGTCGCGGCGACGGTGTCGCATCCTCTGTTCGATGGGGGCCGCTCGAAGGCGGCCGTGCAGGAGGCCACCGCCAACCTGGAAGCGGCGGGGGCGCGCCGCGAAGCGGCCGTCCTGCAGATCCAGACGCAGGCGTACCAAGCGGCGGTTGGGGTGGCGTCGGCGTCGGCGCGGGCGGAGGCCACACGCGTGAGCGCGGAAGCCTCGCAGGAGGCGCTCCGGGTCACCGAGGGCCGGTACCAGGCCGGGGTGGGAACGCTCGTGGAGGTGTTGGACGCCCAATCCTCCGCGGCGCAGGCCCGGGTCGCGGCGGTGCAGGCGCTATATGACCTGCACCTCGCCGTGGTGAGTTTGCAGCATGCGCTCGGACGCCCGCTGGTCGCACAGCGGTAAGCCACAGGGAGCGAGACGATGAAACGGAGGACGCTTGTGTTCGGGGCCCTGGTCGTCCTGGCGGTGATCGTCGCCGTCATCGGTCGGGACCGGCTGCGCGGTGGGACAGAGGCGCCGCGATACCGGACCGCCGAGGTCACACGGGGTGATCTGCTGCTCAGCGTGTCGGCGTCGGGGACCGTCGAGGCCGTGGCGCTCGTGGAGGTGAAGTCGCGGGCGACCGGTCAGGTGCGCTCCGTGTTCGTGGACGAAGGCACGACGGTCCGCAGCGGTCAGGTGCTCGTGGAGATCGACGACCCGGACGCGCGCGCGGCGGTCGAGAACGCGCGCGGGGCGGTGGTCGCCGCTCAGGCGCGACTGGCGCAGGCCGAGGCCTCGGTGGCGGTAACGCGCTCCAGCACCACGACCGCGCTGCGTCAGGCCGAGGCCAACGTGGCGGTGGCCCGCGCCCGGCTGGCACAGACACAGACGGGCAGACCCGAGGAGATCGCCCAGGCGGAGGAATCGGTCCGCCAGGCCCGCGCCTCGGAAGCCCTGGCCCGGCAGAATCTCGAGCGGCAGGAGCAGCTTTTCAAGGAAGGATTCGTGGCCCGCTCCGCGCTCGATCAGGCCCGCAGTCAGCACGAGGTGGCCGCCTCTCAGTTGAAGGCGGCGGAGTCGCGTCTGGCTCAGGTGCGCGCGGGGGGATCGACGCAGGACGCGCAGATCGCCACGGCACAGCTGGCGCAAGCCGAAGCGCAGCTGGCCGATGCACGCAACGGCACCCTGCAGGTGCGCCTCCGGATGGAGGACGCGGCGGCGGTCCGGGCCCAGCTGGCCCAGGCGACCTCCGCCCTCCGGCAGGCCCAGGAGCGGCAGGCGGAAAGCCGTATCACGGCGCCCATCGACGGTGTCGTGGTGAAGCGGTCGGTTGCGGTGGGGCAGTCCGTGATCGGCAGCGCCGCGGGCGGCACCCCCGTCCTCACCCTGGCCCAGATGACGCCGGTGCGCGTGAAGGTGTACGTGGACGAGTCCGATATCAGCCGCGTCACGGCTCAGGCGCAGATCGAGGTCACGGCGGACGCCCTGTCCGGGGTGATGCTGCGCGGGCGCGTCGTGGGGATGGCGCCGCAGCCCATCGTGGAGCAGAACGTGACGAAGTATCCCGTAACGATCGAGGTCGAGGACCGGGGCCGCGTCCTGCGCCTCGGCATGACCGTGGACGCGGAGTTCGTGCTGGCGCGGCGGACCGGCGTGCTCCTCGTTCCGCAGGAGGCCGTGCGCGGTCAGGAGAGCAAGGCCGTGTTCGTCGTGGAGAACGGCGCGCTCAAGCCGCGGGTGGTGCAGACCGGCCTGAGCGACGGCCGCCTGGTGGAGGTCCTGTCCGGCCTGCGGGAGGGTGAGCTCATCTACCTGGGGACCGCCCGGCAGAACGGGACGACCCCTGCTGCGCCCGGGGGCAACCCATTCCAGCCCAGGATCCAGCCTCGACGGTGAGCCACCCGATGGCGCTCATCGAGCTGAAGGGTGTCACGAAGGTCTACCGCATGGACGGGGTCGAGGTCGAGGCCCTGCGCGGGGTCGATCTCCACGTCGATGCGGGCGAGTTCGTGGCCATCATGGGCCCGTCCGGCTCCGGCAAGTCGACCTGCATGAACATCCTCGGCTGTCTCGACCGGCCCACCGCGGGCAGCTACCGCCTGGGCGGCGAGGATGTCTCCACCCTCGATGACGTCGCCCTGGCCCGCATCCGCAACCGCCGGATCGGCTTCGTCTTCCAGAGCTTCAACCTGCTGCCCCGGGTGCAGGCGGTGGAGAACGTGGAGTTGCCGCTGATCTATGCCGGGGCGCTTGACCGGCGCGCGCGTGCCCTCGAAGCCCTGGAGAGCGTGGGGCTCGGGCAGCGGGCCCGGCATCTGCCGACGCAGCTGTCCGGGGGCGAGCAGCAGCGCGTCGCCATCGCCCGGGCGCTCGTGACCTCGCCGGCGATGATCCTGGCCGACGAGCCCACGGGCAACCTGGATACGCGCACGAGCGAGGAGATCCTCGGCTTGCTGCAGGCGTTGAACGACGCGGGGATCACGGTCGTCATGGTCACCCATGAATCCGACGTCGCATCGTGCGCGAGGCGCCTCGTGCGGTTCCGGGACGGGCACATCGAGCGCCAGGAGCCCGTCCACGAACGCCGCGAGCTGCCCCGGCCGGAGGTCGCGCGGCGATGACGCTCGCGAGCAGCATCCAGATCGCCCTGCGCGCGCTGACCGCGAACAAGCTGCGCGCCGTGCTCACGATGCTCGGCGTCATCATCGGCGTGGCCGCGGTGGTGACGATGGTCAGCATCGGGCAGGGCGCGCGGCAGTCGATCGAGACTCAGGTCCAGTCGCTCGGCAGCAATCTCCTGTCCGTCTTCCCGGGCAGCATCTCGCAGTTCGGGGTGCGCCAGGGCGCCGGAACACGGCAGACCCTGGTCTGGGAGGACGGCGCGGCGATCGCCCGTGAGGTCCCCCAGGTCGAGGCCGTCACGGCCGAATTCTCCCGCCCCGCCCAGGTCGTGCGCGGCGCGGAGAACGTGAACACGAATGTCTCCGGGGTGACACCCTCCTTCCAGGAGGTCCGCAACTTCTTCGTCGAAGACGGCGGGTTCTTCACGGACGCCGACATGGTCTCCCGGGCCCGGGTCGCCGTGCTCGGCCGCACGGTGGTCGAGGAGCTCTTCGGCGACCGGGACGCCTCGCCGCTCGGGGCGACGATCAAGATCAACCGGGTCACGTTCACCGTGATCGGCGTGATGGAAGAGAAGGGCGCCACCGGCTTCAACGACCGCGACGACATCATCTTCGTCCCGCTCGCGACCGCGCAGCGCCGCCTCTTCGGCGTGGACTTCGTGCGGGCGATCTACGTGAAGGTGCGGACGCCCCAGGAGATGACCGCGGCCCAGGACGAGGTCGAGACGCTGCTGCGCACCCGCCACCGCGTGAGCGCGGGGGAGGAGAGCGACTTCACCATCCGCAACCAGGCCGACATCATCGCGACCTTCGAAGGCGTGGCGCGGACGATGACCCTGCTCCTCGGGGGCATCGCTGCCGTCTCGCTCCTCGTCGGCGGGATTGGTATCATGAACATCATGCTGGTATCGGTCACCGAGCGCACGCGGGAGATCGGGATCCGCAAGGCGGTCGGCGCGACGCGCCGGGACATCCTGAGCCAGTTCCTCGTGGAGTCCCTGGTGCTGAGCGTGACCGGCGGGGTGATCGGGCTCTTGCTGGGGATGGGCGGCAGCCGGTTGATCTCGTCGCTCGCCGGGTGGGCGACGCTCATCTCGCCCGGCTCGCTGCTCATGGCCGTGGGGTTCGCGGCCGCCGTGGGCATCTTCTTCGGCATCTACCCCGCGCAGCGCGCCGCGGGGCTGGACCCCATCGTGGCGCTGCGCTATGAGTAGCCGCCGGCGAATGCTGCGCGCCGTGATCGTCGCGGGCGTGATCCTCATCAGCATCGCCGGCATCATCATCTATGGGCGCATGAGTCCTCGTCCCGTCGCTGCCCGGCCTGATCCCGCGGTGTTGGTCGCCACCGCTCTCACCGCCTTGGAGCGCAGCGACACCCACCGGTTGAGCGAGGCGCAGGTCTCGACCATCCTGCCACTGCTGCGCGTGCTGCGCGATACCGATGCGGCCGACGCCGAGCCCTCGCGCGCGCTGGCGCAGGAAATCATGAACGTGCTGTCGCCCGAACAGCGGGCCGAGGTCGAACGGATGCGCGAGGAGGCCCGCCGCCGGCAACAGGAGCGGCGCGCGGCTCAGGGCGCTCCGGGTGACCGGCAGGGCGACCGGCCCGGCCCCGGCGGATTCGGCGCCGCGCCGGACGGCCCGGGCGCCGGGGGCGTGAATACGCGGGCGCGCGCGCAGATCCGGCAGCGTCTGCTCGGCCGGCTGATCGAACGGCTTGAGCTGCGCCAGTAGGTCGGGAGGCGATCGATGGATCTGGGACTTCGGGGTCAGGTTGCGGTGGTCGCCGCGGGGAGCCGCGGACTCGGCAAGGCGATCGCCCAGGGCTTCGCCGCCGAAGGCGCCCGGGTGGCCATCTGCGCGCGCAACGAGACCGTCCTCCGTGCGGCGGCATCGTCCATCGGGCCCGACGTGCTCGCCGTCCCAGCGGACGTCACGAAGCCCGACGACGTCGCCCGTTTCATCGGGGCGGTGATAGATCGGTTCGGTCGCATCGACGTGCTGGTCAACAACGCGGGCGGGCCGCCCTCGAAGCCGTTCACCGACATCACGGAGGAGGAGTGGTGGGCGGGGATCGGGCTGAACCTGATGAGCGCGGTGCGGCTGTGCCGTCAGGTCGTCCCGCACATGCGCGCGCAGGGCGGAGGACGCATCCTCAACGTCACCTCGTTCACCGTGAAGCAGCCGTTGCCGAACCTCGTGCTGAGCAATGCCGTCCGCCTGGCGGTGGTGGGGCTGGCCAAGACCCTGGCCGCCGAGCTCGCGCCGGACAACATCCTCGTGAACACGGTGTGCCCGGGTCCCATCGCCACCGAGCGGCTGCAGTCGCTGACTCGGACGTATGCCGAGCGGGAAGGGATTGGCTATGAAGACGCCGAGCGCCGGCTGTGGACCAGCCAGATCCCCCTCGGCCGCGTCGGGACGCCCGAAGAGTTCGCGAACGTGGTCGTGTTCCTTGCTTCACCGAGAGCCAGCTTCGTCAATGGGACAACCCTGCAGGTGGACGGCGGACTGGTCAAAGCGGTGATGTGATGCGCCTCCGCCGTCGCGCACTCGCCGCCGCCGCGGTCGTGGCCATCCTGTGCGTGCCGGCGGTGCCGGCCCCGGCCGCGCCGTCGCCCGTCCACGTCAGCTTCCGGAGCTCCGACGGCATCACCCTGCGGGGGCACCTGTGGCCGGGGGGCTCGACCGCCGTCGTCTTCTCCCACATGTACGGAACGACCCAGTCCATCTGGTACGATCTTGCCGGCCAGCTGGCCGCGCAGGGGTACACCGTCCTCACCTTCGATTTCCGCGGCGTCGGGACGTCATCCGGCCGCCTCGTGATCGCGAACGTGTATCGGGACACGCTCGCCGCGGTGACCTTCATCCGCACTCGGAATCCCAAGGCGATCGTCCTGATGGGCGCGAGCATGGGCGGCACGTCGTCCATCATCGCCGCGGGCCAGACGAAGGTGGATGGCCTCGTCGTCATCGCCAGCGGGATGGTGTTCCGGGGCCTCAACGTCCAGCCCCACCTCCCGAACCTGCGCATGCGGAAGCTCTTCATCGTCGGCAGCCGTGACGCGCCCTTCAACAGCAGCGTAAAGACCATGTACGCGCGGACCCCCCAGCCCAAACAGCTCATCGTCATCCCCACGGGACTGCACGGGACGTACATGTTTCGGAACGCGCAGCACCGCAGCGCGATCCACCGGGCGATCTTCACCTTCCTGCGCACGGGGGCGCGCTGAGCGATGGCCCACGACCTGACCCACCGCCACGACCACGATCGCCGGCGGCTCGGCGCAGCGCTGGCCATCACCGTCCTCCTCCTCGTCGTCGAGATCGCGGGCGGTATCCTCTCCGGGAGTCTGGCCCTGCTCGCCGACGCGGGCCACATGGCCAGCGACGCGGCGGCGCTGGGCCTGAGCCTCTTTGCGCTGTGGGTTGTCACGCGCCCGGCCACGGCGGAGAAGACCTTCGGGTTCCACCGCGTGGAGATCGTCGCGGCGCTGGCCAACGGCGCGACGCTGATGCTGATCGCGGGCCTGATCTTCGCCGAGGCGTACGAGCGATGGCGCGAGCCGCCCCAGGTGCAGGGCGGCCTGATGCTGGGGATCGCTACCGCCGGGCTGCTGGCCAACGTCGTGAGCGTCCTCATCCTCTCCCGGACCCACCGGGCCAACCTCAATCTTCGCGGGGCGTTCCTCCACGTCGTCGGCGATCTGCTGGGCTCGGTGGCCACGGTCGCGGCCTCGCTCATCATCCTGGGTACCGGGTGGACGTTGGCGGACCCCCTGATCAGCGCGCTCATCGGCATCCTCATCGTGGTCAGCGCCTGGCGCCTCATGCGGGACAGCCTGAACGTCCTGCTGGAGGGCATCCCCCACGGGATGCGCTACGAGGAGGTAATGGGGGCGATGCGGGCGGTGGGCGGTGTGGCCGACCTGCACGATCTGCACGTCTGGTCCATCACGGGGGACTTCCCGGTCCTCACCTCGCACGTCGTGCTCGCCGACGATGCAGAAGCCTCGGCGGTGCTGCGCTCGCTGCAGACCACGCTGGCGGACCGCTTCGGCATCTCCCATGCGACGCTCCAGCTCGAGAGCCGCCAGGCGCAGCAGACGTGGGTGTGCTCCGGCGGCCGATGCTACCCCGTCGAAATGCACGCGGAGACGGCAAGGAAGTAACCCTGCACGGCGGGAAGCAATCCTCTCCGGCGTGAGTTCCGTCAAGGCGGTGCACAGGATGCGGTCGGCACGGAAGATGGTGTTTCTCGCCGGCATCGTGGCGCTCGTAGCGCTGCTGGCGTGGCGCACGAGCGCGGCCCTGCGGAACCGCCAGGTGCCGGCTGGACCGAACGGGCGCGGCCCGGCGGGGACCATCGTGCAGGCCGCCCGCGTCTCGCGTGTCACTCTCTCGTTGCGCTCGACCCACATCGGCGAGGTCTCCGCCACCTCCAGCGTCGATGTCACCGCCCGCGTCGGCGGGGTCATCGCCGAGATCGTGGCGGAGGAGGGGCAGACCGTCCGGCCGGGACAGATCCTGGCGCGGCTCGACCCCAAGGACCTCCGCTTCCAGGCCGCGCAGGCCCGCGCCGCCTTCGACACCCAGCGTCTGCAGGTGGATGCGGCACGCGCCGCGCTGCTCACGCAGCAGGCCCGGCTGGCTCAGGTGATGGCAGGACCGGCACCGGAGTCGCTGCGGCAGGCGGAAGAGCAGGTTGGCCAGGCCCGCGCGAGCGTGGAGTTCAGCCGCGAGCAGCGGCGGCGCCAGGAGGAGCTGTTCGCGCAGGGGTACGTGTCCCGGCAGCAGCTCGACGCCGCGCGGATGGATGTGACCGTGCAGGAGGCCCGTCTGCGCTCCGCCGAGGAGCAGCTCGCGCTGCTGCGGCGGGACCCGAGACCCGAGGCGGTGCAGATCGCCCGGGCGCAGGTCGTGGAGGCGGACGTGGCCCACCGCCAGGCGATGACCCGTCTCGAGCAGTCGCGCGTTTCGCTGCTGCAGGCGGAGAGCATGCTGGGTGAGAGCGCCATCGCCGCTCCGGTGGGCGGGGTCGTGGGCCGCCGGCTGGTTGAGCGGGGACAGGCCATCACCCCGGCCACACCGCTGTTCCGCGTGATCGACACCGATCCGGCGGTGATCGCCGTCCCCGTCATCGAACGCGACCTGCACCGCATCCAGGTGGGTGTCCCCGTGGTGGTCCGGACCGACGCCCTGCCCGACGAGGTCTTCGCCGGCCGCGTCACCGGCATCAGTCCGATCCTGTCCACGGCGACCCGGACCGCGGAGGTCCGGATCGAGGTGCCGAACCCGGGAGGCCGCCTCCGCCCAGGGATGTTTGCGAATGTGGAGATCCTGCTGGCCCGCCGCGAGAACGTCGTGGCGATCCGGTTGGAGGCCGTGCTCGAGCGGCCCGCCGGCTCCACCGTCTTTGTGATCCAGGACGGCACCGCGCGCGAGCGGGCCGTGCAACTGGGCATCTCGGACGGCACGCTCGTCGAGATCACGAGCGGGCTGAGGGCGGGCGAACTGGTCGCCGTTGCGGGCCACCGCACACTGCGCGACGGTGCGCCTGTCGTCGTGCCCGGTTCGGGTTCCGGCGCCCCCGTGGGGCGGCCATGAACCTCATCAGAACCGCCGTTACCCGGCCCATCGGGACGCTGATGGCCTTCGCCATCGTCGTCCTGCTCGGCATCACGAGCCTGCTCGGCCTCCCGCTCGATCTGCTGCCGGAGCTGTCGTTCCCGAGCCTGAGCATCAGCACGGAGTATCCGGGTGCGGGACCCGAGGAGGTCGAGAACCTCGTCACCCGCGTGCTTGAGGAGACCGTGAGTACCGCCGTGGGCGTCGAGGACGTCTTCTCCAACTCGTCCGAGGGCAGCTCCCGCGTCACCGTCACCTTCCCGTTCGGCACCGACCTGAATGCCGCGGCCGCGGACGTCCGGGTAGCCATCGAGCGAGCCCGCCGGCGGCTGCCTGAGGCGGCATCCACGCCCATCGTCTTCAAGTTCGATCCGTCGCAGTCACCCATCATGCAGCTCGGACTCGTCAGCGGCTCCCCCGAGGTGGGGCCGGTCGAGCTCCGGCAGATCGCCGAGGACCAGCTGCAGTTCCGCCTCGAGCGCGTCTCCGGGGTCGCCGCGGTGACGGTCTCCGGCGGCGTACGTCGGCGCGTCCTGGTCGAGATGGATCCCGTGCGCATGCAGGCCTTTGCGCTCTCGGAGCGGGAGATCATGACCGCGCTGGCCGGCGCCAACCTCGTCGCGCCCGGCGGCCAGGTGATCGAAGGGACGCGGCGGCTGGGTCTGCGGGTCCTCAGCCAGTATCAGGATCTGGGGCAGATCGAGCGCACGGTCGTAACGGTGCACGGCGGCGTGCCGGTGTATGTCTCGGACGTGGCGCGGGTGTCGCAGGGTGAGGAGGAGCGCACGAGCCTCGTCCGGGTCAACGGGCAGCCCGGTGTGCTCGTCCAGGTCCAGCGGCAATCGGGCGCCAACACGGTCGCGGTCTCCGACCGCATCCAGCGGGAGGTCCGCGACGTCCGGCCGACCCTGCGCGGGGCGGACCTGCTCGTCCTGAACGACGGGGCGCGCTTCATCCGCCGGGCCCTCTCCTCCGTGCAGCAGGCCATCCTGATCGGCGGCGGGCTCGCCGTCGGGGTGCTCTTCTTCTTCCTGCGCGACTGGCGCAGCGTGCTGATCATCGCGACCGCCCTGCCGGTCTCCGTGATCGCGACGTTTGCCCTGATGTTCTTTGCGGGTTACACCCTGAACCTCATGACGCTCGGGGCGCTGGCGATGGGCATCGGCATGCTCGTGGACGCCTCGATCGTCGTGCTCGAGAACATCTACAGTCACCGCTAGCAAGGCAAGAGCGGTCCAGATGCCGCGT
>DASSGA010000060.1:0-3038 GCA_035693805.1 bacterium | reverse complement strand
CAGGTGGACGACCTCCCCCGGCACCCGGCGGACGGCGACGGTGCGGAGCCGGTTCCCCGCGGACAGCGCGAGGAACGCTCCCGCCGCGACCAGCGACCAGAAGACCAGGAAGGCCAGTGCGATTCCGATCGGATGCATCGTTGCTCCCCCCTTCACCCGGCCATGGGCAGTCCGGGGCGCTCCACCGCGTCCTCGATCGCCCTGATGATCGAGGTCAGCTTTGCCGCTCCCTGGCCCACGCCGTCGTAGATGCGCATCTCGTCCTCGATCAGATCCAGCACCAGGACCCGCACCCGGGCGCTGCCGCGGATGATCTCTGCGATCCCCAGCGGATGCTCGCGCTCGACGATGCGGTCGGTGACGACGACATCCGGATGGGCGGCGAGGATGGCGGGCACGGCGGCCAGGCTATCGGTGGCCATGCCGATGACCTCCATGCCTTCGCGCCGCAGCATCGGGGCCATCACGTTCGCGAAGAGGTAGTGCCCGTACCAGATGAAGACCCGTGGCCTCACGGATATCGCCTCCACCCCCACCGTACACGACAGGGCGACACACGCCCATCGAGCCCACAGGCGATTGGGGATGCCCAAAGACGGCCACCGCAGGCACACCGGTCGACTAGTCGGGGGTAGTCAGGACGACCAGCGGAGATGACCGCGGGAGACTAACGGCCGGCGCGTTGGGGGGTCGCGGGGTCAGGTCCCCGCCTGATGTGAGGAGGTCAGCTCGGGTCAGACGGGCGGTCGACGAGCCCCATGCGCACGGCGTAGAGGGCGGCCTGGACGCGGTTCTGCAGGTGGAGCTTCTCGAGGATGTTGCGCAGGTGGTTCTTCACGGTATTCTCGGAGATCTTCAGGGTGAAGGCGATCTCCTTGTTGGCCATGCCGCTGGCCAGCAACTCCAGCACCTGGCGTTCGCGCGACGTCAGGGAGTGGATGGACGTCTCCGAGGGCGTGGTGAGCTCGCGCAGGATCTTCGCCGCCATGGTCGGCGCGATGGGGACCTCGCCGCGCTGGACCTGTAGGACGGAGGCCACGAGGTGGTCCGGGTCGACGTTCTTCAGCAGGTACCCCGACGCCCCCGCCTTGATCGCCTCGAACAGGTCCTCGTCGGTTTCCGAGACGGTCAGCATCATGATCCGGACGTAGGGCATCTCCGCCTTCAGCTGCTTCGTCGCGGCCAGGCCGTCGAGACCCGGCATCTTGATGTCCATCAGCACGACGTCGGGCATCAGCTCCCGCGCGCGCTCGATCGCCTCGGCGCCGTTGTTCGCCTCGCCGACGACCTCGATGTCCTCGCGACCGGCGAGCAGCGAGCTCACGCCGCGGCGGAACAGCTGGTGATCATCGACGATCAGGACGCGGATGGCATCCACAGGATCACCTTCGTCCCCTGCCCCGGCTCGGAGGTCACCTGCAGGGCGCCGCCGATGCTCTCCGCCCGCTCCCGCATCGTGAGCAGGCCGAAGTGCATCCCTTTCGCGCCTTCGACGCCGGCCACATCAAACCCCTTGCCGTCGTCGGCGATCGTCACCGTCGCGCCGGTTCCGGCCCGCGTGAAGCGGACCTCCACGGATCGGGCCTGCGCGTGCTTGCGGACGTTGGTTAGGGCCTCCTGGACGATACGGATGACCTGGGCCTCGACCGCCGGGGCCAGGCGTAGCCCGTCGGCAGATTCGAGACGGATGTCGAGCCCGGTCTGCTCCCGCATCCGCTGCACGTACTCGCCGAGGCTCGGCAGCAGGCCCTTCGCCTGCGGCGTGGTGCGCAGGCTGAGGATGGCCTGCCGGACGTCCTCGTAAGCTTCCTGCACGGCGCCGCGCATCTGCCCCAGTTCCGTCCCCGCTTCCGCGGCGCGCCCGCGCCCGATGAGATCTTCGGCGACCTTGGTCTTGAGGTTCACGAACCCCAGCACCTGACCAAGACTGTCGTGCATCTCTCGGGCCAGCCGGTCTCGTTCCTCCAGGATGGCCAGACGGCGGACCTGCTCGAAGAGCTCCTCGGTGCGGTCCTTGACCTTCTCTTCCAGCTCTTCGGCCGCACGGTTGGCCACCTCGAGCGCCTCGCTCTTCGCCCGCAGCTCGCCCTCCTGGGCCGCGGCCAAGCGGTGCGCGTACTCGATGTCGAAGACCCGCAGGATGCGCACGCCGAACAGGGCGATGACCACGGCGAGCGCGGCGCGGAACACTTGCGGCGGCACGCCGACCACGGAGAGGAACCGGTCGTAGTTCAGCCAGTTCGCCAGGCCGAAGTGCGCGGGGGGGACGATGAGCCCGGCGACGACGCCGTTCGCGGCGAACGCTGCGGCCATCCACCGGCAGTCGCGGGCGATGCGCCGGTATCCGCTCTGGACGAACAAGCGTCCCTGGATCCATAGCGCCGAGGCGGCGAACGCCGAGGCCGGGAGGTAGATCAGGTACCGCACCCAGATATCTCCCACGGTCATCGACGGCACCCAGCCGGTGGCCGGACCGGCCGGCGCGGGCGAGACGCCGTCATGGCAGCGCAGGCAGGACAGCTCGCTCGGCGTCCAGCGCGCTGTGGCCAGCGGATTGAGGTGCGGGCCAATCACCCAGTACACCAGCCAGAAGAGGAGCAGCGCGGGTGGGATCCAGCGCACCCAGCGGTAGCGGGGGTCCAGGGCACCGAGCAACGTGGTGCCGAAGACGGCCAGGAGGACCGTGGAGCCCACGAAGAGGGCGAGGCGCACCACGCGCAGGGCGGCGGCCGTGGCCGAGACGAGGGGCCAGGGCAGCAGCAGCCACATGTCGATCCATTCCACCGCGGCATGCAGCAGGCCGAAGGCCGCGAGATACTTAAGCGAGCTGGCCAGGCGCAGATCGGTGGTGCGGCGCGCCTCCAGCGCGATCGCCAGGCCCATGGCAAAGAAGGCCAGGCCGTAGACGAAGAACACGAGTGCCAGCCGTTCCATCGCCGCCGTTCGCTCCGCGGTTCAATCTCGCTGCGTCTCGTACCTACCCTACAAAGCAGGTGTTCGCCACACCACGAGGAATCCACTTCCCAACTGGCCGGTCT
>DASSGA010000059.1:0-4267 GCA_035693805.1 bacterium | reverse complement strand
GACCGTGCGCGGACGTAATGCATGCCTCCGACGTGGTGAATCAAGCCGCGGAGCTCGAGCAGGGAGAGCGCCGCCGTCACCTGCGCGATCGGTTCTCCGGCGCGCGCCGCAAGGTCGTCCACGTGAGCCGGCTCGGCCGAGAGCAAACGCAAGACGGCCCGCTCGATCGGATCATCCGGTTCGGCAAGTTCCATCGGCGCGAAGTCCTCGGACGATCTTGGGCGCACCGCCTCCAACACGTCGTCCGGGGTCAACATCGGCGCGGCGCCCTCCTGGAGCAGGCGATTCGTGCCGCGCGAGGCACGACTGTAAATGCTCCCCGGGACCACGAACACATCCCGCCCCTGATCGGCGGCAAAGCGCGCCGTGATCAGGGCGCCGCTTTCCTCGCCGGCCTCGACGATGACCACGGCACGCGACAGGCCGGAGATGATCCGGTTCCGCGGCGGGAAGTTCGCCGCCTCCGGGCGCGTGCCGAGCGAGTAATCCGTGACCAAAGCGCCGTTGGCGGCGACCTCCTCTGCCAATCGGCGGTGCTCCGCGGGATAGATCTCGTCCAGGCCGGAGCCGAGGACGGCCAGCGTCCGCCCGCCGGCGTCCAGGGCGGCGCGATGCGCAATCGCATCGATGCCTCGAGCGAGTCCGGAAATCACCGTCACACCGTGCACGCCGAGGGCGGCACCGAGGTCGCGCGCCACGCTTTGCCCGTAGGGACTCGGCCGGCGAGTTCCAACGACGGCCACCGCGTTCCGGTCGCCGGGGAGGATATGACCTCGAGTGTAGAGAACCGGAGGCGCTGCCGGGACCTCGCGCAAGCGCGATGGATACGAATCGTCCATCCAGGTGAGAAGCTGCGCGCCGGATTGCTCGAGCCTCGCCATCTCGGCGTCGAGATCGAGCGAACGTCGCGCTTCGATGATGCGACGAACCGCCTGAGGGCCGATGCCGCAGGCCAGCAGGTCGTCGGGGGAGGCGCTCCAGGCGCGTTCCAAGTCGCCGAAGGACTCGAGCAAAGACGCAAACCGAACCGCTCCGATCCCGTGCACGAGATTGAAGGCCACCCAGAAACGCTTGGAATCCCCCATGGTGGCGTCCCCTAATGTGGAGGAAAGACGGTAGAGAGTACCACGCCGATTCCGCGAGTGTCAAGCACCCCGCGACGGACGCAAGGGCTGGCTCGACTCGCACGTGCCTCGGACGCAAAGCCGCCCGGCACGAAACCGGGCGGTGCTGGCGGGGATGACGGGATTCGAACCCGCGGTCTCTGCCTTGACAGGGCAGCGTGTTGGGCCGCTACACCACACCCCCAACTCGGCGAAGTCTACCATACCCGCGCGAGGGCGGTCAAGCAGCGTCTTGCATCGGATGTCTTGGGCGCGAATTCAACCGGCCAGAGCGACGCGGAAGGCCTCGATCGTGCGATCGACGCCTTCGTCGTCGATCCAGTAGTGCGTGACGAGGCGGATCCGTCGCGGTCCAACCGCATGGATCAGGATGCCTTGACGCTCCAGCGCTGCCTCCATGCCCCCTCCGTCGAGCGGAATGTCGGGGGCCAGATGGAGGTAGACCATGTTTGTGGGCGGCGGATCCTGCTCGAGGGACACGCCTGGGATCGATCGAAGCCCGTCAGCCAACCTGCGCGCGCGGCGATGGTCCTCCCCGAGCCGGTCGGTCATCGTTTCGAGGGCAACGAGGCCGGCAGCAGCCAGCACGCCCGCCTGCCGCATCCCCCCGCCGAGCTGCTTGCGAATCCGACGCGCCTTGCGGATGGATTCTCCGCTCCCGCACAACACCGACCCGACCGGCGCGCACAGCGCCTTCGAAAGGCAGAAAGTCACCGAGTCGGCCGGCTCCGCCAGTTCGGCGGCGGACGAGCCCGTTGCGGCCGCGGCGTTGAAGATGCGCGCCCCATCCAGATGCAGGCGGAGACCATGACGCACGGCGATAGCTCCCACCTTCCGGGTGTAGTCGACCGACAGCGCCACGCCGCCACAGCGGTTGTGGGTGTTCTCCAGACAGATGAGGCGCGTGATGGGAAAGTGAACGTCGTCGCCGCGGATGGCGCCTTCGATGGACTCCAGCGGAAGAGTCCCGTCGGGGCCGGTCACAACCGTCCGCGGGTGGACGCCCCCCAAGGCAGCCACACCTCCGGCCTCGTACATCGCCGTGTGGCACTGGTCCCCCAGGATGATTTCGTCGCCTCGATTGCAGTGGCTCAGCACCGCCGCCAGATTGCCCATGGTCCCCGAAGGAACGAAGAGCCCCTCTTCCTTGCCCAGCTTCTCGGCGGCGACGGCCTGCAGCCGGTTGACCGTCGGGTCGTCGCCGAAGACATCGTCGCCGACCTCGGCCTCGGCCATCGCCTTTCTCATAGCCGGGGTGGGATGGGTGACCGTGTCAGAGCGCAGATCGATGCGATCCATCATCGCTTCTTTCCCATGGGCCGGCCGCCCTCGCGGACCGGCGTCGAGGCCCTCAGGGCGGCGAGCGTCTCCTCGAAGTCCGCCGGAAGCGGCGCCGTCAACGTCGTCCGCTTCTCGGCCCCCGGAAGCCTCAGCGAGAGTTTCCAGGCGTGGAGCAGCTGCCGATCGACCGGCAAGGTGGCGCGCTTGCGTCCGTACGTCGTATCGCCGGTGACGGGGCAGCCGAGGAAGCTCAAGTGGACTCGGATCTGATGCGTTCGTCCAGTCACCGGTCTGACCTCGACGAAACTGTGCTCGCGAAAAGTTTCGAGAACGGTGTAGACCGTCGTCGCCGCCCTGCCTTTGCCCACGGGCCGAATCGCCATTCGAACGCGTGAGCGCGGATCGCGTCCCACGGCGGCCTCGATGCGACCCTTGGGTGTAGGCGGATGTCCATCGACGATCGCCAGATAGACTTTCTCCACCTCGCGGGACCGGAATGCCTCCTGGAGCGACCGGTGGGCCTGATCATCTTTGGCAAAGAGAATAACCCCCGAGGTATCGCGGTCGAGGCGGTGGACGACTCCCGGCCTGGCCAGGCCGCCTACGCCCGGGAGGTCGGGGCAATGCCCCAGCACGGCGTGCACCAGCGTCCCGCGCTCATGCCCGGCCGACGGATGCACAACCACACCCGCAGGTTTGTTGACGGCCAGCACTCGTTCATCTTCGTAGAGGATCTCGAGGGGAACCGCTTCGGGTTCGAGGCCGGCGGGCTGCGGCTGCGGGAGGGCCACGAGGAGGTTCTCTCCGCCTTCCAGGCGCATACCCGCTTTGCGGGCGACGACGCCGTTCACCTGAACCTCGCCGGCGCGGATCAGTTGCTGGATTCGACTTCGCGACAAGAAGGGCAACGCTTCCGCCAGCAGGCGATCGAGGCGACCACCCAGAGCCGGCGCGTCGACCACATGCACTTCAGGAGTCACACGGCTCCCGGTTCCTCGGGGGCCTCTCCCTCCGCCCCCGCCCGGAGACGGCGCTCCTCAACCCACATGGCGGCCACCAGCAGCGCCACGCCGATGGAGATGCACGAGTCGGCAACGTTGAACACCGGAAAGGTTCCGATGGAGATGAAGTCTGTGACGGTTCCCTGCCACAGACGGTCGATCAGATTGCCCACCGCGCCGCCCAGCTGCATGGCCAGCGCCAGGCGAAGAATGGGCTGGCTGCCGGGCACCCTGGGGAAGTAGAAGATGATCGCCACAGAAACGATGATGGCGACGATGGTGAAGACCAGGCTGGCCGAGGGCAACAGGCCGAAGGCCGCGCCGGTGTTGTTCCAGTGAACGATGCGGACATACGGTGCGAGCGCCGGCACCGGCGCCCAGATTTCACCGACCTCGAGCCGAGTCCGAACCAGATACTTCGTCCATTGGTCGAGGGCAACGATCACGCTGGCGACTGCACTCAAGAAGACGTAGTCCCGCGCTCGCGTCAAGCCTTCCTCCACACGCTCGATGATGTGAGCCATTCTACCGTAGGGTGGGACGGCGTCAGCCGGCGGAAGCCCTGCGAAGGCCCACGGTCGCCGTTTCCCCGTCGAATTCAGCCTCCGCGGTCGATTCTCCACCCGGCCGAGAATCTTCCTCCAGCCGGACGGCAAGGACTTCGGCGGCGACGACCTCGGCATTCGCGGCGACGGCCTTCGCCAGCCGATCCGACGCCCGGTACTGGACCACGATCCTGTCGGCGATGTCGAAGCCCGACTGCTTGCGCAGCTCCTGAATCCGGCGGATGAATTCGCGGGCCAGGCCCTCGGCTTCGAGCTCGGGCGTCAGCTGAGTCGGGACCGCCACGACATAGGGACC
>DASSGA010000058.1:0-2949 GCA_035693805.1 bacterium | reverse complement strand
GACGAGCGTGATGACGCCAGCGACCGCCCCTATCGTCCTTCGCATAGGGTGCCTCCCCCTGGAGTTGACCTGCCCCGAGCGGAACTTCCCGTAACGGTTCTCGCCGGGGGGGAGGAGTCCTTCCGCGGGGGCGGAACAGGACGCAACACCCGAGATCGTGCCCCGGAGGCGAGGCGTTGATGGAGTGGCACCGCATGTTCATCGGCGGGGAGTGGGTCGAGGCATCCAGCGGGGAGCGGGAGCAGATCCTGAACCCCGCGACCGGAGAGGTCATCGCGGAAGTCCCGCGGGGATCCCGGGAGGACGTGGACCGGGCCGTCGCCTCGGCCGCGCACGCGTTCGTGGCCTGGTCGGACAGCACTCCGGGCGAGCGCATGAGCATGCTGCTGCGCCTGGCCGACCGCATCGACGCACACGCCGGGGAACTGGCGCAGATCGAGTCGCGCAACGTCGGCAAGCCGATCACCGTCTCCCGGGCCGACCTGCCGTTCATTTCCGACAACCTGCGCTTCTTCGCCGGCGCCGCGCGCGCCCTGGAGGGGAAGGCCACCGGCGAGTATGTGCGCGGGATGACGAGCTGGATCCGGCGCGAGCCGATCGGCGTGGTCGCCCAGATCGCGCCGTGGAACTACCCTTTGATGATGGCGGTCTGGAAGATCGGGCCGGCGCTCGCCGCCGGCAACTGCGTCATCCTGAAGCCGTCCGAATGGACGCCGCTCACGTCGCTGCGCCTCGCGGAGCTGGCCGCGGACATCTTCCCGCCTGGCGTGCTGAATGTCATCACCGGGGATGGTGTTCCCGTGGGCTCCCGCCTGGTGGAACATCCGCGCGTGGGGATGGTCTCCCTCACCGGCGATGTCGCCACCGGGAAGATCGTGGCGAAGACCTCGGCGGAATCGCTCAAGAAAGTGCACCTGGAGCTCGGAGGCAAGGCCCCGGTCATCGTCTTCGATGATGCGGCGGTCGATGCGGTGGTGAACATGGTGAAGTTCGCGGGGTATGCCAACACCGGGCAGGACTGCACCGCTGCGACGCGCGTGCTGGCAGGACCGCGGATCCATGACGCCCTCCTCGGCGCGCTCGTGCCCGCGGTGGAGTCCATCAAGGTCGGCGATCCTCAGGACGAGCAGGTGGAGGTTGGCCCCCTGGTGTCCCGACAGCAGCTGGAGCGGGTTGCGGGATTCGTGGCGCGGGCGCGCGGGGCGGGGGCCCGGGTGATGACCGGCGGGGACCGGATCGGGACCCGGGGATTCTTCTACACGCCGAGCGTGGTCGCCAACGTCACGCAAGATGCGGAGATCATCCAGCGAGAGATCTTCGGACCGGTCGTGACCGTGCAGCGGTTCGCCGATGACGAGCAGGCCATCACGTGGGCCAACAGCGTGGACTACGGTCTCGCCGCCTCGGTGTGGACCCGCGACATCGGCCGCGCCCTGCGGGCGGCGCGCCGCCTGCAGTTCGGCACGGTGTGGATCAACACGCATTTCGGGTTGACGGCGGAGATGCCCCACGGGGGCTACAAGCACAGCGGTTACGGCAAGGACATGTCGGCGTACGCGATCGAGGAGTATACACAGGTCAAGCACGTGATGGCTGCGCTCGACTGATGTCCGCGGTCGTCTAACCGCCGGTCCCCGGCGGCAGGAAAGTGAATGTTTCGCTTGTAGAGTGAAAAGTACTCTCCACCCGGAAGCAACTGCACACGCAGGTGAGGCATGCGGACGGTCCGTCTGACATCCTTCATGGTTGTCCTGACAACCCTCGCCGTCCCGACCGGGGGGCTGTCCGCGACGCACTCCGACCGTCCCACCGCCACCGGTCTCCTGCCACCGTTCCGAACAGCACATCAGTCCCTCGTGGCACGCCAGGAGGCCTTGGGCCGATTGCTGCCGGTGGTAGACGCGGCCCAGGTGGCGCCCGCGGCCTCTCCTCCGGCTGCCGACGAGCCCCCCGCCCAGGCCAGGCCCGCTCAAGCGGATCCGCGGCCGTCCGCCGTCCCGACCACGATCGTCGTCCGCCAGGGCCAGACACTCTGGGATCTTGCCCGGTCCCACGGCCTGACGGTGGAACAGATCGTCGAGGCCAACGCTCTTGAGAATCCTCACCGCCTGCGGGCCGGGCAGCGGCTGCGGATCCCCGCGGCGGCCAGCACGCCGCGGCCGCAGAGCCGGGGTTCCAGCATGCGATCAGCATCGACCGCGTCGATCGCCCTCGGATTCCTCTGGCCGACCCGCGGCTCACTGACCTCTCGATTCGGATGGAGGTGGAGCCGGCACCACGACGGCATCGACATCGCGGCGCCGTATGGCACCCCGATTCGCGCCGCGAGGCCCGGCCGGGTGATCCACGCCGGATGGTATTCAGGGTACGGGCGCACGCTGATCATCGACCACGGCGGCGGCGTGACCTCACTCTATGGCCATGCCTCCCAGCTCCTCGCCACGGACGGGCAACTGGTCGATGCGGGACAGGACGTCGCCCGGGTGGGTTCGACGGGCAACGCGCGCGGGCCGCACCTGCATTTCGAGATCCGGCTGAACAGCCTTCCGATCGATCCCCTGCTCACCCTCACCGCGCAGCGACTGCGGCAGACGGGTCCGCCCCGTGCGCAGGCGGCGCCGGCACCGCAGGGAGGGGTGTATCACGTGCAGGTGGGAGCCTACCGGCTGGCGGAGAACGCAGCGGCTCAACTCACGGAGATGCGCCGGAGCGGGTTTGCCGCTTCGATCACGCGCTCAGGGCCCCTCTACCTGGTGCGGGTAGGAAGCTTCGCCGACCATCGCGCCGCCGATCAGGCGGCGGCTGACCTGCGCGGCCGGGGAATTGACGCGTTTGTGACCCGCTGACCGCCGGCCGTCCCGATCAGCGCGGCGCGAACGTGCTGACACCCGTCTCCGCCGCCAGATCGCGCAGGGGTTTGCTCCGCGGGGGCCGCACGGCGAGATCCGG
>DASSGA010000057.1:0-2613 GCA_035693805.1 bacterium | reverse complement strand
AGAGGATGGTGGGAGCGATAGCGGCACGTAAGGTCACAGCTTAGGAGATCAGCGATGGCACTGTTTGGGAGCAAGTCGTTCGTCGGGGTGGACGTCGGCAGCCACGCCATCAAGGTGGTCGAGCTGGCCGGGGCGGGGCCGCGCTTCAAGGTGCTGCACACCGGCCAGGGCGAGACCCCCGCGGGCGCAGTGAAGGAAGGCCAGGTCATGGACCCGGCCGTGCTGGGGCTGGCCATCCGCAAGGTGCTGAGTGAAGCCGGGGTCCGGCCCGGCCGCGTCGTGGCCGCCGTGGGCGGCCAGGCCGTGATCGTCCGCGAACTGAAGCTGCCGCCGATGAGCGATGACGAGCTCAAGCAGGCGGCGCGCTTCGAGGCCGAGCGCTACATCCCCTACGGCGTGCGCGAAGTGAACATGGACTTCGACGTCATCGGGGAGACCACCGAGGACAACCAGCGGAAGATGGTCGTCCTCCTGGTCGCGGCGCGGCGCGAGATCGTGGACAAGCACGTCCAGGCCCTCGAGGCCGCGGGGCTCACGCCCTTCGTGCTGGACGTGGAGTCGTTCGCCGTGATGCGCGCCCTGGACGCGCAGGCGCACACGAACGGCGGCGGCGAGGCGGCCGTCTTCGTGGACCTCGGGGCGGAGACGACGGACATCGTGATCACCGAGGGCGGCGCGATGCGCCTGACCCGCAACGTCAACATCGGGGGGGACAGCCTGACCAAGGCCGTCGCCGCCCGCATGGACATGGAGTTCAAGTCGGCGGAGCAACTGAAAGAAGACAAAGGCGCCGTGCTCCTCGAAGGCGAACCTCTGCCCGACGACAAGACGGTGCTGACCCTGCATGACGTCATGCTGCCGATCCTGGGCGACCTGGCCACCGAGATCCGGAGGTCCCTGGATTACTTCCAGACGCGATGGCGTGAGAGCCGCGTCGGGCGCGTCGTGCTGAGCGGCGGGACGGCTCGGCTGGCGAACCTCGACCGGTTCCTCTCCCTGGAGCTCGGCGTAGAGACCATCGTCGGCGATCCCTTCGCCGCCTGTGAGGCCTCCGAGCGGGTCCTGGGCGGGGACCGGAAACAACGGGCGCCGGCGCTGGCGACCGCGGTCGGACTGGCGATGAGAGGAGCGGCCGAACGATGATCCGGATCAACCTGCTGCCGCGTGAACGGGTTCAGCGGCGACCCATTGCTCCCCGCCTCCTCCTCGTGGTGGTCGGCGCGGCCCTGCTGGTGGTCGTGACCGCCGCCACGCTCTGGCTGAACGCACGCAATACGGCGGTGAAGGCCGAGGTGGCGCGGGTGAACGAACAGATCGAGGTCCTGCGCCCCAAGGTGGCCCGGGTGGAGGAGTTGCGGAAGGCGATTGAGACCGCCCGCCGGAAGGCCGATCTCTTGAAGAGCCTGGAAGCCTCCCGGGTCCCCTGGGATGTGATCCTGGAGGAACTGCGGGCCGTGCTGCCCAAAGACGTGTGGTTGGTTCAGGTGCAGGCGAATGACGGCGGCGCGCTCACCTTCAGCGGCTACGGCATGACCTATACCGCCGTGGCCCGGTTCATGGTCAGCCTCGAAGAGTCCGAGTTGTTTGAGGCGGTCGACATGGTCGTCAGTCAGAAGCAGAGCGTCGGGAGGACTCCGGTCATCAACTTCTCTCTGACAGGGAAGTTCGTCCGTCCGGCGAAGGAGGCGAACGTCCGATGAGCCGCCGTGAACGGATCCTGTTGATCGTCGGATCGTCGCTGATCGTGTTCCTGCTGTTCTACTACTACATCTACTCGCCGCGGCAGGCGGAGTACCGGGCTCTGCAGGGTCAGCTCGCGGAGCGGCGGAGCACGCTGGAGCGGATGGAGATCAGCGCCCGGCAGGCCCCGCAGCTGGAGGCGGAGTATGCCCGGCTGCAGGCGACGATCGCGTCCCTGGAAAGCAAGCTGCCCACGGCGAAGGAGACCGCCGTCCTGCTCGTGCAGTTGGAGAATCTGACGAAGGATCTGCGGATCGATCTCATCGCGATCCGTCCGGGCCAGCTTCAGGCGCCGGCGCCAGCGCAGCCGGCCCAGCCCACGGCCTCGGGGGCGACCCCGCCGCCACCGGCCGCGGCCGGCTACATGCGCTATCCGATTCAACTCGCGATGAACGCGGACTACAGCGAGCTTCTCCGGCTCATGAGCCGGCTGCATGATTTCCCGCGCCTCATCGTCGTGCGCCGTGTGGTGGTCTCGCCTCGACAGGTTCCCGATCTCTCCGCCCAGCTCGACGTCGAGACGTTTGTGCTCCCCAAGGAGGCACGGTAGATGGACCGCATCCGCGAGTTCCTGAAGAAGAACCCGATCGCGGGATGGGCGGTCGTCCTGGCGCTCGTCGCGGCCGCCGGCTATCTCCTGGCCAGCCGGCTGTTCGCCGGTGCGCCGCCCGCGGCGACGACGCCGGCGGCTCCGGCTGCGGTCACCCCACGGCCGGCGCCGGCCGCGCCATCGGCACCCGCTCCCGCGGCCCAGCCGGTCCCCGCGCCCGCGGCCGTGCCGCCCGTGGCCCCTCGGTCGACGGTGCCTTCAGGTCCGGTCGGGCGGGCGGATCCGTTCGTCCCGATCGTGAGGGATACTGGGGTGCCGGTCGG
>DASSGA010000056.1:0-21859 GCA_035693805.1 bacterium | reverse complement strand
TGAAGAACGCGATGATCCCCGTGGCCACGATCATGGGGCTCCAGCTCGGCGGCCTGCTTGGTGGGGCCGTCATCACCGAGACGATCTTCGCCGTCCCGGGCCTCGGCCGCCTGGCTGTGGAGTCGATCCTGACGCGCGACTACCCAATGGTGCAGGGCGTCGTGCTGTTCGCCGCCCTGGCCGTCGTCACCGCCAACCTGCTGGTCGATCTCGCGTACGCGTTCCTCGACCCGCGCATCCGCCTGGAGGAACGGGCCGGGTGATGCGGACCCCGCGTCTCGTCGACGTGGCCCTGCCGGCACCGATTGCGCGCGCCCCACGCACCCATGGCTTCCGCTACCTCCTGCGCCGTTACGCACGCAACCGGCTGGCCCTGGTCGGGCTGTGGGTCGTGCTGCTGATCGTGGTGCTGGCCCTCTTCGCCTCCTGGATCGCCCCGTACAGTCCGATCAAGCCGGACTTCTTCAACACGCTGGCAGCACCGAGCAACAACCACCTCATGGGGACCGATGACCTCGGCCGCGACGTGTTGAGCCGCGTCCTCTTCGGGACGCGCATCTCGCTCCTCGCCGGCGTCATCTCGGTCGGCATTGCCGTCCTCATCGGGCTGCCGCTGGGGCTCATCTCAGGGTTCTACCGGGGCCGTCTGGACGACGTGCTGATGCGGGTCACCGACGCGATGTTATCCTTCCCCTTCCTGGTGCTGGCCCTGGCCCTCGTGGCCGTCCTGGGGGCCGGGCTCGACCGCGCGATGATCGCCATCGGCATCGTCTTCATGCCCGCCTTCATCCGCCTCTCGCGAGGGCAAGTGCTGAGCGAGCGGGAGGCAAACTACGTCGAGGCGGCGCGGGCGCTGGGGGCCGGCGACGGGCGCATCATCTTGAAGCATATCCTTCCCAACATCCTCTCCCCCATGCTTGTGCAGGCATCCCTCTCCACCGCGGCCGCGATCACCGCGGAGGCCACCCTCTCATTCCTCGGCCTGGGGACCCAGCCGCCCACCCCGTCCTGGGGCTCGATGCTGAACTTCGCGCAGCCGTACCTCAGCACGGCGCCATGGATGGCGATCTACCCCGGGCTCGCGATCTTCATCACCGTGCTGGCGCTCAATCTGCTCGGGGATGGTCTGCGCGAAGTCCTCGACCCCCGGCTGCGCTAGCCGCCCTACAGCACAGGCCAGGCCACGTCGCAGACGGGGTCGTTCGGCCCGGGATGGTCCACGTCGGAGAAGTAGATCTCGCGGGGCGGCCCCGCCGGGCGCCTGCCGTTCCGCTTCATCCAGGCGTGGACGGCATCGTAGGCCTTGAGGATCTCGGGGAAGCGTAGCTGCGCGCCGGTGATCGTGGTGTACGCCTCCACGCCCGCGGGCAGCTCGACCAGACGCATATCCTCGCGAGGCGGCACGCTGCCCCGCCGCACCGGCAGGCACACCTCGACGGGGCCATTGCTCTCTTCCCCCACCTCCCCGTGGTAGATCACGGTGAGGTGCCCATCCGTCCTGCCGCCCAAATCGGCGACGTGGCCGTAGAGGTTCTTCGCCGCGGCGTCGATGAACGCGGGGAGATCGCGGACGAAGACCTCCCGCGTAACGCTTAGAGCCTGACCGTCCTCGACCTCGCGTGTCCTCACCTCGTACGCCACCGGCGTCCCTCCCCTGATGAGTTCCGAGACGTACGCCACGATACGCTGTCCCTCGCCGATGCGGCGCTCGGTCTCGGCCCAGAACCGCGTCACGTGATCCTCCGCGGTCACGGGGTCGGCGACCAGCACGTCCTTGATCAGGGCCAGCGGCATCTCCAACCGCCTGATCATGGAGATCAATCGTGCCGCCCGGATCTGGTCTTCATGGTAGTACCGGTACCCCGTCTGCTTGTCCACGTGCACCGGCCTGAGGAGGCCCAGCCGGTCGTAGACGCGCAGCGCCTTGAGCGAGAGCCGGCAGGCCTCGGAGAACTGGCCGATCGGCAGGAGATCCTGGCCCGACCCCACGCCGTCATCGTAGCGGCTTCCCCAGGGGCAGAGTCAAGCAGACCGAAGGGCCGGAGCAACCGCCCAGAGAATCCCTGAGTATCCCGTCAACGGAGGTTGAGAGTCATGAACCATCTGCTCTGGCGGCGATTGCTCACCACCGTGATGGTAGCGGCCGTCGCCGTCTCGGTCTGGGTCCCGGCCGCGCTCTCCGCGCCGGCCACGCGGCTGTCCGTCCTCACCGGCGGCACCGGCGGCGTGTACTTCCCCATGGGTGGGGGCCTGGCACAGATGATTTCCAAATACATCCCCAACACGCAGGCCACGGCGGAAGTGACGTCGGCCTCGGTGGACAATATGCGCCTGATCGGGGCCAAGCGGGCGGACATCGCCTTCACGCTGGCCGACACCGCCTATGACGCCTGGAAAGGGGAGGCGGCGTTCCGGGGCGGCCCTCTCCCCATCCGGACGCTGACCCCGCTCTACAACAACTTCAACCACCTGATCACGATGGACGGCACAGGCATCGCGACGATCACCGACGTCAAGGGTAAGCGCGTGTCGGTCGGATCGCCGGGATCCGGCACCGAGGTCACCGCGCTGCGCATCCTCGAGGCCGCCGGCATCGATCCCGAGCGGGACATCCGCAAGGAGCGCCTCGGCGTGGCCGAGTCCGCGGACGCGCTGAAGGACCGCAAGATCGACGCGTTCTTCTGGAGCGGCGGACTGCCCACGGCGGCGGTGCTCGACCTGGCCACGACGCCGGGCATCAGGATGCGGCTCGTGCCACTCGACACCACGATCGCGAATCTCCAGAAGAAGTACGGCGCCCTCTACTTCCGGTCGGTGATCCTCAAGGAGATCTACCCGGGCACGCCGGCGAACGCGCCCACGGTGGGCGTCGCCAACCTCCTGGTCGTGCACCAGGATTTCTCCGCCGACCTCGCCTACCAGATCACGAAGATGATCTACGAACGGCGCGCCGAGCTGGCCGCGGTGCACAAGGAGGCAGCGAACATCACCACAACCGGTGTGGCGGGGCGGTCCCCGCTGCCGTTCCATCCCGGCGCGATCCGCTACTTCAAGGAACGCGGGATCGAAGGCTTCTAGCTTGCGGACCGCGGTCGTCGTCCTGGCCCTCTTCGCCGGGCTGCTGGCGGCCTCGGCCGAGGGATCCTCGTACGTGTTGACGGTCACCGGGGAAGACGGGCGGCGGCTCTGGTCGCTGCCCGTCCGGTCCGGTGATGAGGTCGTCCTGGCCTACACGAACTCGATCTACCTCGCGCCCACCGAGGAGCGCCTCATCCTCTCGCCCACCGGGTTCACGCTGACGGTGGTCCGCAGCACGAGCGAGGCCGTCCTCGCCTACAACGGCCTCGAAGCGTCCGCTGCACGGGTCGGCGCCTTCTACACCGCCCGGGCCGTTGCCCACCTGCCCGTCCTCGTGCTGCGGATCGGCCGCACCGGCCGTCAGCGCCTCATCGTCGGCGGGCAGGAACTGCCGCTCTACGAGGCGGGCGAGGGCGCACAGCTGCGCGTGTCCGTCGTCCGGCGCTGACGGTGGCCGCCACCGAGCCCCAGCTCCCGAAATCACAGGAACAGCTCGAGGAACTCGTCGAGAAGTTCGAGGGGAAGACACGTCATCTGCCCGGCGTGGCCGGGCAGATCATCACTTCGATTCTTGTTGTGATGTCTTTGTATCATCTCTGGGCGACCACGGCCAACGTGATCACCCAGATGCACCGCACCATCCACCTGATCTTCGTCCTCTTTCTGGCGTTCCTGCTCTATCCGGGATGGCGCGGCGCCGCCCGACGCATCCACGCGCTCGACTTCGTCCTGGCCGGCGCCACCGTCGTCTCGCTCGCCTACGTCTTCGTCGATTTCGAAGGATTCATCTACCGCTCCGTGGTGCCGAACACGCGGGATCTCGTCTTCGGCGTCGCCACGATCCTGCTGATCCTGGAAGCGACCCGCCGCACCGTCGGCAAAGCGCTGCTGCTCATCGTCGTGGCCTTCCTCATCTATGCGTTCGTGGGCCCCTGGCTGCCCGCACCGTGGACGCACCGCGGCTACGAGCTCTCGCGGCTCGTCGGGCAACTGTACATGACGCTCGAGGGCATCTTCGGCGTGCCGCTCGCGGTGAGCTCGACGTTCATCATCCTGTTCACGATCTACGGATCGTTCTTGGAGCAGTCGGGGGCCGGGAAGTTCTTCGTGGACCTCGCCTTCGCCCTTACCGGCCGGCGGCGGACCGGTGCGGGGCAGGCCGTCACCGTGGCCTCGTTCCTGCTCGGGGGACCATCCGGCAGCGGGGTGGCCACCACCGTCACCGTCGGCGCGATCGCCTACCCGCTGCTGAAGCAGGCGGGCTATGATCGGGAGTCAGCCGGCGGGCTGCTGTCGGCCGGGGGGATCGGTGCGGTCATCTCCCCGCCCATCCTCGGCGCGGCGGCGTTCATCATCGCGGAGATCCTGAAGATCTCCTACCTGGAAGTCTTGATCATGGCCATCATCCCCACGGCCCTGTACTATTTCTCGATCTTCCTCATGATCGAGCTGGACGCGCGGCGCTTCGCATTGCGGTTCGTGGAGATGGCCACCCAGAACCCCCTGAAGCTCGCCGCGCGCTACTGGTACCTGCTGAGCTCGCTCGTCGTCATCCCGGCGTTCATGGTGTACGGCTTCACGGCGATCAAGGCGGTCTTCTGGGCGACGATCGTGGCCTGGCTGGCCAGTTACCTCCGGCGTGAGACGGCACTCGAGCCGAAGAAGCTCGTCGCGGCGCTCAGCAACGGCAGCCGGCAGGTGCTGAACATCGGCGTGACCACGGCGGCGGCCGGCATCATCGTCGGTGTGACCAACCTCACGGGCCTCGGTCTCAAGCTCTCCGACATCATCGTCAGCCTCGCCGGGGGCAACCTCATCCTCACGCTGATCTATGCCGCCCTGGCCCTGTGGGTGCTCGGACTGGCCCTGCCGATCACGGCCACCTACATCATCGCCGCGGTAACCGTCGCCCCGGCGCTGACGAAGCTCGGAGTCCACGAGCTCGCCGCGCACATGTTCATCTTCTACTATGCGGTGCTCTCCGAGGTCTCGCCGCCGGTCGGCCTCTCCCCGATGGCGGCCGCGGCGCTGACCGGCGGCAACCCGTTCAAGACGATGCTGATGGCCTGGAAGTACACGCTGCCCGCCTTCGTCGTGCCGTTCATGTTCACCGTCCACCCCGACGGGATGGGGCTGCTGCTGAAAGCCCCGCCCGCAGACGTGATCAAGGTCCTGATCACCGCACTGGCCGGACTGGCCGCGATGGCTTCTGGCATCAACGGATGGCTGCTGCGCAAGACAACGTGGCTCGAGCGCGCCGGCCTCATCGTCGCGGGCATCATGCTCATCTATCCCGCCACGACCTTCGACCTGCTCGCACTCGCCCTCGTCGCCGGCGTGGTGGCGCTGCAGGTGCTGATGAAGAAGCCCGCCGCCCAGCCTCAGTAGCCGGGAAACCCGCTACACTGCTGCTGGAGGGATCCACATGACCATCCCATCCGACGATGCCGAGCGCGTGCCGTTGCACGCGCCGGATCTCCTGCGCTGGTGCGTCTCACTGCTGGCCACGAGCGCGTGGCAGGCGATGGGACTCATCCCCGATCCGGCGACGAACGCTGTGGAGCGACACCTCGACGACGCGCGGCTGGCCATCGACGCCACCGCGTCCCTGATCGAGCACCTCCGCCCGCGGGCGAACGACGCCGAACGCCGCGAACTGGAGAACCTCCTGGCCAACCTGCGCCTGAACTTCGTCGAGCAATCGGCTAAGGGGTAACATCTAGCCATGAGCCCGAACCGCCTCGCCGATGCCGGCAGCGCGTATCTGCGCGGCGCCGCCCATCAACCCGTGGCCTGGCTGCCCTGGTCGGAGGAAGCCTTTGCGCGCGCCCGCGCGGAGGACAAGCCGGTCCTCCTCGATGTCGGCGCCGTGTGGTGCCACTGGTGCCACGTCATCGACCAAGAGAGTTACGATGACCCCGCAGTCGCGGCGATCATCAACGAGCACTTCATCGCGGTGAAGGTCGACCGCGACGAGCGGCCGGACATCGACGCCCGGTATCAGAACGCGGTGAGCGCGATCACCGGCCAGGGCGGCTGGCCGCTCACGGCGTTCCTCACGCCTGACGGCAAGGTCTTCTACGGCGGGACGTACTTCCCGAAGGATGATGCCTACGGCCGGCCAGGCTTCCGGAGCGTGCTGCTGAGCGTGGCCCGCTACTACCGGGACAGCCGGGACGACGCGGTCGAGGCCGCCGAGCAGCTGCACCGCCAGCTCGCCGCCGCGCTCTCTGCACCGCAGAGCATCGCACCGCAGGAGGGGCCCTCACAGCTCGACGTGGCCCTGGCCTCGATCCGCCGCCTCTTCGACCCGGTCGACGGCGGGTTCGGCGGGGCGCCGAAGTTCCCGCACACCGCGACCCTGGAGCTGCTGCTGCGGAGCCATGCCCGCAGCGGGGAGGACGACCTGCTCGCCATGGTGGTGCGCACGCTCGAGAAGATGGCCCGGGGGGGCATGCACGATCAGATCGGCGGCGGGTTCCACCGCTATTCGACCGATGGACGCTGGATCGTGCCGCACTTCGAGAAGATGCTCTACGACAACGCCGGGCTGCTCCTCAACTACGCCCACGCCTTCCAGGCCACGGCGACGCCCCTCTTCGCGGACGTCGCCCGGGACACGGCGCAATTCATGTCGACGGTGCTCGCGGATCCTGCCCGCGGGGGGTTCTACGGCAGCCAGGACGCCGACCTCGGCCCGAACGACGACGGCAGCTACTTCACCTGGACCGCGGACGAGGCCAGGGCCGTCCTGGACAGAGACGAGTTCGCCGTGATCGCCGAGCATTACCATCTCACCGGGCCGGGCGAGATGCACGGCGACGGCCGCCACGTGCTGTTCGTGGATCGGGATCCCGACGTGATCGCCGCGGTGACCGGCCGCACCGTGGACGAGGTGCGCGCCTTGATCGCCCGCAGCCGCGCCAAACTGGCGGACGCCCGCCGCCGGCGCCCGGCGCCCTACGTGGACACCGCCCACTACGCCTCATGGAACGGGATGGCGATCTCGGCATTCCTCGCCGCCTCCGTCGCCCTCGGTGACCCCTCGTATCGAGACCTGGCCCTGCGCTCGCTCGAGCGCTTCCTCGCGGAGGGCTACAAGCAGGACCGCGGGTTCGCGCACGGGCTCGGCGGCGAGCCCCTGCACCTGGCCGACGATCAGGTCCAGATGGCCCAGGCGCTGCTCGACGCCTATGAGGTGACCGGCCTGAGCCGGTACCTGCGTGTGGGGCGGGAGGTTATGGATACGGCACTGCGCGGGTTCTGGGACGATCCGGGGTTCCGGGACGTGGAGAAGGGCGCGCGCGGCGTCGCCCTGGACGTGCCTTACAAACCGGTCCAGGACGCCCCCACGCCTTCGCCAAACGCGGTCGGTGCGCTCGTCCTGCTCCGGCTGTCCCGATTCCTCGGGGTCGAGAGCTACCGCGGCTTTGCGGAACGGCTGCTCGCCGCGTTCGCCCCCGGGCTGGCGCCGCACGGACTGCATGCCTCCAGCCTGTTCATCGCGGTCGAGGACCTCCTCCACGAACCCACCCACATCGTGATCGTGGGGCCCCGGGACGACCCGCGCACCCGCGCGCTGCACGATGCGGCGCTGACGGCCTGGCGCCCAGGCCGGATGATCAGCCACCATGCGGACGGAGCGGACGACATCCCCGTACCGGACGTCGTGCGGGCGATGCAGGCCCACGCCGCCGTGCCCACCGCGTTCGTATGTGTGGGTACCTCATGCGCCCCGCCGGTCGCCACCCCCGAAGCGTTGACGCGGACGCTCGCCTCGTTCCAGCCGGCCTGATGTCCTACGTCGAGCTCAAACATCTGCTGGCCGCCCTCACCCTCGAGGCGGTGCGCGATCCCGCCCGGGCAGCGTGGGCACCGGTCGCGCTCGCCTGCGCTGAGCGCGCCTCGCCCGGGGAATCCCGCTTCCTGTGGCGCGACTGCCTGACCAGGGCGGTCGCCCTCTCTGCGCCGTTCGGGTGGAAACCGACCCGACGGGAGATCACCCGGCTGGTGAAGCGAGGTCTGTTCGAACGCCGCGGGGATCTCATCGTCATCCCCCCGCGCTTCACCGCTCACCTCGAGTACTTCAAGCGGCAGACGGCACGCCTGCTCAAAGCCCTCGCCGACCTGCAGGGAACGAAGGACCCCGCGCGCATCGCCGCCGTGTTGTTCAACGCGGGACTGTACTTCCAGTGTCACGAGTGGTGTGAGGGATTGTGGAAGCGTGCGCCCGGGGCCAGCAAGGATTTCTACCGCGGCATCGTGCAGGTGGCGGCCGCATTCTATCACCACGAGAAGGGCAACCGGCACGGCAGCCGCACGCTGCTCGGCAAGGGGCTCGCGCACCTGGCGCCTTATCCGAACGTCTACCTGGGGATCGATCTGGAACGACTGCGGGGCGACCTCGCGCCATGGACGGAGCATTTCGCCGGGGGTCCGCGCCCAACCGACGTCCCCCGCATCAGGCCGGCGAAAAATCAAAAGGGAGCTCCGTGGGGGTAACGGGTCTGCGTTGGAGGGGGTGGCGGGGGAACGGAGCTCCCTTGCCTGAAGGATTCCCGGGAAGCGCTCGGGATAGACGTGCCTGGCGGAGGGGGTGGGATTCGAACCCACGGAGCAGGTTTTGCCCGCTCAACCGCTTAGCAGGCGGCTACCTTCGGCCGACTCGGTCACCCCTCCAGGCAGCCCTATCCTAACACAGACTACAAACCCTCGGTAATCGCCTTCCACTGCCCGGGAACGAAGACGATGATCTGGGCGACGCGCCCGCTCAGCGCGCCGACCTTCCCGATGTCGAAGGCGATGCCCTGGGAATCGTAGATCATGGTGACCGACGTCTGGTCCTCTTCAGTCGTGAACTCGCGCCCGTATGCCGACTCCACGCCGGCGCGCTCCGTCCCGGCCGTGACGTTCCCACGATCGGTTCGGTAGGTGTCGCTCAACACGACCACCAGCAGCACGATCCGTCCGGATTCCTTCTCCGCGATCACGACGAACGGCCGCAGGGGCCACTCATACAGGGCATACTTCCCCGACCGGGATTCGGCGCGGTTGAACAGGCTGCCGAACGCCGACACCGCCTCGGTCGCGTTGCCGCCCACGCGGATGCCGGCGACGTGCTGGCCGGCCACGATCGCCGTGGTGCTGGTCTGCGCGAAGACCGGTCCCGCCAGCAGGACCGGGATAAGCAGCCCTGCCCACAGTACGCGCCTCATGATGCCCACCTTCTGTCGTCTGGGATGGATTCCACCCGGAGGATGCCCTCTCAGGATAACCCCTACTCTACCATAGCCCTGTGGGCCGCGTTTCGCCGGAGTGGCGGAAATGCTATAATCTCCGTGCGCAGTCGAGCGCGGCGCGCGCCCGTAGCTCAGTGGATAGAGCGTTGGCCTGCGGAGCCAAAGGTCGTGGGTTCAAGTCCCCCCGGGCGCGCCATTCCTTATGCGGGCCCGTAGCTCAGTGGATAGAGCAGGGGACTCCTAAGCCTCTGGTCGGGGGTTCGATTCCCTCCGGGCCCGCCAGACCCCCGTCCAGGAGCGACAACTCTCTTTGGAAAACCTCGGGAGGTGGAGGAACCGATGCGGGCGATCGCGGTTGTGGGCTTCATCTTGATCATCGTTGGCATCGTGTCCCTGGCGTACGGCGGGTTCACCTACACGAAGGAAGAGACGGTCGTCAAGGTCGGCCCGCTCGAAGTGCAGGCGGAGCAGAAACGCCGCTTCCCCATCTCCCCGCTGGCCGGAGGGATCATGGTCGTCGGCGGCCTGGTGTTGGTGGTCTTCGGCTGGAAGAGGTAATATAGTGTGACGCTCGATAATCCGCGGCCAATCGATTATCAGTAGGGTGGATCAACTCCGGATGCATCCCCTCGCGCCAGGCAAGTGGCGGCCGGCGGGAGAAGGAAGCAGGTACTATGACCGAGCCGAAGACACCCAAGTCTCCGCCGTGGTTGAAACGTCTGGGCAACCGCATCCGGCAGGTGCGTCGCATCCGGGGGCTCACCCAGACCGACGTCGCCCGACCGAATCTCACGAAGAGCTTCATCAGCCTGCTGGAGTCCGGACGGACCTATCCATCCGTGGGCACGCTCGTCGCCCTTGCCGACCGGCTGCAGACCTCGCTCGCCCTGCTCCTGCTCGAGACGCCCAATCTCCCGCGTGAGACCACCCTGACCCTGCTCACGCTCGCTCGCGTCATGGCCGAGTCGGCCCCCGCCGAGGCTGAACGACTCCTGGCGGCAGGCGAAGTCCTGTCCGCGCACGCCGATGACCTGCGCGCCGATCTCATGCTGACGCGCGGGGACATCACCCAGGCCCAGGGCAAGGTCCGCGAGGCGGAGCGGCAGTACGAGGATACGCTGGCGTGGGCGCGCAAGCATAAGCTCGGGGCCTACGAGCCGCGGGCCCTGTCCAGATTGGCCTACGTCGCCCGGCAGCGAGGCGATGACGCCGCCGCCCGGCAGCAACTGGAGGCGGCCCTCGAAGCCTTCCGGACCACCCGCACGCTGCGCTCGGTGGAGGGGTGCGAGGCGATGCTGGCCTACGGGGAGATGCTGAGCGGGCAGGGCCGCGCCGCGCGTGCTGCCCGCGTCCTGGAAGAGGTCGCCCAGGTGGCGCGCCGTCAGGACCTGCCGCTCATCCTCGGAAAGGCGCAGATCGGGATCGCTCGGGTGCGCCTGAGCGCCGGGCAGACGGCGCAGGCCCGCGAGGCGTTGCACGCCGCCCGAGCGGCGCTGGAAAGCGGCCCCGACACCCCCGAAAGCGCCCAGGTGCTCCGGGCGGCCGGCGCCTTGCTCTTTCAAACAGGCAGCCCGGCCGAGGCCCATTCCATTCTGCAACAGGCGTTGCGCCTTCAGGAGCGCTCCGGCGAGGTTCGCACGCGCGCGGGCGTCCTCAACGACCTGGCCCGAGTCCTCCTCCACCAGGGGAAAGCCGCGGACGCGCTGGCGCACGCGAAGATGGCCCTCGAGCTCGCCGGCAATCAGCACAATCCTGCGCAGAAAGCAGCGATCCTGGTCACGATGGCGCACATCGCGCGCCAGCAGCGCCGGTGGAAGCAGGCCACCGACCTGCTGAAAGATGCGCTCGAGATCTTCCGCAAGGCGAAGATGACGGCCGACGTCGGCGAGACCGCGCGCGAGCTCGGCATGCTCCTCAAGGAACGCGGGCAGCACGCCGAGGCGGCGGACTACCTCGCCATGGCCATCTCCACGGAACGACCGGACAAGAGCGAGCGCCGCTAGACGGCACGTCCTCCTGCCGGCCCCTTCCGGGAATGGTATAATGGACGCCACTTCCCTAAGCAGGCACACGGCAGGCAGACGGCGGGGAGGCAACACGTGACCCTCCTGGGACGGTACACCGTCACCAGCGCGGTCCTGGCGGTCATCTTGGCTGTTGCCCTGGGAGCTTTTGTCTCTGCCCAGGCCACCCAGGCCGCGCTGGACGAAGCCGCAGCGACGACCGTGCAGGCGGCAGACAGCCTGCTCAGCCCATACCTGGTGAAGGGCGACTTCATCCATCCACTGTGGCCGGCGCGTATCACCAGCCTGGGCCGCCTGCTCCGGCCCCACCTCATCGAAAACGGGATCCAGCACGTTCGCCTCTGGAGCCGCAGCGCCACGATCGTCTACTCGAACAACCCCGAGCACATCGGCATGCAGATGGATGCGCCGCCCGAAGTCCGCCGCGCGCTCTCGGGACGGTCGGCGGCCGCGATCCAAACCGGTCCCGACGGGCGGACGCTCGCCGTGTACGCCCCGGTGCGGCTGGTGGGCGACCTGGTGCCGAGCGGCGTCTATGAAGTGAATCTGGACGCCGCCCCCCTGCTGGCGCAAATCCACGCCAGCCGCCTGCGCGCGTGGCTGTTCGTCCTCCTCGGGACGGCGCTGCTGTACGGTTCATTGATCGGCCTGGTGTTCCACGCCTCCCGCACGATGCTCCGCCAGCAGGGCGTGCTCCAGTCGGCGTTCGAGGGGACGATCCAGGCCCTCGCCGCGGCGATCGACGCGAAGGACGCGTACACCGGCGGCCACTCCGCTGAAGTCTCCCAGCACGCGGAAGCCATCGCCAGAGGGCTGCGGCTCTCGCCGAAGGACATCGACGCCGTCCGCATCGCCGGGTATCTGCACGACCTCGGCAAGATCGGCATCCCCGACCACATCCTCCGCAAGGCCGGCCCGCTCGATCCCGCGGAACGGGAGCAGGTGCGCAGCCACTCCCTGATCGGCTATCGCATCCTCCGGCCGATCCCGGTGGATGAACGGGTCAAGCTGGCGGTCCTGCACAACCATGAGCGCTGGGACGGGACCGGGTACCCGGACAGCCTCAGCGGGAACCAGATCCCGATCCACGCGCGGATCCTCATGGTCGCCGACGCCTACGAGGCCATGACCTCCACCCGGCCCTACCGCCGCGCGCTCCAGCCGATGGAAGCCGTGGCACAGCTCCGCGCCGAGGCGGGACGGCAGTTCGATCCCGAGGTCGTAGAGGCGTTCATCCGCACGCTCCGCATGAACGGAGAGGCCTTCCCAAGGGGCGTGCGCGGGCGCATCCTGCGGCACCCCTCTCACCTGCACTAGGCCCACCCCGCTGCAGCGCCGGTCCGCCGGCCCTCGAATGCTATACTGCGCGTGTGGAAATCGTGCTCGCCTCCGCCTCGCCGCGTCGCGCCGAACTGCTGCGACAGATCGGGCTGCGTTTCCGCGTGCACGCCCCCGCCGGAGGGCAGGATCCCGAAGACGTGGCCCCGACCGCCTCCGGACCGCGTGAGGACGCCGTGCACACCGCAGAGCATGCGGCGCGGCGGCTGGCGGAAGCAAAAGCGGATGCGGCGGCCCGAGACCATCCCGACGCGCTCATCATCGGGGCCGACACCATCGTCGTGGCGGATGGGCGCTTCCTCGGCAAGCCGCTCGATGCCGAAGATGCCGCGGCGATGCTGCGGCGACTCTCGGGACGCCGCCACCACGTGGTCACGGGGGTGGCCGTTGTACGGCGCGATCCCGCGCTGCGTCTGGCCGACAGCTCGACCACGGGGGTGTGGTTCCGCAGCCTTACCGACGAGGAGATCGCGCGCTACGTCGCGAGCGGGGAGCCGCTCGACAAAGCGGGGGCGTACGGGATCCAGGGCCGCGCGGCGCTGTTCGTGGAGCGCATCGAAGGGGACTACTTCACTGTGGTCGGACTGCCGGTCGCCTCGCTCCGCAGACTGCTCTTCCAGGCGGGCGTAGAACTACCCTGATATAATTGACACGGCTCGGAGGGGTGCCCCGAACTGGCTAAGGGACCGGTCTCGAAAACCGGCGGGGCGCAAGCCCCTTGTGGGTTCGAGTCCCACCCCCTCCGCCACAAGACCCGCACCAAATGCCGCTTTGGCCTAGCTCTTCACCGAGCGCTGCCGTGCGAACGGCGTCGAGCCGAAGAGGGACCAGTTCTTCGAGAAGCTTCGCTAGACGGACCACGGGAGGGACGACACTTGCTCGGCACGGTCAAGACCTTGCTCGTCAACCAGTACGAGGCGGCCCTTAGCATGCTCAAAGCGTGTGTCGCCGGATGCCCGGATACCGCGTGGAACGCACCGGTCGCGAACTACAGATTCTCCCAGGTCGTCTTCCACACGCTGTACTTCACCGATCTCTATCTCGGGCCCGACGACGAAGCGTCGTTCCGCGGGCAGCCGTTCCATCTCCATCTCGCGCCGCTCTTTGCGGATCTCCCCGCGAGACTCGAGCCGTTCGAAGACCCCGCGCCGCGGTCCTACGACAGAGCGCCACTCCTCAGGTACCTGGAGTTCTGTCGGCGCAAGGTGATCGAGGTTATGGCAACGGAAACAGAGGAGACCCTGAGCGCCCCGGAGGGCTTCGGCGGGGATTTCTCTCGAGCCGAGCTGCACGTCTACAACATCCGGCACATCCATCACCACGCCGCGCAATTGGGTCTGCGGCTGAGGCTCGATACGGGCGAGGGCATCGAGTGGGTCGGATCCGGGTGGCGCGAGGCGGCGTTCGCCGAGCGCCCGAGATAGCGATGGGCCGGTCCGATGCACCACACGCCACCTGCGGCCCACGAGGTCGCGGGGCGCGCGAGATGACAGTGGGCTAGCGGAACCCCGGGTCTTCCGCGATCAAGCAGCTCCGCCCCCGGCAGGTCCGCAGTGCCGCAAGCCGGACCGATAGGCGCTCGATGACATCGCGGGGGACCGACGCCGCCACGTTGGTCAGCTGGGATGGGTCTGCCGCCAGATCATAGAACTCCCGCTCTCCGGTATCGTACTCCACGTAGATGAGATTCCTCATGCGCAGCCCGGCGAACTCCGGGATCTGCCGCGCCGGACGGTCCTGGCGCGCGTTCCGCGGCCGCTCGTTGTAGTGCTCGACGGCGAAAGCCTCACGCCACGCACCAGTCGGGGGAACGCTGCGGAGCCAGCCGACCAGCGAGCGGCCATCCACGAAGGATGGCGCCTGCACGCCGGCCAGGGCGGCGAACGTCGGGGCCAGGTCGATGTTCAGGGCGAGCGCATCCACGGTCCGCCCTGCCGGCACGCCCGGACCGCGCACGAGCAGGGGGACGTGGATGTCTTCCTCGAACGCCGTGTTCTTCCCCGGCATCAGACGGTGCTCCCCCATGTGGAACCCGTTGTCCGAGGTGAAGAAGAGGTAGGTGCGGTCGAGCTGACCGGTCTGCCGCAAGGTGTCGATCAGCGCCTCGATCATCTCATCCACCGCGAGCAGCGAGCGCAGCCTCGTGCGGAACTGCTCGTCGATGCGGGCCACCTGAGCCGCCGAGAGCGCCTCCCGATGCTGCACCCATCCGGGCTTGTCGGAGACATCCGCTTCGTTGAATGACGGCGGGCGCGGCGCGGTCACGTCCGCGAAGGCGCTGGCATGGCGGGGGGCCGGGGTCGCCGGGGCGTGCGGGGCGTAGGTCGCCAGATAGATGAAGAACGGTTTCCCGTCCCGGCCCGACCGCTGGATGACGTCCGCGGCCTTGCGGGCGAGGACGTCGGTCATGTAATCCTCCGGCCGCGACCCGTAGGCGACCAGCCGGCCGTTCTCGTTCATCGTGTAGTTGAAGTTGGCGTAGCCGCCGCGCGTCGGACTGTACCACTCCTCCCATCCTGGCGGGACGTAGGTGGGCGCGGTGCGTTCGGGGTAGCCGTTCAGATACTTCCCCATCAGGACGGTGCGGTAGCCCGCGGCCTGCAGCCAGGTCGCCACCGTTGAGCGCTCGTGTCCCTGGGCCCGGAACGTCTCGAAGCCGCCCCGCGGGGGCTGGTTGGTGTACACCCGATGGTTGTGCACGTACTGGCCGCGGAGGATCGACGACCGGGACGGGCAGCAGAGCGGCGTCGTCACGAAGAAGTTGGCAAAGGTCACGCCCCGGTCCGCCAGTTGCGCCCGGAGGCGCGGCATGTGGACGATGGCCTTCGCGTCGAGGTCATCGGTCAGGATGAGGATGACGTTGGGCCGTGCGGTCTGACTGGCCGCCGGGAGCGGCGCGGGTGCGCCGGCGGCCAGCAGGAACACCACGATGCACAGGACGATCGAGCGTTTCATATCCGTGCTATGCCCTCCGTCGGGTTGGACGGACCCAGGGGGCCCCGGGTGTAGTCCCGGCGAAATACTGAAGGGGAGGGGGGCCATGCCGACGCAGCTGCGCAGGTACACGATCAACCGGGGCAAGCTCGATGAGTTCGTGGCAGCCTGGCAGAAGGGCGTGCTCCCGCTCCGCCGGAAGCACGGGTTCCACATCGATGGGGCGTGGGTCATCCGCGAGCGCAGCGAGTTCGTCTGGCTGATGCGCTATGACGGCGACGACTGGGAGGCGAAGGACAAGGCCTACTACGCTACACCGGAGCGCAAAGGGCTCGACCCCGACCCGGCGCAGTTCATCGCCCGGAGCGAGTACTGGTTCGTCACGCCGGTGATCTCCGGACGATGAAGCACATCAAGACGGCGGGAACCCAGACGTTCTTTCGGATCGTGGCCGCGACGGCGCGGTCGCAGGCGGCCACGATGGTGCTCAAGCCCGGAGATACCACCGGCGGCGAGGACAACGAACACCCGGAATCCGACCAGTGGCTCTACGTCGTCTCGGGATCAGGACAAGCGACCGTGAAGGCGCGCAAGGTGCCCATCGAGGCAGGATCGCTGCTGCTCATCGAGGCGCGGGAGATGCACGAGATCCGCAACACGGGGGCGGAACCCCTTGTCACGATCAACGTGTACGCCCCGCCCGCGTACTAGCCCCGAGGCAGGACCAGACAGCCGGCCGGCCGGTGCAGACCGTGGGGGGTTGGTCTGCATGGCGCGACCGGCTGCCTGCGTCCGTCCGAACCCTCTAGGGCTGCCCCGCGGCGGCGGCCAGGACGTTGATCGCCCCGGACTGCCCCCGCGCGCCGTGGTCGAAGACGCCGCATACGAACGGGAACGACCCGGCCTGCGCGGCCACGAACTCCAGCTCGAACTTCTTCCCGGGCTCCGCGGCGAAGAACCGCCGGTCCTCGGCGACGCCGGTGCGGAACTCACCGCTTGCCTTCGGCTCCATCTCCATGAACAGCCGCGCGGCGATGCTGTGGTTGCGGCGATCGGGATCTTCATTGGTGAACTGCAGCACGACGGTATCGCCCCGGTTCACCGTGATCAGGCTCGGGGTGAACTTGAAGGACACCATGCTGATCTGGAAGACCTTGCGCGCCCCGCTCTGTGCCTGGGCGGGCGCGGTCAGGACGGGCAGGACGAGCACGGCCGCGAGCACCAGGGCCGCCAGGACAACGCGCTTTCGCATTCGGAAACGACCTCCTCACTGATATGGGATCTCCTCCACGTGTAGTCGTTTTCTGTAACGTTCGCTTCACAGGACTGTTTCCGTACTGCGTCTAATCCTGGCCGCATACCATGAGCGCTTCGCTCGCCTGCTGGAACTGCGGGTCGCCCAATCCCCCGGCGGCCAGGTTCTGCAGCACCTGCGGCAAGCCTCAGGCTCAGGCCTGCCCCGAATGCGGGGCGCCGGTGGCTGAGGGCGCCAGGTTCTGCGGGAACTGCGGGATCCGCCTCCGCGGGGAGGCCCCCGCGCCGCCGAGCGCCCCGGTCCTTACGGCTGAGGCGCGCAAGATCGTCACCGTCCTGTTCGCCGACCTCGTCGGGTCCACGAGCCTCACGGAGAAACTCGATCCCGAAGAAGCCCGCGAGGTCGTGGGCAAGTTCTACACGGTCGTGCAGGGCGTGGTGGAAGGCTGGCACGAAGGGACGGTCGCGAACTACCTGGGCGACGGGGTGCTGGCGGTCTTCGGCCTGCCGGTGGCGCACGAGGACGACCCGGAGCGGGCCGTCCGGGCAGCGCTGGCGATCCGGCAGGCCCTCCCGGTGCTGAACACGCATCTTGCCGCGAGCCACGGCGTGCAGGTGGCCGTGCGCATCGGGATCGACACGGGCGAGGTCGTCGCGGAATCCGGCTCCACCTTCCAGCGCGACTTCCTCGTCTCAGACACGGTCACGACGGCCGCCCGGTTGCAGCAGACAGTCCCCGCGGGCACCATTGTCGTCGGCGAGCGCACGCACCGCCTCACGAAGGAGACCATCGAATACCGCGACCTGCCGCCGATCACCGTGAAAGGCAAGCAGGCGGCGTTGAAGGCCTGGGCCGCCCTGGCCGCCCTTCCCGAACGGGCCGACATCCGCCGCATCACCGCGCCGCTGGTCGGCCGCCACGGCGAACTCGGCATCCTGCGCAGCCTGTACCAGCGCAGCCGCGACGACGCCCGGGTGCACCTCGTGACGATCGTCGGCGAGCCGGGGGTCGGCAAGAGCCGGCTGCTGCGGGAGTTCCTCGCCGAGGTCCGCGACACCGAGCCGCGGCCGCTGGTCCTTCGGGGGCGCAGCGTGGCCTTCGGCGGGCAGATCGGCTACCACGCGCTGCTCGACATCCTACGCTTTCAGGCCGCGCTGATGGACACGGATCCACCCGAGGTCGTCCGCGCCAAGCTCTCGGCGTGGCTCGGCGAGATGATTCCCGGGCGGGCCGATCTCCTGGACGGTTTGCTGCTGACGTTCGGCACCGACGATCCGGATCAGGATCCTGGCCTGATCCGCCGCAGGCTGTTCGAGGCGTGGCAGGGCCTCGTCACGATCCTCGCCGCACGCCGGCCGGTGATCCTGGCATTCGAGGACGTGCACTGGGCGGACGAGGCCGTCCTCGACCTGATCGTGGCGCTCACAGAGCGGGGATCGGGGCTCCCCCTCTTCATCGTGTGCCTCGCCCGGGCGGAGCTCCTGGAGCGCCGCGCGACGTGGGGCGGGGGACGGCGCAACGCCTCCAGCATCGACCTCGCTCCTCTCTCGATGGCCGAGGCCGAGGAGCTGGTGGCTGCGCTCGGGAGCCAGGGGCTGTCACCGGAAGCCGTGAGGCTCATCGCGCAGCGGGCCGAGGGGAACGCCCTGTTCCTCGAGGAGCTCGTGCGCATGATGATGGAAGGCAGCGCGCCAGGCACGGGGATCCCCGACACCGTGCAGGCCGTGCTCACCGCACGCATCGACCGGCTGCCCCCGGCCGAACGCCGAGCACTGCAGGCCGCATCGGTGATCGGCCGGACATTCTGGCCCTCCGCCGTGGGGGCGATCGCCGACCTGAGCGCGGGTGAGACCGCGGGGGCGCTCGAGGCTTTGATCGCGAAAGAACTGGTCCTGCCCCGGCCGATCTCCGCCATCGCCGATGAGCGCGAATACGCCTTCCGGCACATCCTGACGCGGGACGTAGCATACCATCTCCTGCCGAAGGGGCAGCGCCAGCGCGCGCACGCCCAGACCGTGCGCTGGTTCGAGTCGCGCCTCGGGGATCGGCTCGAGGAGGTCGTGGAGATCCTCGCCGAGCACCTGCGCGTCGCCGGAGATGAGCGTGCCGCGGAGTACCTGCACCGGGCGGGCGCGAAGGCGCGGCGCCAGTACGCGAACGCCGATGCCGTCCGCCTCTTCACTCAGGCCCTGGACGCGGCATCCACCGGCGCAGCCTCCGGAGACGCCCGGGCCGCCCTGGAGGCAGCTGTGTACCGGGATCGCGGGGACGTGTACCAGCTCGTCGGCGAGTATGCGCGGGCACTCGAGGACTTCGAGCGCGGGCTGCAGGTCGCGCGCGACGCCGGCAACCGGGTGCTCCAGGCCGTCCTGCAGAACAAGATCGGGCTCATCTACCACCGGCGCATGGACCTCGACGACGCGGAACAGGCGTTCCAGGAGGCGGCCCAGGTGGCCCGGGAGGCGGGCGACCGTCTCGCGCTCGGGCAGACGCTGATCGACCTCGCCAACATCGCCTGGGATCGGGGCCGGATGGCCCCCGATCATCCCGCGCTGGTCGAAGGCATGGGGCTGCTCCGCGAGGCCGGCGACCGCGCAGCCCTGGCGCGCGGACTCAACCTCCTGTGCATGGCCTACGTGGGCTCCGGGTATGGCGCGGAAGCCATCGCCTCAGCAGCGGAGGGCCTGGCCGCGGCCCGCGCAGGAGAGGACAAGTCCCGCGAAGCGACGTCGCTCAGCTACCTGTGTGTGATCCATGGATTCCTGGGACAGTACCGCACCGCTCTCCCGTACGGCTTCGAGGCCTTGAAGGTGGCGGAGGACATCGGCGATCGCCGGCGGGCGTCCTACAGCCGGTTCTTCCTCGGCCGCATCCAGACTCTGTTCGGGCAGTGGCCGGAGGCGCTCCAGACCCTCGAGCTGGCGCGCGGGAGGGTCCACGGGCTGGCCCGCATCCAGTACCCGTGGCTGTTCTACTTCAGCGGACTTGCCTACGACCTGCTCGGGGACGCCACGCACGCACAGGCGATGTGGCGCAGCGGGGCGGACGTCGAGTCCCATTCGCCGGCGTGGCGCCAGATCTCGCTGCTCTCGGCGATCGACCTGGCCCGAGCAGACGGCGACGCGCGGGCGCTCGCCCGCGCCCTCGACGAGATCGTGCAACTTCCCGGTGCCGTCTTCATCCCCTCGGATGTTGAAGCCGTCCTCCCCGCGGGCGAAGCCCTGCTCGATGCGGGCCGGGTGGAGGAGCTCCACGCATTCGTCGCCGCCCGCCGCGCCGGGCTCGAGCGGTTCGGTTCGGGCCACGCCCAGGCCTCGCTGGCGATGCTGGACGCGCGCCTCGCCGCCTATGGCGGGAACCGTCAGCAGGCGCAGGAGATGCTGGACAGGGCGCTGGCCTTGAGCCGGGAAAGCGAGGATGTGATGAGAGAGTGGCGGGCGCTCGAGCTGCGGGACGAGCTCCTGCGCCGTCCGGAAGACCGCACCGCGCTGCGTGGGTTCCTCGAGCGGATCGCCACCGCGCTGCCGGCGGGGCCGCGCGGGACGTTCCTGGCGAATCCCCGCGTCACGAAGGCGATGGCGTAGGCCTGGCGGTGAGGGTGGGATTTGAACCCACGAGGGGCTTGCGCCCCTACGGCATTTCCAGTGCCGCCAGTTCAGCCGGGCTCCTGCACCTCACCGCGCGCGTCCTTATGATAGCGTAGCCTCCACCTGCAGTAAACTTCCGCAGGAAGGCCCCGCAGGAGCCCCGAAGGCTTTGCGCACGATGGCGGGAGCCGAACCGCGCGATCTGCTCAAGAAGGTCCCGCTCTTTGCGGGGTTGAGCGATGGCACGCTCGCCGGGCTGGCCCAGCAGCTCCACCGCCGGACCTTCAAGCGCGGCACGATGATCTTCCACAAAGATCAGGCCGGCGACGCCCTCTACATCATCGAGGCCGGCCGCATCCGCATCTTCCTGCCCACCGAAAGCGGCGGGGAGCTGACGGTCGAAGTGGCCGGTCCCGGGGACGTCTTCGGCGAGCTGGCGTTGCTCGACGGGCGCCCGCGCTCCGCGAGCGCGGAAACCCTCGAGGATTCGGCCCTCCACACCATCAGCCGTCAGGAATTCACCCAGTACGTGACGGCGACCCCCCAATTCGCGGTGGCCTTGATCGAGCTGCTCAGCAGCCGGTTGCGCCACGTTACCGAGTACGCGGAGAGCCTGGCCTTCCTGGATGTGCACGCCCGGCTGGCGCGGGTGCTGCTGGAGATGGCCGACCGCTACGGGGTCAAGAAGAACGGCAGCATCGAGATCGACTTCGACCTCACTCAGGCGGATCTGGCCACGATGGTGGGGGCGACCCGCGAGCGCGTGAACCGGGCCCTCGCGGCGTTCCGGTCCCAGGGACTGATCGAGCTGCGGGGCCGGAAGATCGCCCTGCTGGACACGGCCCGCCTCCGCCAGCGCATCTACTAGGGGGAGCATCTACTAGGGGGAGAGGCCGCCCCCCGGACTGGAGCGGCCTCTCGAGCCAAACTGCACCCCGCCTGCCGATCCGGAAAACGGAGGGGGCGGATGCGGGGCGAGATGCAGCGGCGGGGACTTCGGTCAGATTTCCTGCGCCGTTCCTCGGGTCGCCGGCCTGGGGTCGACCTTCGGTTCCGGCGGAGTGTACATCCCACCTCCCAGCCCGGATGAAAACTGGAGCGAGAGGCCGTGTCCTCGGGAGCTCTCTCCCGTGGCGAGCATCTGCCCGCCCTGGAGGATCGTGAACCGGATACGGGCCACCTGGCGCAGTTGCCCCAGGATGGCGTTGGTCGCGAGCACCGCCTCACCGTACATCAGGTCGCGGTTGGCCGGCACCCCGTTCGCCAGCCGGTACGTCGGAGACTCCCAGCGGATGAGAAGCTGGGATCCGTCGTCCGTGGCCCGGACCGAGCGGACCTGACCGGGCCCGAGGATGTTCTCAGCGATGGTGCGGGCGGCCTCATGTAGCGCCGCCGGCGACCCGG
>DASSGA010000055.1:0-3107 GCA_035693805.1 bacterium | reverse complement strand
AGCCAGACGTGCGTACGGTTGGTGACGCGCAGCCGGAAGAAGGTCCCGCCGAACTCCTCCTCGAGTGCCCGCGCCGTGACGATGCGGGAGACGGGCACGAGCCCGGACAGGATGGCGTCGCACACCGTGTCCGGATCGGCGCGCGACTCGATCGCCTTCCGCACGGCCGCGTCGTCGTTCGTGGCCAGGTCCACGTCCAGGCGCACGTAACGCCGGCGGCCGATCCGGCGCGGTGTGACCCGTGCTTCCCCGGGTGCGGCGAGGTCTACCAGCAGGACGTGGCCCGCGCCCTCCTGATCGTACGCCAGCAGTTCGGGCGAGCCCGCGTACCAGGCCGGATGCGGCGGTCCGTGCACTTCGAGGGCCGAATGCCAGTCCCCCAGCGCCAGGTAGTCGAGGCCGAGGGCGCGGATCTCCTGCGGGTGCATCACGGACGCTCCTTCGACGACCCCCGCGCGGTAACACGAGCCGTGGGTCACGCCGACGGCGAACGTCGTGGTCCGGGTCCGCGGCCAGCCCTCCAGCGGGCTCGTCACTGCGCCGGGCTCGGGCGAGCGGCCGGTGAGGGCCAGGTCGAGATCGGTGAGCACGTGCGTCGCGGCGGAGGGTCCGAAGAACAGCGCGTTGGGATTCGCCTGGCGCAATTGCTCCCATCCGGCGACGAACCCGTCGGGCCCGGCATCGTGGTTGCCGGCGACGATTGCCACGCGGATCCGGGCGTCGTCCAGGCGGCGCAATTCCCTCGCCGCGAGCTCGATCAAGGCCGGGGCGGGCTTCGGGGAGTCGAAGAGATCGCCCGCGACGAGCACGAGATGCACGCGCTCGGCGATGGCGAGGTCCACGGCCCGGATGAGCGCCGCCTCGAGGGCGCGCCGCTGCGCGGCTCCCTTTTCCCCGAGCATCTGGAACGGGCGCCCCAGATGCAGATCGGCGAGGTGCAGGAGGCGGATCATTCTTCCACCTCGGGCTCGCCGGTCGCCGTGTAGGGACAGATCGACGCAAAGGCGCAGTAGCGGCAGGCGCGGTAGAAGTCAGGGGTGGCGATGAACTGCTGGTTGCGGATGCCGGCGCTGACGCGCTCGATCACTCCCGCGGTATCCTTGAGCAGCTCTCCGTCCGGCTCGGCGGTGCCGACGAGCACGCGCTGCGGGCCGAGGAAGTGCAGCTCCAGGCGCTGGGGCATCGCGCCGTACACCTCACGATATGCCAGCGTGTAGATCGCCAGCTGCAGGCTTTCCCGCGCCCGCTTGTCGGCATCCTTCTGCGTGCGGACGTCGCTCGTCTTGAAGTCAATGAGCACGACCTCGTCGCCGCGCATGTCCACGCGATCCCAGCGCCCCTTCACCCGGGTCGCCCCGACCTGGAACGAGAACGGCGCCTCGACGAACGTGGGGATCTGGCCACTCGCCTCCTGGAACGCGAAGAACTGCGCCAGCACCTCACGGCCTTCGTCCTGACGCTGATCCTCGTGCTCGCGGCTGATGAATCCCTCGTTGATCCAGGCGCGCTCGAAGTGGCGCAGCAGGTCCTCGAGCGTGACGAGCTGCCGGCGGGCTTTGCGCCGGTGGTACTCGCGGATCGCTTCGTGGATGGCCGACCCGTAGACCACCCGGTGGTCCCGGAGCAGTGGCACGCGCAGGATGTGCGTGTACTTGTATTTCAGCGGGCACGTGTCGTAGTCGTCCACCTGCCGGAAGCTCACAAGCAGGGGCTGGTCCGGGGGGATGACGCCGGCCAGGCGTTGCTGGCCTTCGGTGGGGGGCGCGTGGCGGTGGATCGCCTCCACCGGCGAGGCCTTGTAGGTGGTGACGTCCACCTGCGGGATGTCGAGCGCCTCGAGGATGAACCGGCTGACCTTGCGGGGGCGGACCCCGCCGTAGTCGCGGGCGCTGGTGAGGTACAGCTCGCGCTGCGCCCGCGTCATCCCGACGTAGAACAGCCGGCGCTCTTCCTGGAGATGGAAGTCCCCACCCGGCGTGATGTCCTTCACCAGCGGGTCCGCCAGGGGGATCGTCTCGCCGCGGTTGCGGGTCGGGAACCGCTCGGAGACGCAGCTGACCAGGAACACCACGGGGAACTCGAGGCCTTTGGCCCGGTGCACCGTGAGGATGCTCACTGCGTCCTGGTCGAAGTCGGCCTCAGCCACCGCGGGGTCGTCGCCGGCCCGGATCAGGTCGTCGAGGTGGGTGACGAACTCCGGCACACGATCATAGGCGGCGATCTCACCGTACTTCGCGACGAGATCGAAGAACTTGGCGAGGTTGGCCACGCGCACCTCATCGTCGGCGACCCCGGAGGTCGCCAGACGGCGGACGTAGCCGGTGCGCGTCACCAGGAACTCGTAGAGGACGCGGCCGGTGACGTGGTCTTTCATCAACTCGCGCATCTCCTCGAGATCCTGCAGGAGCTTGGCGATGGCGGCGCGGCTCTCCGGCGCGAGTTCCTCGGCCAGGTCGGTGAAGCCTTCCCGGTCGAGATGGCGGAAGACGTGCTCGAGCGTGCGGTTCTTCCGGTCGGCATAGCTCAGCGCCTTCGCCAGGTCGGTGGCCGCGATCAGGTACAGCGGCGAAACGCCCAGGTAGTACAGGCTGAGGTTGTCCGCGGGGCGCGCCAGCGCCCGCAGGAACGCGATCGCGAGCCGGATCTCCTCGCGATTGTACAGGCCCCGGCTGCCGGTGAACCGGAACGGGACGCCCCGCATGTTGAGCGCCCGCATGAACGGGTCGGCGTCGGCGTTGCTGCGGACGAGGATCGCGACGTCACGGTAGCGGGCCTCGCCCCGCTCGACCTTGTCCGCAATGCGGGAGGCGACCCAGTCGGCTTCACTGCTCAGTGTGTCGAGGTGCACGTGCTGCGGCGCAGGGCCGGCGGCGCGGACGCCCTGCAGGCGCTTGTCGAGCCCGGTCTTCACCTCGAGCCGGTCCGGGTTGTTGTGGCGGATCAGCCGGTACGCGGCCTCGAGGATCGCCTGATGGGAGCGGTAGTTGGTGGTGAGGACGACCTGGCGCGCTCGAGGGTACACATCGATGAAGTTGAGGATGTTACTGATCGCGGCGCCGCGGAACTTGTAGATCGACTGGTCGTCGTCGCCCACGACCGTGAGGTTG
>DASSGA010000054.1:0-11108 GCA_035693805.1 bacterium | reverse complement strand
GCGGGGCAACCGCCGGCGCCGTGGATGCGCGGGTCTGGGTCAGGGTGAGCAGCAGGAGCAGGAGGTTGAGCACCGTAAGGACGATGACCGCTCGCTGCATCTTCATCGAATGGCTCCCTCCGGGCACGATGCCCATCGTCGCTCAGGTAAGCGTAGTATACCGTCGCACGCCTCCGGCGAGGCTGGGTGGAAGCGGTGAAGGGTCGGTGGTAGAGTAGGGAAAGAAATGTCGAACGGCGACACCACCAGGCGTATCCCCGACCCGTCCCGTCGGCGGACGATCCGGCCGCGCCGTCGTCCCTGGTACCGGGAGCGGTGGTGGCGGATCACCACGGCAGCCCTCGTCACGGTCGGCGCCGTGATCCTCATCGGGGTCGGTCTCGTGGCGGGGATGGGCATGGCCTTCGCCACGAAACTGCCCGACCTCTCGGCGTTGTACGCCCCGCCCAGCGAAGCCACCCGGATCTACGCCATCAACGGCGAGCTCATCGCCAGCCTGTTCCGCGAAAACCGGGACTACGTCCCGCTGAACGAGATCCCCGAGGTCGTGCAGCAGGCCGTCATCGCGGTCGAGGACGAACGCTTCCAGCACCACCGCGGGGTCGATGTCCGCGGGACCGTGCGGGCGATGTGGCGGAACTTCCTGGCCCGGGAGCTGCGCGAGGGGGGGAGCACGATCACCCAGCAGCTGGCCCGCAGCGTCTTCCTCACGCAGAAGCGGGTCTTCAGCCGCAAGCTGGCCGAGATCATGCTCGCCGTTGAGATCGAGCGGCGGCTCACCAAGGCGGAGATCCTCGAGCGCTACCTCAACCAGGTCTACTTCGGCCAGGGGGCCTACGGGGTCGAGATGGCCTCCCGCGTGTACTTCGGGAAGCACGTGAAGTCGCTCACCCTGGCGGAGGGGGCGATGCTCGCCGGCGTGATCCGCGCGCCGTCTATCTACTCGCCGCATCAGAACCCCGAGCTGGCGAAGGCGCGGCAGCGCATCGTCCTTCAGCGCATGGCCCAGCTCGGCTACATCACCCCGAAACAGGCGGCCGAGGCGGTGGAACGGCCGCTCGGCGTCTCGGAGGGCGGGAACGCCGGCCTGATCGGCATCCGCGCCCCGTACTTCGTCTCGTATCTCCTCCCGTATCTGCTCGACCGCTACGGGGAGGAGGTCGTCTACAACGGCGGGCTGCGTGTCTACACGACGCTCGACATCCGCATGCAGGCCGACGCGGAGAAAGCGCTCCGGGCGGGCCTCGAGCAGGCGGAGAAGGAGCGCCTGAAGGTCTCGCAGGGGGCCCTGGTGGCCATCGATCCGCAGACCGGATTCATCCGCGCCATGATCGGGGGCTACGACTTCGAGAAGAGCCAGTTCAACCGCGCCTGGCAGGCCCGCCGGCAGCCCGGATCGGCGTTCAAACCCTTCATCTATACGACGGCGATCGCCAACCGGATGACCACAACCAAGATCATCGTGGACGAACCGGTCAGCTATGAGATCGTCGGCACGGTCGAAGCCGAGCGGATCTGGGAGCCCAAGAACTACGACGGGAAGTTCCGCGGCCCGCTCACGCTGCGCACGGCCGTGGAGCAGTCCATCAACATCCCGGCGATCAAGACGCTCGGCGAGCTCGGCCCGCAGACCGTCATCGCGTATGCAAAGCGGATGGGCATCACATCGCCGCTGCAGCCCCACCTCTCGCTGGCCCTGGGGACGCCCGACGTTACCCCGCTCGAGATGGCCGCCGCCTACGGCACGCTCGCCTCGATGGGTGTGCGCGCGGAGCCGATCGCGGTGCGGCGCGTGGCGACGCGGGACGGCCAGATCCTCGAGGACAACCTCCCGCGGCGCGAGCTCGTCCTGAGCAGCGATGTCGCCTACCTGATGATCGACATCCTGAAGGGCGTGATCACCCGCGGCACCGGGCGTGCCGCCGGCATCGGCCGCCCCGCGGCGGGGAAGACCGGGACGACCGACGACTACCGCAACGCCTGGTTCATCGGGTTCACCCCGCAGCTGTCCACGGCGGTATGGGTGGGCAACGACGACAATACCCCGATGCGACGCGTCGTCGGCGGGATGGTCCCGGCGCGGATCTGGCGGACGTTCATGTCCGCGGCGATGCAGCCGCTGCCGGCGGAGGACTGGCCGCGCCCGGACGGGGTCGTCACGGCCACCGTCTGCGCCCCGTCCGGTCTGCTCGCCACCGGGGCCTGTCAGAACCCCCGGCCGGAAATCTTCATCCGCGGTACGGAGCCGACGGAATACGACTACGGAGCGGGGACGGGGGACGGGGCCGATGCGACCAAGGTCACGGGCACGGTGCCGCTGGAGATCCTTACCCCCCGCGGCGGCGCGGGTCTGAGCTCGCCGTTCTCGATCGAGGGCAGCACGGTCCCGGGCGTGCGCGTCACGCTCAGCGTCCTCGCCCAGGGCGGGTTCCTCAGGATCCAGGTGGCGGAGACCGAGCTGCCGGTGACGGATGACGGGAAGTTCAACTTCGTCTTCCGACCGTCGCTGCGCATCGTCGGCGTGCGCTACATCATCACGGTGACGGCGAGCACCGCCGACGGCGCGCGGTCCGTGGCCACCCTGACCGTGACGGAGCGCTGAGCGCTGTAGTACAATACATCTGTTCCCTACCTCTCCTGCCGAGGTCGCGCGGTGTCCGGGCATTCCAAGTGGCATAACATCCGCATCAAGAAGCAGAAGGTCGATCTGGTGCGCGGGAAGCTGTTCAGCAAGTTCGCGCGCGAGATCGCCGTGGCCGCGCGCGAGGGCGGCGCCAATCCCGAGGGGAACGCGCGTCTGCGCACCGCGATCGAGCGGGCGCGCGAGGCGGGGATGCCCAACGACAACGTGCAGCGGGCCATCCAGCGGGGTGCGGGGGGCGCCGAGGGCACGAACTACGAGACGAGCACGTATGAGGGGTACGCCCCGGGCGGCGTGGCTGTTCTGGTCGAGGTCCTCACCGACAACCGCAACCGGACGGCGGCCGACGTGCGCAGCCTGTTCAGCAAGCACGGCGGGGCGCTCGGCGAGATGGGGTCCGTGGCCTGGATGTTCGACCGGCGGGGGGTGATCGTCGTCGAGCGGGCCAAGGTAAAGGAAGACGATCTGCTCCTGGTCGCCCTGGAGGCCGGGGCGGACGACGTGCGCAGCACGCCGGAGGCCTTCGAGATCGTCACGGTGCCGGAGCAGCTCTTCAACGTGAAGCAGGCGCTGGAGGGCACCGCGATCCCCCTGCAGTCGGCCGACGTGACGATGCTCCCCAAGTCCACGGTGCGCGTCGAAGCCCGGGAGGCCAAGCAGGTGTTGGCGCTGATGGAGGCGCTCGAGGACCACGACGACGTGCAGCGCGCCTACGCCAACTTCGATATCCCCGACGAGATCCTGCAGCAGGTAAGCTAGCCCCCGGAGCGAAGGTTCCCGCGGGTGCTATACTCCGAACACAGGTTCGATGATGCGTATCCTCGGTGTCGATCCAGGCCTCCGGGCGACCGGCTACGCGGTGTTGCAGGGTTCCCCCCGGGGAGTCCGCCTCCATGTGTGCGGCGTCATCCGTACGGATGACGCCGCGTCACTTCCCGCCCGACTCCATATGATCCACACAGCCATGATCGGCGTGATCACCCGCCATCGACCCGACGGTCTGGCCGTCGAGGACCTGTACGCCGCCCAGCGCTTCCCCCGGACGGCGATCCTGATGGGCCACGTCCGAGGCGTCGTCTGTCTTGCCGCGGCCGAGCACGAGTTGCCCGTGGACGCGCTGTCGCCGGCGGCGGTGAAGCAGGCGATCAGCGGATTCGGCGGTGCGAGCAAGTCGCAGATGCAGAGTTCGGTCCAGCGTCTCCTGGGAATCGTCGGCACGGTCGACTCACATGCCTCCGACGCCGCGGCGATGGCCCTGGTGGTCCTCTCGCGGCGCGGCGTCCCGCTGGTGACCCTTCGGGAGGAGGCGGTGCGATGATCGCGTTCCTGCGCGGGCCGGTGCTGCGGCGCGTGGACGAGGTCGTCGTGATCGAGGCCGGCGGCGTGGGCTACGAAGTGCATCTGCCCGCGGTCGTGGCGCGCGCGCTGCCTGCCCCGCATGCCGGCGACCATCCGGTCGTCGAGCTGCACATCTCCTTCCACGCCACTCAGAACCAGCCGCGACCGCTGCTCATCGGTTTCCTGCACGAGGTGGAGCAGGAGTTCTTCGAACGCTTCATCACGGTGGACGGCATGGGGCCGACCAAAGCGATGAAGGCGATCGTCCATCCGATCCACATGATCGCCGACGCCATCGAGCGCAAGGACGTGGGGTTCCTCCGCCGCCTGCCGGGGATCGGTGAGCGAACGGCGGAGAAAGTCGTCGCGGCTCTGCACGGGAAGATGGGCAAGTACGCGCTCCTGCGCGAAACCGCCGCGGAGGCCGAGCGCCCCGTGGAGGACTTCAAGGACGAGGTCCTCGACGTACTCACCTCGCAGCTGGGGCACCGGCCTGCCGAGGCGCGGCGCATGGTGGACGAGGCGCTCCGCCGGCAGCCGCAGATCACCTCCGCGGAGGAGCTCTTCCAGGAAGTGTACCGCGTGGAGCAGGGCGCCGGGGTGAGCGTGCCATGAGCCAGGTCACGGCGGACGAGCAGTTCATCCGGAGCCTGCGGCCCCGCACGCTCGACGAATGCATCGGCCAGGCGAGGGTCATCGAAGGGCTGCGCATCAGCATCCAGGCGGCGCGCGAGCGGGGGGAAGCGCTCGACCACGTCCTCCTGCACGGGCCGCCCGGGCTCGGCAAGACGACGCTGGCCAACGTCGTGGCCCAGGAGATGGGCGCGAACATCGTCACGACCTCCGGACCGGCGCTCGAGCGGGGCGGGGACCTGATGGGCATCCTCACCAACCTCCAGCCCAACGACGTCCTGTTCATCGACGAGATCCACCGCCTCTCGCGCGCGATCGAGGAGTTCCTCTATCCGGCCATGGAAGATTTCTGCGTCAACTTCGTCATCGAGAAGGGCGCGCACGCCCGCACGCTGCGCTACCAGCTGCGGCCCTTCACCCTGGTCGGGGCCACCACCCGGGCAGGGCTGCTGTCCTCCCCGCTGCGCGAGCGGTTCGGCATCTTCCACCACCTCGACTTCTTCTCCGTTGAGGAACTGGTGGACGTCGTGCGCCGCTCCGCCTCGATCCTGGCCATCCCCATCACGGATGAGGGCGCGCTGGCCATCGCCTCCCGCGCCCGCGGCACGCCGCGCATCGCGAACCGGCTCCTGCGCCGGGTGCGGGACTACGCGCAGGTGCGCGGGGACGGCCGGATCACGGAGCCGCTCGCCGGGGAGGCCCTCGAGTTCGAGGGCGTGGACGGGCGCGGGCTGGATGCCCTCGACCGCGATCTACTGCGCACCATCGCCACGGTATACGCGGGCGGGCCGGTGGGCATCGAGGCGGTGGCGGCCACGCTCAACGAGGAGGCCCAGACGATCGAGGAAGTCGTCGAGCCCTACCTGCTGAAGATCGGGTTCCTGACCCGCACGCCGGCCGGACGCCGCATCACCGCCCCGGCCTGCGAGCACCTCGGACTGGTGCTCCCGGAGCGCCCGCGCAACCAGGGGTCGCTGTTCTCATCCTGACGGTCGTGCTGAGCCTGCTCGTGCGGAGGTAATCGTTATCGTGCGCCTGTTGACCGTGCTTCTCATCATGACTGCGCTTCTGCCGCGGTCGCTTGAGGCGGCGACCGCGGCGACACAGGTCCGCGTCGGGATCCTGCGCGACCAGGACCGCGTGGTGGTGATGAGCGACCGGCCGATCGATGTGCGCGCCCCGGGCGGGTTGGGCACGGTGCTGCCGGCGGGGGCCCATGAGATCACGCCCGGGGCGTCGGAAATCCGGCTGGCGGACGCCGGCGAGTTCTCGGGTCCCGTGCGCCTTGTCCCCTCAGCCGGGGCGCGCCTCTTCGTGGCCATCCGGCCGTACCGGGGCATCCTCGAGATCCGCCGTACGCCGTCCGGTCGCCTCAGCGTGATCAACGAGCTCGAGCTGGAAGAGTATCTCTACGGCGTCCTCAAGATGGAGGTCGATCCGCGCTGGCCGGTGGAGGCGCTCAAGGCGCAGGCCGTCGCCGCGCGCACCCTGGCGATCTACAACCTCGGCCGCTACCAGACCGAAGGGTACGACGTCCGTGCCACTACCGACACCCAGGTCTACGGCGGACTCTCCGCCGAGGATCCGCGCACGACCGCGGCGGTCGACCTCACCCGCGGGGAGGTCCTGGTCTATCAGGGGCGACCCATCCTCGCCGTGTACCACTCCGATTCGGGCGGGGTGACCGAGAGCAGTGAATATGTCTGGGGTGGGCGCTATCCATATCTCAAGGGTGTGCCCGATCCCCATTCATCCTCGGCCCCCTGGAGCGTGAAGATGGACCTGGCCGCGTTCGAGGCGCGTCTGCGCCGGGCCGGCAAGAGCGTCTCGGGGATCCTCAGCATCGTCACGGGGGATCGCACGCCCTCCGGCCGCGTCGGGTCGGTGCGGATCATCTCCGGGGCCGGGACGATCACGCTGCGGGCGACGGAACTGCGCGGGCTGCTCGGGGCGGACGTCATGAAGAGCACGCTGTTCACCGTGCGCGTCCTGCCCGACGAGCAGCCGGCCGTCGAGTTCGCGGGACGCGGGTCGGGGCACGGCGTGGGGATGAGCCAGTGGGGGGCGCGCGGGCTGGCGCTGCTGGGCCGGTCCTACGCGGACATCCTGCGCTACTACTATGCGGGCGTGACGATCGAGTCCCGGTAAGTGCGCCTCTCCGACTTCGACTACGCGCTTCCCCCCGAGCTGATCGCGCAGCATCCCGCCGCCCCGCGGGACAGCGCGCGCCTGCTGGTCCTGCACCGGAGCGCGGGCCGGATCGAGCACCGGATCTTCCGCGACCTCCCCGCGTACCTCCGCCCGCCCGACGTCCTGATCCTCAACGACACGCGGGTCATCCCGGCGCGCCTGCTCGGTCGTAAGCGCAGCGGCGGGGCGGTGGAGGTGCTGCTGCTGCGGCCGGCGGCCGAGCGGCACGAGGGTCGGGAGACGTGGGAGGTCCTGGTGCGCCCGGGACGCCGGGTGCGGGATGGGACACGCCTCGAGTTCGGGGAGGCTCTCGCAGGCGGCCTCGCCGGCGAAGTCGTGGCCGCACGCGATGACGGGATCCGCCTCGTCGCCTTCGAGGGGGACCGCCCCGTGCTGAACGCGATCCGGGAGATCGGCAAGACACCGCTCCCTCCCTATATCCACGAGCCGCTGGGCGATCCCGGAGACTACCAGACCGTCTACGCGGCGGTGGAGGGCGCCGTGGCCGCGCCGACCGCGGGATTGCACTTCACGCCCGAGTTGCTGGCGCGCATCCGCGGCTCCGGCGTGAGCACGGTGACGCTGACGATGCACATCGGGGTGGGTACCTTCCGGCCCGTGACGGCGCAGGATCCGGCGCAGCACCGCATGGACGCGGAGTGGTACGAGCTCACCCCGCGTGCGGCGGAGGCGATCAACGCGGCGCGAGCGCGCGGGGGCCGGATCATCCCGGTGGGGACCTCGGCGGTGCGCACGCTGGAGACGGTAACGGGTGAGGACGGGGTCGTGCGGCCCGGGGCAGGGTGGAGCCATCTCTTCATCGTGCCGGGCCACCGCTTCCGCGCCGTCGATGCGCTGGTCACGAACTTCCACCTGCCCAAGACGACGCTGCTCATGCTGGTCAGTGCGGTGGCGGGACGGGAGCAGATCCTGCGGGCGTACGCGGAGGCGATCCAGGCGCGCTACAGATTCTACAGCTTCGGGGATGCGATGCTCATTCTTTGACCTTGGACCAGCCGCCCCGCACCGGGGTCCAGGTCTTCAGGCCGAGCGGGCCGAACTCATCCTCTTCGACCTGGTACCCCGCGCGCTCGAGGCGGGCCTTCGCCTCCGCATAGTAGCGGTAGTCGATCTGAAACGCTCCGCCCCGCACCGGGTTCTGGTAGGCACCGATCCCACCGAGCAGCTTGCGCAGGTTCTCCTCCTCGGCGGAGGCACACCGCAACTCCACGCCAGAATTCACGCTGCCGAAGGCCCGCACCCCGGGGTTCTGCGGCGCCACCGCCGGCCGTCCCGCGGCGTTCAACGAGGAGACGAATGTCTCGAGCGTGGGGCCGGGGGCCCCGGGCTGAGCCGCCGGCGCTTCCGGCTTCGCCGTGGCGGCCGTGCGCTGAGCGCGGATCGCGTCGGCCTTGGCCTTGATCGCGGCCAGGATCTCCTCGCGGCTCTTCGGCTTCTGCTCATCCATGACTGGGTGTCACGGGGTTGTCCTCTTCGCGCTGCGCGCGCAGCTTCTCCTGCCGATCTCGTCCCGGCAGTTTACGCTGGTCCGCGGGTGGGAATATGAGGAGGTATGGTCCGCCCTACGGTGGCGATCCTGCTCGTCCTCAGCTTCTGGCCGGCCGCCAGTGCCGCCGCCGGCCCCGAAATGACCGTCAAGGGCTTCGTCGTCTCCCGCTCGGTGGGCGCCCTGGCTATCCGGCACATCGACGGCTCGATGGTCACCGTGCGGCTCATGAACGCGACGGTGATCAGCGGCGTGCGGGCCTCCCGGGGGGAGATCGCGCTAGGCGATCTCATCCGCGCCGAGGGGGTGCGCGAGGGGGACGGCAGCGGGGACGATGTGATCCTCGCCTCGCGCGTGGAGGTCGTGCTCGGGGCAGAGGCCCTCGAGCGGAGCCGCCCGGCGCCGACCAGCGTCTTCTGGAACTGGATCCTCAACGGCTCGCTCAGCGTGCCGCTCCGCTAGCTCCCCACTTCCTCCTCGTAGCGGTTCTTCAGAGCTTCCACGACGTTCGGATCCGCGAGCGTCGTCGTGTCCCCCATGATCCGCCCCTCGGCGATGTCCCGCAGCAGCCGCCGCATGATCTTCCCGCTGCGCGTCTTGGGCAGCTCGCCGGTGAAGAGGATCTGCTCGGGCCGGGCCAGGGCGCCGATCTTCTTCACGACGTGCTGCTTCAGGGTCTCCACGGCCTCGGTCCCCGGGGCGTTCCCTTCCTTCAGCGTGACGAAGGCGGCGATGGCCTGACCCTTGATGTCGTGGCTGACCCCGATCACCGCCGCCTCCGCCACCGAGGGGTGATCCACCAGCGCCGACTCCACCTCGTAGGTCCCGATACGGTGGCCGGCGACGTTGATCACGTCGTCCACGCGGCCGAGCAGCCAGATGTAGCCATCCTCGTCGCGCTTCGCGCCGTCCCCCGTGAAGTACATCCCGGGGAAGCGGTTCCAGTACTGCTGCTGGTAGCGCTCGGGATCGCCGTAGATCCCGCGCAGCATCGCCGGCCAGGGCCGCTTGAGCACCAGGTACCCGCCTTCGTTCGGCCCCACCGGGCGGCCCTTCTCATTCACGATCTCGGCGGAGATCCCGGGGAGGGCGTGGGTCGCCGACCCGGGCTTCAGCGTAGTGATCCCGGGCAGCGGCGAGATGAGGATCATGCCCGTCTCCGTCTGCCACCACGTGTCCACGACCGGGCAGCGTTCGCCGCCGATGTACCGGTAGTACCACACCCAGGCTTCGGGGTTGATCGGTTCCCCCACAGTGCCGAGCAGGCGCAGCGAGCTCAGATCACGGCGGCGGGGGTGCTCCGGCCCCCACTTCATGAAGGTGCGGATGGCCGTGGGGGCGGTGTAGATGACGTTGACGCCGTACTTCTCGACGATTGCCCAGAAGCGGTCTTTCTCGGGGTAGTCCGGCGTGCCCTCGTACATGACCGCCGTGGCGCCGTTCAGGAGCGGCCCGTACACGATGTACGAATGACCGGTCACCCACCCGATGTCGGCCGTGCACCAGTACACGTCGTCTTCGCGCAGGTCGAAGATCCACTTCGTCGTGGCGTACGTCCCGGCCATGTAGCCGCCGGTCGTGTGGACGATCCCCTTCGGCTTCCCCGTCGTCCCGCTGGTGTAGAGGATGTACAGGAGGTGCTCGCTGTCCACGGGCTCCGCTTCGCAGCGCAGCGCGGCGTCCGCCATGAGCCGGTGCCACCAGTGGTCGCGCCCTTCCCGGATGTGGATCGCGGCGGCTTCACCGATGCGGCGGACCACCACGACGTGCTGGACGGAGGACGTCCCCTCGAGCGCCTCGTCGGCGTTCCGCTTGAGGGGGACGACGTTCCCGCGGCGCCACCCGCCGTCGGCGGTGACGAGCACCTTGGCCTGGGCGTCGTTGATGCGGTCGCGCAGCGCCTCCGCGCTGAACCCGCCGAAGATGACGGTGTGCGCCGCGCCGATCCGCGCGCAGGCCAGCATTGCGATGGGCAGCTCGGGGATCATCGGCAGGTAGATCGCGACGCGGTCACCGGAGCGCACGCCGAGCCCCTTGAGGACGTTGGCGAACTTGCTCACCTCGCGGTGCAGGTCGGCGTAGGTGAGGACGCGTTCGTCGCCCGGTTCGCCTTCCCACATGATCGCGGCCTTGTTGCGGCGCGGCGTGCCGAGATGGCGGTCCAGGGCGTTGTAGGCGATGTTGGTCCGGGCGTCCACGAACCACTTCGCGTAGGGCGGGGCCCACTCGAGGACTTTGGTCCAGGGCCGGAACCAGTGCAGCTCGCGCGCGATCGACGCCCAGAACCCCTCCGGATCCCGCTCCGCGTCGTCATAGACGCGCGGGTCGCGCATCGCCGCACGGGCGCGGAACGCCTCCGGCGGCTCGAAGCGGCGGCCTTCGAGCAGCAAGGCTTCAATGGCGTGATCGGACATTCCGGACCTCCAACATCTAGACTGCGGGTGCGATTCTCCGGGCCGTTCGCGGGCTCCTCTGCTATACTCGTCGCGTCATGTCGGGTTTCCGGTTCGAGGTGATCCACCGTGCCGCCGACGGGGCGGCGCGGTTGGGGATTCTGCACACCCCGCATGGGCTTGTGCACACCCCCGCGTTCATGCCGGTCGGCACCCAGGGCACGGTGAAGGCGCTCACCTTCGACGAGGTCCGTGAGACCGGGGCGGAGATCGTACTCGCGAACACCTTCCACCTCTACCTCCGTCCCGGCGCAAGCGTGGTGGCGCGCGCCGGCGGGCTCCGCCGGTTCATGGGGTGGGACGGCCCGATCCTCACCGACAGCGGAGGCTTCCAGGTTTTCAGTCT
>DASSGA010000053.1:0-9608 GCA_035693805.1 bacterium | reverse complement strand
TGTCGACGTCGACGAAGCCTGCGGGATCGAGCTCGATCCCGACGGTCTCGGGCCTATGGCGGAGGACCAGGGCGAGAAACCGGCTCAGATGATCGTCACGCACCGTGACGGGATGTTCTGTGCGCGCGGGAAGGCCTCCTGTCGAGGAGAACGTTTGCGCCGCGCAGAAGAAACGGCTCGCATGGCGCGCATCGTGGAATGTGTGCCGAACTTCAGCGAGGGCCGCCGCGCCGACGTCATCGAGGCGATCGCAGAGGCGATCCGGGGCACCGACGGCGTGCGGCTCCTGGACGTTCAGGCCGATCCCAGCCACAATCGATGCGTGCTCTCGTTCGTGGGCGAGGTCGACGCAGTGTCCGCCGCGGCGCTCGCGGCGGCAGGCCGCGCCGTGGAGCTCATCGACATGAGCGCGCACCGCGGCGAGCACCCGCGCCTGGGCGCCGTGGACGTCATCCCGCTCGTGCCCATCGCTGGGCTGTCCATGGACGAGTGCGTCTCGGCCGCGCGCGAGCTCGGCCGTCAGATCTGGGAGCGGTTCCGCGTCCCCGTGTTCTTCTATGCCGAGGCCGCGACCCGGCCGGAGCGCCGGCGGCTGCCCGACATCCGCAAGGGCGAGTACGAGGGGCTCGGCGAGAAGCTCGCCGAGCCCGCCTGGGCGCCCGACGTCGGCGATCCGGTCGCGCACCCTACGGCGGGGGCGACCGTCGTGGGCGCGCGGCGTCCCTTGATCGCCTACAACATCAACCTCACCACTCCCGACGTGGAGATCGCGCGCCAGATCGCGCGCGCGGTGCGCGAGAGCAGCGGCGGGCTCGTGAACGTGCAGGCGATGGGCGTGAAGAGCGAGGGCGGGCCGGCGCAGGTCTCGATGAACCTGCTCGATCACACGAAGACGCCCGTGCACCGGGCGTTCGAGCTGGTGCGCGTCGAGGCGGCGCGCCACGGGGTCGGGATCCTGGAGAGCCAGGTGGTGGGGCTCATCCCCCTCGACGCCGTTGCCGACGTCGCCCGTTTCTACCTTCGCCTGCGGGGATTCGACCGCGCGCAGATCCTGGAAACCAGACTGATGGAGTGAAGGTCCCGGCCGATCTCCTCATCGTCAACGTGGGGCAGCTGCTGACCCTGGCCGGGCCGAACGAATGGCCCCGCACCGGCAGCTCGCTGCGCGAGCTGGGGCTCATCCGCGACGGGGCGATCGCCGCCGCCGACGGGGTCATCGTCGCCGCGGGGCCGGCGGCATCGGTCCTGGATGAGGTGGTGCTTGCGCCGGGCGGCGCCCGCCTCGACGCCGGGGGACACGTGGTGTTGCCAGGGTTCGTCGACCCCCACACACATCTCATTCACGCGGGATCCCGCGCCGACGAGTTCGTGCTCCGCCTGGAGGGCGCGACGTACCAGCAGATCGCCGAGCGGGGTGGGGGCATCGTCTCCACGATGCGGGCGACGCGCGAGGCGTCCGAGGATGACCTCGTCGCCCTGGGACGGATGCGGTTGAACCGCATGCAGGCCCACGGCACGACGACCGTGGAGGCGAAGAGCGGGTACGGACTCACCCTCGACGACGAGCTGAAGATGCTGCGGGCGATCCATCGGCTCACCGCCGCCCACGAGGTGGACGTCATCCCAACGTTCCTCGGCGCGCACGCGCCGCCTCCGGAACATCGCGGCGACCCCGACGCGTACGTGCGCCGTGTCGTCGAGGAGATGATCCCCGCCGTCGTGGACGAAGACCTGGCCGAGTTCTGCGACGTCTTCTGCGAGGCGGGGGCGTTCACGCCGGACCAGTCCCGCACGGTGCTGACCGCCGGCGCGGACGCGGGCCTCGAGCCGAAGATCCACGCCGACGAGCTCTCCGATCTGGGCGGGGCGCGCCTGGCCGCCGAGGTGGGCGCGGTGTCGGCCGACCACCTGCTCTACGCCTCGGACGAGGGGCTCTCCGCGATGGCGGCGACGGGGACGATGGCGGTGCTCCTGCCCGGGACGGCGCTGTTCCTCGGCCTGCCCTACGCCCGCGCCCGGCGCATGATCGACCTTGGGGTCGCGATCGCGCTCGCCACCGATTTCAATCCGGGGACGAGCCCGACGTACTCGATGCCGATGGTGATCGCGCTCGGCTGCATCGGCATGCGCCTCGATCCGGCGGAGGCGATCGCCGCGGCGACGATCAACGCCGCGCACGCCATCCGGGTGGCCGAGGACGTGGGCAGCCTGGAGGTCGGGACGGCGGCCGATGCCGTCATCCTGGATCTCACCGACTACCGCGAGCTCCCGATGGCCTTCGGGACCAATCCCGTGCGGACCGTGATCAAGCGCGGCCGGGTGGTGCAGTGATGCGAGAGATGACGATCGGCCAGTTCCTCGACAAGCTGGCGTCGGCGGAGCCGACGCCGGGCGGTGGAAGCGCGGCCGCCCTCAGTGGGGCCATGGCGGCCGCGCTGGCGGGTATGGTGGCACGTCTCTCCAAAGGTAAAGGTGGGGATGATGCACGGTTCGAGCGATCCGCACAGGCCGCGGATCGCGCGAAGACATGGCTCACCGATCTTGCCGGTGAGGACGCCCGGGCGTTCGACGCGGTCCTTCGGGCGATGCGGCTCCCGCGTACGTCCGATGACGAGAAACGCGCCCGACAGGCGGCGGTACAGCAGGCGCTGCACGGAGCGGCCGAGGTGCCGTTGCGCGTGATGCGGCGGGTCGTGGACGTGCTGAAGATGCTGCCGGACCTGGCCCGGACGGGGGATCCGAATGCGGTGAGCGATGTCGCCGTGGGGGCGCTGCTCGCGCATGCTGCCGCCCACGGGGCCCTCCACAACGTGCGGATCAACCTTGCGTCCATCAAGGATGAGACCTTCGCGGCGAAGCTGCGTGCCGACGCTGAGGCCCTGGGGGACGAGGCGGCGCGGCTGCGCGACGCGACGATGACCGCCGTCCGAGAGCGGATGTGATGGCCGATCGGATCGTGCTCGCCGGGATGCGGTTCTTCGGATACCACGGGGCGCTCGCCGAGGAGCGGACGCGCGGGCAGGAATTCGTCGCCGACATCGAGGTGGAGAGTGACCTCCGCCCGGCCGGGTCGAGCGACGACCTGGACGACACCGTCGACTACCGCAAGGTGTACGCCGCGGTCAAGGCGGTGATCGAGGGGCCGCCCAGGCAGTTGCTGGAAGCCGTGGCCGAGGAGATCGCCCGGCAGGTGTTGGCCATCGACCGCGTCGAGGCCGTGACGGTACGCCTGCGCAAGCCCACGGTCAAGTTGCCCGGGCCGCTCGCCCACTCGGCCGTCGAAATCGCCCGGCGCCGATGAGCGGCCGAGCGTTCCTGTCCCTCGGTGCCAACCTCGGGGACAGGAAGGCGACCATCGGGGCGGCGCTGCACGCGCTCCAGGAGGGGGGCGCGAGGATGATTCGCCGCTCGTCCTTCTACGAGACCGCCCCGGTCGGGAAGACCGACCAGCCCTGGTTCCTGAACATGGCCGTGGAGGTGGAGACGGCGCTATCTCCCCGGGATCTTCTGGCGCTCTGCCAGCGGGTCGAGCATGCGCTCGGCCGGGTCCGCACCGAGCGCTGGGGGCCGCGCTCGATCGACATCGACATCCTCATGTACGACGGCGTGGCTACGGCCACGCCGGAGCTCGTCCTGCCGCACCCCCGAATGACCGAGCGGGCTTTCGTGCTGCTCCCCCTGCTGGAGATCGCGCCGGACGCGACTCTTCCTGACGGGCGGCCCGTGCGGGCATTCCTCGACAACGTCCCGGATCAGGACGTGAGGCGGGTGGACTGATGGCCTCGCGCCTGACGTACCGTCCTCCGCGGGCTGCCCAGCGCTCGCTCCTGGAGGCCGGTACCTCGCCCGGGGTGTGCGTCGCTGTCGAAGGGCCGATCGGCGTCGGCAAGACGACACTGACGCGCCTGCTCGCCGAGCGCCTGGATGCCCTGGAGATGCTGGAGGTGGTGGAGGAGAACCCGTTTCTGCACCACTTCTACCAGGACATCCGCGGCTACGCGTTTCAGACGCAGATCTTCTTCTTCCTGAGCCGCTACCGCCAGCAGGGGACGATCAAGGCCGAGCGCGACGGGGGCCGGTCGGTGATCAGCGACTACATGTTCGCCAAAGACCGCCTGTTCGCGCGGATGAACCTGGACCAGCACGAACTCGATCTCTACGAGCGGCTGTACGGGCTGATCGCGCCGATGACGGTCCGCCCGGACCTCGTCATCTACCTCACGGCGGACCTGGACACGCTGCTGCGCCGGATCACGCGCCGGGACCGCCCCTTTGAGCGCGCCATCGAGCCCGCCTATCTGCAGCGGCTTCGCGAGGAATACGACCGCTTCTTCACGGAATACGACGAGACGGCGCTGCTGGCCGTGGACACCGACGAGGTCGACATCTTCACCGAGGGGGATCTGCGGGCGATCGCGCGCTACGTGGATGAGGCGGGGCGACGATGAAGTGGTTCGTGGCGGTGAGCGGCAACATCGGGTCGGGGAAGTCCACGATCACGACGCTGCTGAGCGAGAAGCTCGGCTGGCGGCCCTATTACGAGATCGTGGACGAGAACCCCTATCTGCCGGACTTCTACGCCGATATGCCGCGCTGGAGCTTTCACCTGCAGGTCTTCTTCCTCAGCAAGCGCTTCCAGCACCATCAGGCGATCACATCCTCGCCGGGATCGGTGATCCAGGACCGCACGATCTACGAGGACGCCGAGATCTTCGCCCGCAACCTGTACCTGCAGGGCCTGATGGACGAGCGGGACTTCCGCAACTACTCCGAACTGTTCAACACGATGACGCCCTTTCTCCACCCGCCCGATCTCGTCATCTATCTCCGAGCTTCCGTGCCCACCCTGCTCGACCGCATCCGCCGGCGCGCCCGCGGGTACGAGCAGAGCATCCCGCGGGACTACCTCGCCCAGCTGAACGAGCGCTACGAGGAGTGGACCGAGCGCTTCTCGTTGTGCCCGATCCTCACGGTGGACGCCGACCGCCTCGAGCTCAACAACCTGGACGCGCTGGTGGCCGAGATGCAGGCTAACCTCCCCTCGCTGTTCCCACTCACGGAGCGATGACCACCGGGTCGCTCGAGTCGGGGGAGTTCGCGACGCTCACGTCGCAGCTTGGGACGTCCCGCTTCGGGCGCCCGCTCCACGTCATTCCGCGCGCGACCTCCACGAATGACGTTGCGCGACGCCTTGCGGAGGACGGCGCGGGGGAGGGGACGGCGGTCCTGGCGCTGGAGCAGTCGGGCGGCCGAGGCCGCCTGGGACGCACCTGGGCGTCGCCCCGTGGGGGCCTGTACCTCTCCGTCGTGCTGCGCCCGAGCCTTCCCGTGGCGCAATGGTCGGTGCTCTCTCTGGCCGTTGCCGTCGGATCGGCGGCGGGGATCGAGCTCGCTGCCGGGGTGGCGGCGAAGCTCAAGTGGCCTAACGATCTCCTGGTCGATGCGCGGAAGGTCGGGGGCATCCTGCTCGATTCGGGGGCCGGGTTCGCGGTCGCGGGGATCGGTATCAACGTTGGAGCATCCCCCGGTGCGCTCCCCGAGGGGGCGGGCTCGATCGACGTCGCACTCGCTCCACTCGCACGGGCCGTACTTCAGCACCTCGAGAGCGCGATCGACGCCGTCTACGCTGATCCTGCCGGCACCATCCGGCAGTGGAAGGCCCGCAGCGCTACCCTTGGCCGGCCGGTCCATGTCACGGGCGCCGAGGTCGTCGAGGGTGTGGCCGAGGACATCGACAGAGACGGCGCGCTCGTCGTGCGCACGCCTTCGGGCGTGCGGCGCGTGGTGGCGGGCGACGTTTCGCTGAGGTAGCGGATGCCGCAGATCACCGACGTCAAGGGTCTCCGCGTGGGACACGCGAGCGATCAGAAGGCGTTGACCGGCTGCACGGTCGTCCTTTGCGAGGAGGGAGCGGTCGGGGGCGTGGACGTGCGCGGGTCCGCCCCGGGGACGCGAGAGACCGACCTGCTAAGACCCATGACCCTGGTCCAGCGCGTTCACGCCGTGCTGCTCACCGGGGGCAGCGCGTTCGGCCTCGCCGCGGCCGACGGGGTGATGCGGTACCTCGAAGAGCGTGGCATCGGCTTCGACACCGGCATCCCGGGCGTGCCGAGGATCCCCATCGTCCCTGCCGCGGTGATCTTCGACCTTCGGGTTGGCGATCAGCGAGCTCGCCCTACGGCGCAGATGGCGTACGATGCCTGCCGGCGCGCCGCGACAACCGTGGAGGAGGGCAACGCCGGCGCCGGCACCGGCGCGACGGTCGGGAAGGTCCTCGGCGCAGCCTCGGCGATGAAGGGCGGGGTCGGCACCTGGAGCATCACGCTTCCCGGAGGGGTCGTCGTCGGTGCGCTCGCCGTGGTGAATGCGTTCGGCGACGTACTCGACGACCGAACCGGCAAGATCCTGGCCGGCGCGCGCGACCCGGGCGGCGCGGGCTTCCTGAACACCGCGAAGACATTGCAGACCGTCGACATCCCGCCCGGCATGGGGATCGGGGAGAACACGACACTGGCAGTCGTCGCCACCAACGCACGTCTCTCGAAGGAAGACGCGAACTGGCTCGCCCGCGTCGCCCATGACGGCCTGGCCCGGGTCATCGCGCCGGTGCACACACTCTACGACGGGGACACCGTCTTCGCGCTGTCGACGGGTGAGGCGAGGTCGAACCTGCTCGCCCTCGGGGCCGCGGCCGTGGATGCCGTCGCCGAGGCCATCAAGCGGGGCGTGCTGCTGGCGAAGAGCGCCGTGGGCGTGCCGGGTTTGGCTGGCTGATCCTGACCAGCCAAGAGCCTCCCGACATTCGCGATTTCCCGGGCGCCCGTGGTATGATTCCCATGAGGCCGGCACCGGAAGGGCCGGACCCGGCGCAGAGCCTGCCACTTGGGCTCCGTCCGGTACTCGCACCTGAGACTGGAACGGAGGGATACCCGATGGCCCAGAGCCAGTTTGCCCCTCCCACCGCGCGGAGGGGTTTTCGTTTCTCCACGCGGGAGATCACCATCACCGCGGCCCTCGGGGCGGTGACGATCGTGATGGGCCTCGTGCCCTGGATCGGGTTCATCCCCGCCCCAACCCCGGCCGGCAGCGCCACCACGATGCACATCCCCGTGATCATCGCCGCGGCCCTGGAGGGGCCGGTGGTCGGCGCGCTGGTCGGCGCGATCTTCGGGTTCTTCAGCTTCACGCGCGCCACGATCCCGGTCTTCAAGAATCCCCTCATCGCCTTCGGCCCGCGCATCCTCATCGGCATCGTCGCCTTCCTCGTCTTCGCCGCGCTGCAGCGCCGCTACGCGCGGGGCGTCTCGGCGCTGGTCCTGGGGGCCGCCGTGTACACCGTTCTTGGTCCCGGTGCGCAGCGCTTCGAGGCGGCGTTCGCCGCGGGGAAGATCGAGGCCAGCTGGCTGATCACCGGCTACCACGGCGTGGCCGCACTGACCGTCGCGCAGTGGTGGCTGCCGCTGGCCGCGGGCCTGGCCGCCGCGGCCCTGGCCTGGTGGCTGCTCGGGGGTGAGAATGCCGCTCCCGCCGCGGCCGCCGTCGCTGGGACGCTGACGAACACGATCGGCGTGCTGACCCTGATGGTCGTCTTCGGCTACATCCCGGCCGGCGCCGCGTTCGTCATCGGTGCGACACATGGCTTGCCCGAGGTGATTCTCGCCGTGCTCATCGCGGTGCCGGTCTACCGTGCCGTGTCTCTGGCGCGGGCGAGAGGCTAGATGCTCCTCGCCATCAACATCAACAACACGCAGATCAAGATCGGGGGCTATCGGGGGAGCGATCTCCTGTTCCACTGGCGGATCGCCACCGACCGCGAGAAGACCGACGACGAGTACGCGATGATCCTGCGCGAGCTGTTCCGCCACATCGAGCTGCAGTTCGCGCAGGTGGAGTCCGTGGTCATCTCCTGCGTGGTCCCGCCGCTCACCGACGTCTTCGAGCGGCTGTGCCGGCGGTATTTCGGCGTCTCCCCCCTCATGGTCGGGCCGGGCATCCGCACCGGCATCCGTATCCAGTACGAAAACCCCAAAGAGGTCGGCGCCGACCGCATCTGCAACGCGATCGCGGTCTTCGAGACGTACGGCGGCCCGGCCATCGTCGTGGACTTCGGCACGGCGACGACCTACACGGCCGTGTCGGCGACCGGCGAGTTCCTGGGCGGCGCGATCGCGCCCGGGGTCGGCATGTCGGTGGAGGCCCTGGCCGAGCACACGGCGCAGCTGCCGTACGTGGAGCTGGTGAAGCCGAAGACGATGATCGCCCGGACCACGGTTACGGCGATGCAGGGCGGGATCATCTACGGCTTCGTCGGCCAGGTCGAGGAGATCGTCCGCCGTATGCGCGGCGAGCTGGGCGGGACCGCCACGGTCGTGGCGACCGGCGGCTGGGCGGAGGTCATCCTCGACGAGTGCCGGTGCTTCGACCACTACGATCCGTTGCTCACGCTCGAAGGACTGCGTATCATCCACGAGCGCAACCGGACGCCGGACGCCGCGGATCGCTCCGCATCAAAGGCCCCGGCGCCTCAGTCGGGGTCGCGTCCCCCGAGGCAGGACTCCCCGTAGGGGAGCCGTAGTAGTCCCTGGCGATGAAGCGCGTCGTCTCCGTCAGCCTCGGCAGCAGTTCCCGCGATCACCGGTTTGAGACCACCGTGCTGGGCCAGCCGATCACGATCGAGCGCCGCGGCACCGACGGCGATGTCGGCCGGGCGAAGGAGCTGTTGGAGGACCTCGACGGTAAGGTCGACGCCCTCGGGCTGGGGGGGACCGATCTCTACCTCCGGGCAGGGAACCGGAGGTACAGAATCCGCGAGACGGCGAATCTCGTTCGCAACATCCGCAAGACGCCCTTCGTGGACGGCGGCGGCCTCAAGGCCTCCTGGGAACGGTGGCTGATCACCGACTACCTGCCGAAGCAGAAGGGGATCTCGTTCAAGGGTCGGCGGGTCGTCCTGGTGTCTTCGGTCGACCGGTACGGGATGGCCGAAGCCTTCACCGAGGCGGGAGCGGACGTCATCTTCGGGGACCTCATCTTCGCTCTCGGCATCCCCATCGTGCTGCGCTCCCTGACCTCGGTGAACGTCCTTGCCGCGCTGCTCCTGCCGGTGCTGAGCCGCCTGCCGATCCGTTTCCTCTACCCGACGGGAAAGAAGCAGGATGTGATCACGCCGAAGCACGGCAAGTACTTCGCCTGGGCCGAAGTGCTCGCCGGCGACTTCCACCTCATCCGCCGGTTCATGCCCGAAGATCTCCGGGGGCGCGTCGTGCTGACCCAGACGATCACCTCGACCGACGTCGCCGAACTGCGTGCGCGGGGCGTGTGGCTGCTGATCACCGACGGGCCGGACATGGGCGGCCGATCCTTTGCGACCAACGTGCTGCAGGGCGTGATCGTGGCCGTGACGGGGAGGCCGCCGGAGGAGATCTCCGCGGAGGAGTACCTGCAGACCGCGCTGCGGGCGGGGTTCCTGCCGCGGATCGAGGAATTGAATCCGCAGCACGTGCCCGCGGGTTGGCGGTGGGAGACGGCCGCGGTATGAGCCAGGCGGGACCGCACCACGGCACGTTCGCGTTCCTGCTGCATCCGCTGCGCATCGACGACTTCGCCCG
>DASSGA010000052.1:0-3777 GCA_035693805.1 bacterium | reverse complement strand
GGTAAGCCCTGAACTTCGGCCTCCGGCACCTCGACACGTTCGCGTGGATCGGCGGGTTCTCCTCCGCGCCGAACACCCGGCCGCCCGCCGAGCTCGTGCCGGATCCAGCCGCGGCGAAGGCGAAGCTGAAGCTCCTCTACCTGTCCTGCGGCAACAAGGACGGACTCATCAACATCTCCCAAGGCGTGCACACTTACCTGAAGCAGCACGACGTGCCGCACATCTGGAACGTCGACGACGAGGGCCACACGCCCAAGACCTGGGCCAGCAACCTCTATCACTTCGCGCAACGTATCTTCCGCTGACGCCAGGCGGTGCGCGGCATCCGCATTCACTGACCAGGCGCCGTCAGCCAGTGGAGCGCGTCCGCGCGGGCGCGCTGAAGACCGCTCCGACGAGCGTGACGGGCTCGAGTGCACCTAGGCTGTTCTTCAGGCGGGCACGCCGCGCGCGGGATTCAGCGACCTGGTCGAGCATCCAGATGTTGCTGCGCCGCCGCCATCGATCTTCTGGCCCTTCGATCTATGATGTGGGCATCTCGCCACCACGTCCCTCGAAGAGACGAAGAGGATGAATATGGACCAGAAGCCGACGACCACCCGCCGACAGTTCATCGAGACAACGACCGCCGCCGCCGCCGGGTTCACCATCGTCCCCCGGCACGTCCTTGGCGGCCAGCGCTTCGTCGCGCCCAGTGACAAGGTGAACGTGGCGATCATCGGCGCCGGCGGTCAGGGCCGGACCAACGCCCGAGCCCTCTTCCAGGAGGACGACTGCCAGATCATCGCCCTCGCCGATCCGGCGGAGGAGTGGGATCTGTCGACGTGGTACTACCGCGGCACCGCGGGCCGCGGGCCGGTGAAGGCGGAGGTCGAGAAGCACTACTCCGCCAAGACGCCCAACCACAAGTGCACGACCTACGAAGACTTCCGGGTCATGCTCGAGAAGGAAAAGGCCATCGACGCCGTCCTCATCGCCACGCCCGACCACCTGCACGCGTACATCTCGATCATCGCAATGAAGGCGGGCAAGCACGTCTACTGCGAGAAGCCCCTCACCCATAACATCCGTGAGGCACGCCTCGTGGCCCGCGTCGCCAAGGAGACGAAAGTGGCGACGCAGATGGGGAACCACGGCCGCTCGAGCGAGGGCCATCGCCAGACCGTCGAGTGGATTCAGGACGGTGCGATCGGCGCCGTACGCGAGGTGCATGCGTGGAGCGGCAATGCGCGTACGGCCAAGAATCCCGGGCCGGGACAGGGGCCCTCGGCCCAGCCGTCCGGACTCAACTGGGACCTCTGGCTGGGCCCGCGGACCGCGCGGCCTTACAGCGGCAAGTACGCGCCGTTTGTCTGGCGATGGGTGTGGGACTTCGGCAACGGCACCATGCCCGACATGGCCCCGCACCATTTCGATCCGGCGTTCAACGCGCTCGGCCTCGACACGCCGGTGACCATGGAGGCCAGGGCCTCCGACCTCGATCCGGTCGTGACCACCGGTAGCCACCTCATCACGTACCAGTACGCGGCGCAGGGAAGCCGGGGACCGCTCACACTGTACTGGTACGACAACGGCCTCAGGCCGCCGACGCCGCTCGCCATCGATCCGGACGACCCGCAGCAGCGGCTCGGCGAGGGCGACAACGGCCTGATGTTCGTCGGCGAGAAGGGCATCCTCACGTGCGCCGGCTGGTCCGGAATGCCGCGCCTGCTCCCGATGTCCCTCCACCGCGAGTACAAGCGCCCGGCGAAGACCCTCCCGCGCGTCGCCGGCCACCATGCCGACTGGCTGCAGGCCTGCAAGGGGGGCACACCGGCGTGCAGCAACTTCGACTACGGCGCGCGTCTCACCGAGTTCATCCTCCTCGGCACGCTGGCGCTGCGGACCGGCAAGGTGGTGAAGTGGGACGCCGCGGGCATGAAGGCCACCAACGCGCCGGAAGCGCAGCCCTTCATCGACGGCACCTACCGCAAGGGGTGGGAACTGGCGGTCTGATGCTCAGGCCGGACAGGCTGTGCTGACGCGAGCGGGCCCAGACAGGCGCGTTTCTGCGATGATGGCGGGAGACCATGCCCAGCCAGTTCTCCACGATCGGCTTCCGCATCACCACAGGTGAGGATCTCGCGGCGCTTGCCAGCCGCGTCGCGGACCAGGCCGAGCGCATCTCGACTGCTCCCGGCGAATATCTCAAGTGGGGCCCTCCTTCGGGAGAGCAGCTGTGGCTGCAGATCACGCCAGACGGCGATGCCATGGGCATGAATGCCCACTTTGCCGGCAAGTCGTCGATGCGACTCGCCGTCGAGGTGCGGGTGGCGCGACCGTCGCATACGCCGCTCGACGGTACCTTCCTCGCCTGGGCCAACCCGCCCGCCGGCGCCGCAACCGGTGGCGATTATCCCTTTGCCTTCGACTGTCCGGACGCGGCGACGCACCTGGACTTGCCGCTGCCGGCGACCGTCACGGCGCAGATGGCCGCCTTCGCGCAGCAGGTTTCTCTCTACGAGTCCGCGGCCGCCTATGCGGCTTCACAAGCCGTGGAGGGCGTGAGCAGCGGATCGCGGTCGTTCATTCCGTCGGGTTTGTTCTCACCGGACGGAGAGCCCCGCACGCCTCCCGAACCGCATGCGCTCATCGCCGGGCACGTGCTCGAGGCGGACAGCCGCGTCAATACCATCAGCGGACTGCCGTATTGGTGGGCGCTCGTCGACACCCTCGGCGGCACCTTCGACGTCGTCATCGACCCCGAGCTGCTTCACGAAGCTCCACGTTCCGGAAACGTCCTCGCCGGGTGGTTCTGGTTGTCGGGCCGCCTTCTGACCGACGTGCCGCGCCGGTAGCTCCGCGCCACCTCATCGCGCTTCAGCGGGGCCGGCGCACGGTCCTGACCTTCCCGCTCCTGCCTCCACCACAGAAGAACTGATCGCCGCCATCGGACTCGAGTCCCGACACGCCCACTCCGGGCGGCATGTCCAGCCTCTCCAGGACCTCTCCCGTCTGCGGATCGACTCGCCGCAGGTCGCTCTCGTGACCTTCCCAGGTACCGTGCCAGAGCTCTCCGTCGACCCAGGTGACGCCGGTGACGAAGCGGTTGGATTCGATCGTGCGCAGAATCGCTCCGCTGTCGGGATCGACCTGGTGGATCTTGCGGTCGCGATACTGTCCGACCCAGAGCGTACCTTCGGCCCACGTGAGCCCCGAGTCGCCGCCACCGCCGGGCGCCGGGATGGTGGCGAGCACATGCCCGGTCGTCGGGTCGATCTTCTGGATGCGATCCTCGGCGAGCTGAAACAGGTGCTGACCGTCGAAGGCTGTTCCGGCGTGCGCGGCGACCGCGATCGAGCGGAGCGTCGTTCCACTCGCAGGATCGAAGGCGATCAGCTGGTCGCCGGTCGCCACCCAGACGTTCCGGCCGTCGTAGGTGACGCCATGCACGTGGTCGGCCCCCGAAAACGGTCCATATTCACGGACGATCGCGGCCTTCTGTTGCTTCATGCGTCCAGCTTAGTCAATCGGCAGCGGCGCGGGGAGTAACAACGTTGTCGTGAATCCCGGCACGGGCGGAGTCATCCAGCGGCGAGCGCGGCCGCGGCCGAACGGCTGCACCTTTCCGGTGGCGGCCAGGGCATCGAGCGCCCGTTGTACGGTGCGCTGGCTCGTGCCGAGCGCCAGCGCCAGGGCCGAGCTCGACCACGCCTCGCCGTCGGCGAGCAGCGCCAGCACCTCGCCGTGCCGCGCGTCGCCGGGCGGTGCCAGCACGACGATCTCGCCGCATGCCTG
>DASSGA010000051.1:0-2566 GCA_035693805.1 bacterium | reverse complement strand
GCCAGATCGTCACCCAGCACTCCTCGGTGATGTTGATCAGGCGGCTCCACATGATCTCGAGCGAGACGGGATCGAACGTGGTCATGCGTCCGCGCCGCTTCCGGCTGTCGTGATGATGAGGTTCTGGCGTGCGTCAACCGCGAGCTCGTCCCCCGGCCACACCACCGTTGTCGCCTCGCTCTCCTCGACAATCACAGGACCAATGAGATGCGCGCCGGAGGTCAGCGCGTAGCGCTGGTACACCGGGACCTCCACGAACGTGCCCTGGTCCGGGAGAAACACGGAACGCCGGCGCGGGGACATGTTGCTTCCCTTCGGCGACGCGACGGAGATGTCCACGCGCGGCGCCCGGCCCGTGACGAGCACGCGCCAGTTCAGGGCCTGCACCGGATAGCCGTCGAGCGTCACCCCGTACAGCCGCTCGTACTCTGTATCGAAGCGGGTGCGCAGCTCGTGCGCGGCCTGGGAGGGCAGCGGCCGCGCGATGGGGATCTCGATGTCGTGGAACTGACCGGCGTAGCGCATCTCGGCCCGGCGCTCGACGCGGATGCCGTCCGTGCGTTCCCCCGTGCCGGCAATCATCTCCCGGCCCCGGGACTCCATCGAGGTGAAGAGTTCCTCGACGGCGCGCCAGTCGAGCTCCTGAAGCTCGCCGGCCAGGGAATGGCCGAGATCCACGCCCGGGGCCGCGACGAGCAATCCCACCGCCGAGGCCACGCCTGAGGCCGGGGGAATGATGACCTCACGCATCCCGAGCGCTCGCGCCACCCGGCCCGCGGTGGCGGGCCCCGCACCGCCGAAGCCCATCAGAGCGAAACGCCGGGGATCCTGCCCGCGCTCGATGAGATACAGCCGGGCCGCCTGCGCCATGTGCTCGCAGACGATGGCGACGATCCCCCAGGCGGTCTGGATCGCGTCCAGGCCGAGCGGCCGCCCCGCCCGCGCCACGGCTTCCCGTGCGGCGGCGGCGTCGAGCGGCATCGTACCGCCCAGGAATGCCCCGGGATCGAAATAGCCGAGCACGACGCAGGCGTCGGTCACTGTCGCGTCCGTCCCACCCAGCGCATAGCACGCCGGGCCGGGATCCGCGCCCGCGCTCTCCGGTCCAACACGGAGCAACCCCATCGAGCCGACGCGGGCGATCGAGCCGCCGCCGGCGCCGATCTCGATCATGTCCACGACCGGCGTCTTCACCGGCAACCCCGAGCCCGGTTTGAAGCGGTGCACGCGGGCCACTTCCACGGCGGGTGTGATCTTGGGCCGGTTCTTGCGGACGAGAGAGATCTTCGCCGTGGTCCCGCCCATGTCGAACGACACGACTTCACTGCGCCCGATCTCCATTCCGATGTGCCCGGCCATCAGCGCCCCGGCCGCGGGCCCGGATTCGAGCAGCCGCACGGGATAGGCACGGGCCACCTCCGGCGCGGCGAGCGTTCCGGAGGAAAGCATGAGCAGGAAGCGCCCGGTGAACCCCTCGTCGGCGAGGGCGGTCTCCATATGGCGCAGATACCCGTCCACAAGCGGCAGGACGTACGCGTTGGCCACCGTGGTTGAGGTGCGCTCGTACTCGCGGATCTCGGGGCTCACCTCGCTGCTGATGCAGACGGCGAGGTGTGGAAACTCCCGCTCGATCAGCGCCTTTACCTGACGCTCGTGGTCCGGGTTCTTGTAGGCATGGAGAAAGCTCACCGCGATCGCCTCCACGCCCTGCCGCACTAGATCCCCCACCAGACGCCGCGCCGCGCGCAGATCCACGGCCCGGCGGACCTCGCCGTTCCGCGTGATCCGCTCAGGCACATCCAGACGCCACCGCCGCGGCACCAGCGGATCGGGATAGCGCAGGAACAGATCGTAGATGTCGTAGCGCTGCTCCTTGCCGACCTCCAGCGTGTCGCGGAATCCTGCGGTTGTGAGGAGGCCGGTGCGCGCCCCTTTCCGCTCGATAATCGCGTTGGTCACGAGCGTGGTGGCGTGGATCAGGATCCCCACCTGGCGGAGATCGATCCCCTCCGCCGCGCAGATTTCCCGCACGCTGCGCAGCGCGCCGTCCGCCGGATCGCGCGGGGTGGTCAGGACCTTGTGTGTCCGGATGTCGCCGGTGGGCTCGTGGAGGAGCACGACGTCCGTAAACGTGCCCCCGATGTCCAGACCGAGCCGATAGGTGCCAGCAGCCATCGTCAGCCCTGCCCGCTCCAGCTCACGGCCTGCAGCCCGACCAGGCGGTCCACGAGCAGGACGATCGCGACACTCATCAGGACGCTGACCGTCGAGACCGCCGCGGCGGCCGGATCGAACGAGAACCGCAAGTAGTCGAAGAGTTGGATCGGCAGCGTCGTGTTGCCGACGCTGACCAGGAGCAGCGAGATCGGGAACTGGTCGAACGACGTGATAAACGCGAACAGCGCCCCGGAGATTACACCGCCCTTGATCAGCGGGAACGTCACCCGCCGGAAGGTCATGAGCGGGCCGGCACCCAGGGACTGGGCGGCTTCCTCGAGCGATCGGTCGAAGCCGACCAGGACCGGGGAGACGGTCAGAAACACATAGGGAAGTGCCAGCAGCGTGT
>DASSGA010000050.1:0-3243 GCA_035693805.1 bacterium | reverse complement strand
GGTCACGCTCGTGGGGCTGCAGTTGGGGCTGCTGCTCAGCGGGGCGGTGCTGACCGAGACGATCTTCGCGCTGCCGGGACTCGGGCGGCTCGCGATCACGAGCGTGCTGGCGCGGGACTATCCGCTGGTGCAGGGCGTGGTCATCATCGCCGCCGTGGTCTTCGTCGCGGCGAACCTGCTCGTGGACCTCCTCTACGCTTACCTCGATCCCAGGATCCGGTACGGCTGATGGTGCCGCGGCGTCTCGGGGCCCTCTCGTGGCGGCGCATGGTGCGGCACAGCAGCCTGGTGGCCGGGGCGATCATCGCCGCAATTGTCGTCGCCGCGGCCGTGCTCGCGCCGTACTTCTCGCCGCACGATCCGATCGAGCAGGCGTTCAGCGACCAGCTGCTGGCCCCGTCGCTGGCGCACCCGTTCGGCACGGACGAATTCGGCCGCGACATCTTCTCCCGCGTCATCTACGGCGCGCGCATCGCGCTGGTCGTGGGGGTCGTCGCGGACGGCATCGCCACGCTGCTCGGGGTGATCCTCGGCGTCGTCTCGGGGTACTTCGGGGGCCGGACGGACGCCTGGCTGATGCGCATCGTGGACGTCCTGCTCGCCTTCCCCTACCTCCTGCTGGCGATGATCGTCGTGGCGATCCTCGGGCCGAGCCTGGTGAATGCGATGGTCGCGATCGGCGTCGTCTACATGCCGCAGTTCGCCCGCGTGGTGCGGGCGGCGGTCCTCCAGGTAAAGGAAGAAGACTTCGTGGACGCGGCGCGGGCCGTGGGCGCGGGCTCCTCCCGCATCCTGACGCGTCACGTGCTGCCGAACGTTCTCTCCCCCATCATCGTCATGGCCACGCTGACGGTGGGGTTCATGATCGTGGAGACGGCGGGGCTGTCCTTCCTCGGGCTGGGCGCGAGCCCGCCGACGCCGGAGTGGGGCTCGATGCTGGCCACCGGCCGGTCGTTCATGCTCACGGCGCCCTGGATCGCCACGTTTCCGGGGGTGGCCATCCTGATCACCGTCATCGGATTCAACCTGATCGGGGACGGCATGCGCGACCTGCTCGACCCGCGGTTGCGGGGACGGGGCTAGCGAAGGCGAAGAGGGGGACCATGGCATCACGACTGAACGGGAAGGTGGCGATCGTGACCGGCGCGGCGCACGGCATCGGCCGGTCGATCTGCGTCGAGCTGGCGGCCGAGGGCTCCCGCGTGTGGGCGTGTGACATCCTCGAGCGCGAGCTTGCCGAGACGCGCAAGGCCGTGGACACGGTGGCGCGCGACGCGTGTCGCACGGGCCGCGTCGACGTCACGGACCCGGCGCAGGTGAGGAAGTTCGTCGACGAGGCAGCGCGGGAAGCCGGGGGCATCGACATCCTGGTCAACACGGCGGGGGGCGTCGCGGGACAGACCATGAAACCGGTCGAGGAGGTCACCGACGAGGAATGGCGGCGGCTCTTCGCCATCAACCTCGACGGCGCGTTCCACTTCACGCGCGCGGTCGCCCCACATATGAAAGCGCGCGGGGCGGGGTCAATCGTGAACATCTCCTCGGGCGCAGGCCGCTCGTACAGCCTGACGGGGATTCAGGCGTACGCGAGCGCGAAAGCGGGGCTGATCGGCTTTACGCGGCAAACGGCGATGGAGCTCGGACAGTACGGGATCCGGGTCAACTCCATCGCGCCGGGATTCGTGCGCAGCAACCCCACGACGGAGAAGCAGTGGGAAGCCCTGGGGCCCGAGGGGCAACAGGCGTTCATCAATAGTGTGGCCCTGCGGCGGTTGGGGAAGCCGGAGGAGATCGCGCGGGCGGTCGTGTTCTTCGCCTCCGACGATGCCTCGTACGTGACGGGTCAGACCATCAGCGTGGACGGCGGCAAATGGATGCTCGGGTAAGCCCCCCCGGCAGCGGCACCCCCAGCGGCGAGCGGTTGATGCGCGACGTACGCATGATCGCGCAGTGGGAGCGGCTCTCGGGCTCCCCGGAGGAACGGCAGGCGTTCGCGTACATCGAGCGGGAGCTGCGCGCGGCGAAGGTGCGCACGCGGATGCTGGAGCACCCGGCCTTGATCAGCCTGCCCCGGCGGGCGTCGTTCCGGCTCGTGCCCTCCGGCGAAGACCTCCCCTGCATCACCCACAGCTTTGCGGTCGCAGCGCGGGATCTCGAGGCCCCCCTCGTCTACGTGAGGGACGGGGCGGACCCGGCGAAGATCGACCTGGCCGGGCGGATCGCCGTCACGGACGGCCTCGCCATGCCCGGCCGGGTCGCGCAGCTTCAGCACGCGCGCGCCGCGGGCGCGGTCTTCCTGAACCGCGACCCGCTCGTCCACGAGATGATCGTGTCCACCGTCTGGGGCAGCCCCACGCCCGACCGCACGGCGCAGCTGCCCGCCATCCCGGTCGTCTCGATGGCCGGCCCGCCTGCGCGGCGTCTCCGCGAGGTGCTGGAGCACGGCGGCTCGGTGGGCCGCGTCTCGACGGAGGTCGAGTCGTCCTGGCGGACCCTCCCACTGCTGGTGGCCGACCTGCCGGGCGACCGGGAGGACGCCTTCGTCCTGCTCGCGGGACACGTCGACTCGTGGTACGTGGGCGCGATGGACAACGGCGGCGCGAACGCCGCGATGATGGAGGTCGCCCGCCTGCTGGTCCGCTCGAAGCGGTACCGGGGACTGCGCCTGGCGTTCTGGTCCGGCCACTCCCACGGCCGCTACGCCGGCTCGACCTGGTACGCGGACGCGCACTGGGACGAGCTCGACCGCCACTGCGCGGTGCACCTCTACATCGACTCGATCGGCGGGCGCGGCGCGACCCTGCTGACGTCTGGGTACTGCATGCCTGAGACCAAGGCCGTCGGGGAAGCGGCCATCAAGCGGATCGCCGGACAGCAGTACGAGGGATCGCGTGTCGGGCGCACCGGCGACCAATCGTTCCTCGGGATTGGGATCCCATCGCTGTTCATGACGCTGTCCGAGCACCCGAAGGACGGGCCGGACGCGAGCCGCGACTTCGCGATCACCGGCACCGATACGGGCGGGCTCGGCTGGTGGTGGCACACGCCGGAGGATACACCGGACAAGCTCGATCCTGTCCTCCTCTCGCGCGACACGGGGATCTACTTCGAGGCCGTCCGCACGCTGTGCACGGAACCGGTGCTGCCGCTGGACTACACCGCGACCGCCGCCGCGCTCATCGCGCAGCTGCGCGATCTGGAGACGCGCCTGGGGGATCGCTTCGACCTCTCATCCTGTCTCGA
>DASSGA010000049.1:0-4618 GCA_035693805.1 bacterium | reverse complement strand
GCGTCGTCCGGAGCCATCTCCTCGAGGATGTCCGCGGCCAGCTCGCTCGGCAGGCTCTTCATGACATCCGTCTGGACCTCGGGATCGGCTTCGGCCAGCGCGTCGGCCGCGGCCCCGTGCTCCAGGACGGTCATCACCTCGACCCGCTCGTCGCGGTCGAGGTCCTCCATCAGCTGGCCGAGGTCGGCGGGGTGGATCTCGTGCAGGCGCTCCCGGGAGACGCGGAGCTTGACCGGGGTGAGCGGGCCGCCGAACGCCGCCACCATCTTCCAGGGGATGACGCGGTCGGGGAGGGACCGGCGCATGAGCTGCGCCAGCGACATCACGGGGCGGTCGAGGTTCAGCCGCCGGAGCAGTCCCATCGTGCCCACGTCGGCGGCGATGAGGCGCACCTCGCCGTTCGCGGGCATCAGGTGGAGGTCGTTCACGCGCACGACCTTCAGGCCGTCGGTATCGACGACCTGCGAGTCGAGCACGCCGGCCAGCAGCAGCTCTTCCGGCTGCAGCGGACGGGGCTGGAGGTAGCGGCGCTCGACGGTGAGGCGGATCTCCCCGCCGTCGACGCGGGCGACCGACTCCCAGGGGATGAGGGCCAGCCGGCTGCGGTCTCCCCGCAGCCACAGGCCGGTGACGCGCGGCAGGGACTCGCGCATGTCGACGGCGATGTCCGCCAGCACGCCGAGACGCTCCCCGGTGGCATCGGCGACTGGGGCGTTGATGAGCCGGCTCAGGTAAATCATCCGATGGCCTCTTCACGCCCGCGCGCGATTTCCCTTGTTACGCTCCCTCGCGGTTCGCGGCCAGTGTACCGGGCGCGGCCGGGGCGGGAACGCTCAGGCTATCGCCGCTCGGGGTAGAACGTGCGGATGAGCTCCTCCCGCTCGCGCCAGTCCTTGGATGTCTTTACCCAGAGGTCGAGGTAGACGCGCCGGCCGAGCAGGGCCTCGATCTCGGCGCGCGCGCGGCGGCCGATCTCCTTCAGCATGCGCCCCTCCCGGCCGATCAGCATCTTCTTGTGCGAGTCGCGCTCGACGTGCACCGTCGCCCGGATGTAGGTGAGGTCGTTTGGTCGCGGCGCGAACTCCTCGATCTCGACGGCGACGCTGTGCGGCAGCTCCTCGCGGGTCAGGGCGATGGCCTGCTCGCGGATCAACTCTCGCACAAGGACCTGCTTGCTCTGATCGGTCATCATCTCGGGGGGGAAGTACTGCGGCCCCTCCGGCAGCAGCACCACGAGCGTCTCCACGAGACGGGCAACCCCCTCCCCCCGTGTTGCCGACACCGGCACGACGGCGGTGAAGGGAACGAGCGCCCGCACTTCGGCCTCCCGCGCGGCGACCTCCGCGGAAGACGACCGGTCGATCTTATTCAGCGCGGCCACCGCGGGCTTGCCGGCCTGACGGATCAGCCCCGCGGTGAGCCCGTCCTCGTCGGTCAGGTGGGCGGACGCGTCGAACACGGCGAGCACAACATCCGCATCCGCCAGAGCCTCCCGCACCTCAGCCACCATCCGCTCCCCCAGCCGGTGGCGCGGGTCGTGGACCCCGGGCGTGTCCACGAAGACGAGCTGGGCGTCAGGGAGCGTGAGGACCCCCCGCAAGCGGGTGCGTGTGGTCTGGGGGACCGAGGCGGTGATGGCCACTTTGTGGCCGATGAGACGGTTGAGCAGGGCGGACTTCCCGGTATTGGGCGCTCCGGCGAGGGCCACGAACCCGCTGCGCATGTCGGGTTATCGCTTCCCCAGCAACCTCTCAGGAAGGAAGGGCTCGGCGAGCAGTTGCCGCAGTGTGCGGGTGCGAGGCCGGCCCTTGGGGGTGGCAACGATGACGCGGCGCACTCCGAATTCCGCCATCACCTGCCGGCAGGCCCCGCAGGGCATCGCGGGCTCGCGCCCATCCGCGACGACGGCAACGGTGTGAATCTCCCGGTGCCCGTGGGAGACGGCGTTGTGGATGGCCACGCGCTCCGCGCAGTGCGAGAGCGAATAGGACGCATTCTCGATGTTGGCGCCGGTGTACGTCTGCCCGTCGGCGGTACGCACGGCAGCCCCGACCCGAAACCGCGAGTACGGCGCGTAGGCCTGGGCGCGCGCGGCAGCGGCCGCGGCCACCAGATCCGCATCGCCGCCCGTGCCGCGGCGTGGACCCGGCATCACACGCCCTGCCCCGCCGCGGCGGGTCCGGGAGTCGCCGGTGTGCCGGAGACGAGGTGCGGGGACACGATCCCCCCCGACATCACGATCTTCAGCGCGTCCTCCACGCTCATCTCCAACGGCCGGGCCTCGCCCTCGGGGACGAACGCCAAGAATCCAGTCGTCGGGTTGGGCGTGGTGACGACGAAGACATTGAGCGCGCGTCCGCGCGGCGCCCCGGGCAGCCCGAAGGTCTCGCCGGTGACGAAGCCGATCGTGTACATCCCCGCCCGCGGCCATTCCACGAGGACCGCACGCTGAAACGCCGCACGGCGCTGCAGGAAGATCGTGTCGCTGATCGACTTCGTCGCCGAGTAGATGCTGCGGGCAAGCGGGATGCGCAGCATCAGCCGCTCGAAGAAGGCCACCAGCCGCCTGCCGAGCACGTTCGTGGCCAGCGCCCCGATGAAAAAGATGACACCAATGGAGGCCAGCAATCCGAGGCCGGGGATGTCCCGCCCGATCAACGGGGGCAGCGCCCAGCCCAGGAAGCTGTCCACGATGCGGAACAGCCAGACCAGAACGCTCACGGTGATGGCGATGGGGAGAAAGACGATCAGGCCGGCGATGAAGTAGGTGCGCAGGCGCGAGCGCATCAGGAGCGCAGCGGTTCGGTCGGCACGCGCTTCGTGACCCGGACGCGGGCGACGCGGTGCCCCTCGAGGCCCTCGACGAACAGCTCGATGCCGTCGTAGGTCACGCTCTCACCCTGCGCCGGGACATGGCCGAGCAGCGAGTAGATGAACCCGCCGACGGTATCGACCTCGCCCACCGGCAGATCCAACCCCAGGTGCTCGTTGACCTCCTCCAGGCTGACGCGCCCGTCGACCAGCGCGACGGACTCGTTGACGATCTCGAAGAGCTTCTCCTCGACATCGTACTCGTCGAGGATCGGGCCGACGATCTCCTCGAGGACGTCCTCGATGGTGACCAGGCCGGCCGTCCCGCCGTACTCGTCCACGACGATGGCCAGGTGCGCCTTGCGCCGGCGCATCTCGCGGAACAGGCTGTCGAGGGGCTTGCTCTCGGGGATGAAGTACGCCGGCCGCGAGGCCTCCTTGACCGGGGTCTGCCCCCGGCCGTCCTGGACGAACGGCACGAGGTCCTTGACGTGCACGACCCCCACGATCTGGTCGATGGACTCATGGTACACCGGCAGCCGCGAGTGCCCCTCCTCGCGCACCACCCGGAGGGCGTCGGCGACCGTATCGGTGTCGGAGACGCACACCATGTCGATGCGGGGGACCATGACCTCGCGGGCGACGGTGTCGCCGAACTCGAAGATGGAGTGGATCATCTCGCGCTCGTCTTCCTGGATCACCCCCTCCTCCTCGCCGACCTTCACGAGCAGGCGGATCTCCTCTTCCGTGACGAGCGGCGAGGCCAGGTCCACGCGGCCGCCCAGCGGCCAGAGCAGCAGGTTGCTGAGCAGCGACAACACGCGGATGACGGGCGAGAGCAGCACGGTGAGCCAGCCCACCGGACGGGACACCCACATGGCGAGGCGGTCGGCGTACTTCGCCGCGAACGTCTTGGGGGTGATCTCGCCGACGACAAGGAGCAGGAGCGTCATCCCGATCAGGGCGTACAACGGCCCACGCTGCGGGCCCCAGAGCTGGACGAGCAGCGCCGTGGCGAAGACCGTGGCGGCCACGTTGACGATGTTGTTTCCGACGAGCAGCGCCGTGAGCACCCGTCCCGGCTCCTCGAGGAGCCGCCGGACGGTGCCGGCGCGCGCGCTTCCCGCCTCGTGGAGCTGCCGCAGCCGGAGTTTGTTGGCAGCGAGCAACGCCGTCTCAGACCCGGAGAAGAAGGCGGACAGGACGAGCAGCAGCGCCAGGACGACGTAGCCCAGCAGACTACCTGAAGCATCCAACGGAGGACGGTTCACCCTTTCACGGTGCAGGCAACGCTACAGCACATTATACCATGCGGCTGGACGGCCGTTACTGGTGCAGGATCTTCGAGAGGAACAGCTTCGTGCGCGCGTGCGTCGGATTGGTGAAGAAATGGTCCGGCGCGCCCTCCTCGACGATCACGCCTTCATCCATGAAGATGATACGGTCGGCGACCTCGCGCGCGAAGCCCATCTCGTGGGTGACGATCAGCATCGTCATCCCCGCGTCCGTTGCGAGCCCTCGCATCACGTCCAGAACCTCCTGGATCATTTCGGGGTCCAGGGCCGAGGTCGGCTCGTCAAAGAGCATGATCTTCGGCTGCATGGCCAGCGCCCGGGCGATGGCGACCCGCTGCTGCTGGCCACCCGAGAGCTGGCCCGGGTACTTGTCGGCCTGCTCCGCTTTTTCGCGGGACCACTTGCGCACCCAGATGGGCGCCAGCGCGATATTCTGCAGGACGGTCATGTGCGGGAAGAGATTGAACTGCTGGAAGACCATCCCTACCTCGGTGCGGATCTTCTCGATGTTG
>DASSGA010000048.1:0-3849 GCA_035693805.1 bacterium | reverse complement strand
CCCGAACTGCTGCAGGATCGCCTGACGCCCGCCGCCGTGGCGGAGGCGGTGACGTCACTGCTGCGTGATCCCGCCCGCGGCCGGGCGATGCGGGCGGACCTGCTCGCGGTGGCCCAGGGGCTGGGCCCGCCCGGCGCGCCGGCGCGCGCGGCGGACGAAGTGCTCCGTCTGATAAGATGGGGGCGCAATGCGTGATGTCGCGATGCTGACCCGCACTCGGGGAATCTGGCTCGCCTCCCTCGTCGCCGCGCTCGTCCTTGGAGCGCTGATCGGCGCGAGATGGTGGGGGGACCGCGCGGCCGCGCCCCCGGCCGGACCCGCTCCGTCGGCTGCGCAGGAGCCGGCGGAGCCCCCTCCCGAGCCGCCCGAGCCTCCGCTCCTGGAGATCCAGGGGACCCGACTCTCCGGAACCGATCCGGAAGGACGCCGCGTGTGGGATCTGCGGGCGCAGACCCTCGCCGTGGATCGCCTCCGGCAACGAGTTGTGATGACATCGGTGACCGGGGAGTTCTACGGCGGCGGGAAAGCGCAGCTCGCGTTCACCGCGCCGTCCGCCGTGTTCAACGTGGCGAGTAAGGATGTCGAGCTCACCGGGGGGGTGGCGGCCCGTACGCCGGACGGGCGCACGCTGCGCGCCGCGCGCATCCGCTACGCCGCCGGAGAGGGTGCTCTGGCCGCCTTCGGTGGGGTGGTCCTTACGCAGTCCGGGATGTCCATCCGGGCCGACGAGCTGCGCACGGATCCGGCCCTGGCGCAGCCGCGCTTCTCTGGGAACATCGTCGTGCGCGTTACCGAGTAGGAGTTGCTGATGGCGGAGGGTGGTTCGTGGGCCCTGATCCTGAGCAGCATGATCATGGTGGCCGCCGTCGCGTGGTCACCGGCCGCAGCGCAGGCGCAGCCGTCCCCCTCGATCGACGTCACCGGAGCGACCTACGCCGAGCTCGACGACGCCACGGGCGTATGGAGCCTGCGCGGGATGCCCGTCTCCGTGCGGCGGGGCGCGATCACGGTCCAGGCCGGCTCGATCACCTACGACACGCGGGCCCAGGTGCTCCGCGCCGCGGGCGGCGTGCGCTATGACGATGCCACGACGGCCGTCACGGCCGCGGAGATCACGGCCTGGCTCGCGGAGGAGCGCCTGCTCGCCAGGGGGACGCCCGTGGTGACCACGCCGGAAGGCACGCTCACCGCCGAGCGGGTCGAGGTGCACGGCCGGAGCGAGCAGATCGTGGCCGAGGGCAACGCGCGTCTCGTGCACGAGGACATCGACGGTCGCGCGAGCCGTCTGCTCCTCCAGCGCCGTCCGGCCATCGCCACGTTCTCGGGAGGGGCTGTGGTGCGTCAAGGTCCTCATGAGGTCCGTGCCCAGACCGTCATCATCGACCTCCGACAGCGCCGCGTCACCGCGCGCGGGGCCGCGATCGTTACGGTGCAGACCGACCGGTGAGGGACGGCGGCATGCTCTCGGCGAACGGCCTGGTCAAGCGCTACGGGGAGCGCACCGTGGTGAACGGCGTCTCGCTGCGCGTGGAACGCGGAGAGATCGTCGGCCTCCTGGGGCCGAACGGTGCGGGGAAGACCACGACCTTCTACATGATCGTCGGGTTGGTGCGGCCCGACAGCGGCGAAGTAACGCTCGATGGCGCCTCGCTCACGGGGCGTGCGGTGCACGAGCGCGCCCGGCGCGGCATCGGCTACCTGGCCCAGGACCCCTCCGTGTTCCGGGGCCTCACCGTGGAGGAGAACATCCTTCTGGTCCTGCAGGCGCAGGGGACGCTCCCCGCGCAGCGGTCCGCGAAGGTGGACGCCCTGCTGGACGAATTCGGCCTCACCCATCTCCGCCGGGAGCCGGGCCGCGTCCTCTCCGGTGGAGAACGGCGCCGGGTGGAGATCGCGCGCGTGCTCGCCATGGATCCGTCCTACGTCCTGCTCGATGAGCCGTTCACCGGCGTGGATCCGCTCGCCGTCTCTGAGATCCAGGACGTCGTGCGCTACCTGCGCACGCGGGGCATCGGCATTGTGATCACGGACCACAACGTCCGCGACACCCTCGCCATCACCGACCGCTCCACCGTGATCAACGAAGGCCGCGTGCTGCTCGAGGGAACCGCCGAGCAGGTGCTGGACGATCCTGAGGTGCGCCGCGTCTTCCTCGGCGAGCGGTTCGAGATGTGAGCACCGCGGGGATCCCGCTGCTCGACCGCTACCTGTGGCGCCACCTGCGCGACCTCTTCCTGTTCGGGGTGGCCGTCTTCAGCCTGCTGCTGCTGATCAACCACCTGTTCCTGCTCGCGCGGTTGGTCCTGCAGCAGGGGGCGCCCTTCTCCGCGGCCGTCGAGTTGCTCGTGTACCGCCTGCCGTACTTCCTCGCCTTCAGCTTCCCGATGGCGACGCTGATGGCCAGCCTGATGACGGTCGCGCGGCTCAGCGACGGGCAAGAGATCACGGCGATGCGCACCGGCGGGATCAGTCTCGGCCGGATCGCCGTCTCCATCCTCGCCGCGGGCATCCTGGTCAGCGCCATGACGCTCTTCTTCAATGAGGTGCTCGTGCCGGGGGCGGAGGAGCGTTACCGCCGCGCCTTCACCCGCGCCATCGAGGCGCCCGCCAACCCCGTCCAGGAGCAGGTCCTGTTCCGCGACCAGCAGGAGGGTATCGAGTCGGTATACTTCGCCCGCCGGTTCCTCGCCGACAGCGGCGTCATGGAAGGGGTCGTCGTCAATCAGTTCGAGCGCGGCCGCCTGCAGCGGGTGATCGAAGCCCCGCAGGCGCGCTATGTGGGTCAGGAGTGGGTGTTCTTCAACGGCACGATGTACCTGTTCACCGGGCCGACGACCGTGGCGACGACGTTCGAGCGGCTCACGCTCGCCCTGCGCCGCACGCCGAAGGAGATCGCCATCCCCAAGCGCGAGCCGTCCGAGATGAGCATCCGCGAGCTGCGCACCTACATCCGCCTGCTGCGGCGGAGCGGGGAGAGCACGGCGCGCTACATCGTGGAGGTGCAGTCCAAGTTTGCCATTCCGGCCTCCGCGGCCCTGTTCGCCCTGCTCGCCGTCCCGCTCGGGTTGCGCCCGCATCGCTCGGGCCCCTCGGTCGGACTGGGGCTGACGATCCTGGTGCTCGTCGGCTACTACATCATGATCTCGATCACGCTGACGCTCGGCCAGAACGGCCGCGTTCATCCGATCCTGGCCGCCTGGCTCCCCGACGTGGTGCTCGCGGGCGCGGCCGTGCTGCTCCTGCGGCGGGCGGATCGATGAACCGGGCCCTGCTGGCGCTCCTCGCCGCGGCGGCGATCCTCTTCTTCACCGGGCTCGGGCGGGCCACCCTCTTCGACCAGGATGAGGCGAAGTATACCCAGGTCGCACGGGAGATCCTGCAGACCGGCGATCCGATCACCCTGCACGTGAACGGCACGCCCTGGTTCGTCCACCCGCCTCTGTACATCTGGCTGGTGGCCGCCACGGGGTGGCTGTTCGGGTTCAGCGAATTCACGGCCCGCGTCTGGTCGGCGGTCTTCGGCCTCGTCGGCATCTACGCCGTCTACCTCCTGGGCCGGCGGCTGTTCACGGCCCGCGCGGCGCTGCTCGCCGCGGCCGTGCTGCCCGCGATGTTCCAGTTCTTCGCGCACGCGAGATTGGCCGTGTTCGACGGTGCGCTGACCGCGTTCATGCTGCTGGCCTTCTACGCTTTCCTCGAGGCCCGAGCCGGGCGGCGCGCCCACGCCTATTACGCCGCGGTATGGGCGGGATTGGGCACGCTGACGAAGGGCCCGATCGCGCTGCTCCTGCCGGTACTCGTCGCCGCCGCGTTCTTCCTACTCGGCCGGGCCGCCGCGCGGCGGCTCCC
>DASSGA010000047.1:0-2573 GCA_035693805.1 bacterium | reverse complement strand
CCGACAACCTGTTCGGCGATCTCTTGAGCGATTGCGCCGCGATGCTGACCGGCTCGCTCGGCATGCTGCCCTCGGCCTCGCTGGGCGCCCCGGACGAGACCGGCCGCCGCCGCGCCCTGTACGAGCCGGTGCATGGTTCGGCCCCGGACATCGCCGGCCGCGATCTCGCCAACCCGATCGCCACGCTGCTCAGCTTCGCCATGATGCTGCGCTATTCGTTCGACCGCCCCGACGCTGCGGGGGAGGTGGAGCGGGCGGTGGAGCAGGTGATCGCAGACGGCATGCGAACCCCGGACCTCGGTGGAAGCGCGACGACGGAGCAGGTCGGCGATGCCGTGGCCGCGGCGCTCACCCGGAGCACGGCGAGGACGGGAGGCACGCCATGACGAGGACCCCGGCGACGCGAGACCTGCGTGAGCGAAGCGCGCGGATGCTGGATGGGCCCGACCGCGCGCCGGCGCGGTCGTACTTCAAGGCGATCGGGCTGACCGATGAAGATCTGCGCAAGCCCCTCATCGGCATCGCCAACACCTGGATCGAGCTGATGCCCTGCAATTTCCATCTGCGCCGGCTCTCCGAGCACGTCAAGGCAGGCGTCCGTGAGGCCGGGGGCACGCCGCTTGAGTTCAACACGGTGGCCATCTCGGACGGCATCTCCATGGGGACCGAGGGGATGAGGACCTCCCTCATCAGCCGCGAGGTGATCGCCGACTCGATCGAACTCGTCGCCCGCGGCTACCTCCTGGACGGGCTGGTCGCGATCTCAGGATGCGACAAGACGATCCCCGGCACGGTCATGGCGCTCGCCCGGTTGGATCTGCCGTCGCTGATGCTCTATGGGGGGTCGATCATGCCCGGGACGTTCCGGGGCGGGGACGTGACGGTGCAGGACGTCTTCGAAGCGGTCGGCGCATACCACGCGGGGAAGATGGACGCCGCCGCGCTGGTCGAGCTGGAGTCGCACGCCTGCCCGGGGCCGGGCGCCTGCGGCGGGCAGTTCACGGCGAACACGATGGCGATGGCATTCGAGGTGATGGGGATCAGCCCGATGGGCAGCGCGGATGTGCCCGCCATGGCCGCGCAGAAGGATACGGTCTCACGCGAGGCCGGCCGGCTGGTGATGCAGGTGCTGCGCGCGGGCCTGCGGCCGAAGCAGATCATCACGCGCGAGTCCATCGAGAACGCGATCGCTGCGGTCGCCGCCTCGGGGGGCTCCACCAATGCCGTGCTGCACCTGCTCGCGATCGCCCAGGAGGCGGGGGTGCCGCTCAGCATCGATGACTTCGACCGGATCAGCGAGCGCACCCCGCTGCTGGCCGACCTGAAGCCCGGCGGACGGTTCACGGCGGTAGACCTGCATGAGGCGGGCGGCATCCGGCTGCTGGCCCGCAGGCTGCTCGAGGCCGGCGTGCTGCACGGGGAGGCGATGACGGTGACCGGCCGGACCGTTGGGGCCGAGGCCGCCGCCGCGCGGGAGACGCCCGGACAGCAGGTGGTCCGGCCGCTGCGCGAACCGCTCAAGGCCACGGGCGGCCTCGCCATCCTCAAAGGCAACCTGGCGCCCGAAGGGTGCGTGGTGAAGGTCGCCGGGCATGAGCGCACCGTGCACCGGGGGCCGGCGAGGGTCTTCGACTCGGAGGAGGCGGCGTTCGATGCCGTGGCCCGGGGGACGCTGTCGGCCGGTGACGTCGTGGTGATCCGCTATGAGGGGCCGATGGGCGGGCCCGGTATGCGCGAGATGCTGGCTGTTACTGCCGCCCTCGTCGGCGCCGGGCTGGGGGAGTCGGTGGCGCTGCTGACCGACGGCCGCTTCTCGGGTGCCACGCGCGGGCTGATGGCCGGCCACGTCGCGCCGGAGGCCGCGCGGGGCGGTCCGATCGCCGCTCTGCGCGACGGTGATATCGTGAGCGTCGATGTCCCCGCCCGCCGGCTGGACGTCGCGCTTACCGACGCCGAACTCACGCAGCGGCTGGCCTCGTGGGAGCCTCCCGCGCCGCGTTACGCGAGGGGAGTGATGGCGAAGTACGCGCGTCTTGTGTCCTCCGCGTCCCTCGGCGCGGTCACGCGATGATACGGGCCTGTCCGAACGTCAGATGTCAACCGGGAAGGTTGTGCTCGTCCCGCGCGTTGGAAGCTATGCCGGATCGCCGCCCGAGCAGGGAGGACAGATGACAGCTCGAGTCCGTACGCTGGTCATGCTGGGCATGCTCATCCTCGCGCCGGTCCAGGCGCAGGTCGACGCCGCCCCGGCATGCCCGCCCACGCGGTCCGACGCGCTCGGTCCCTTCTACACGCCCGGGGCCCCGATGCGTGATCAGGTCGGCCGGGGACACGTGCTCACCGGCGTCGTGAAGTCGTCCCGGGACTGCCGCCCCCTCGGCGGTGCACGCATCGAGTTCTGGCTCGCGGGACCGTCGGGGGAGTACGGTGACGCCTGGCGGGCAACGGTGGCCGCCGACCGGGAGGGCCGCTACCGCTTCGAGAGCCACCTCCCGCCGCCGTACGCCGGACGGCCGTCCCATATCCACGTGCGTGTTTCCGCCCAGGGCCACCGGGTCCTGGTTACGCAGTAC
>DASSGA010000046.1:0-10735 GCA_035693805.1 bacterium | reverse complement strand
GCGGTTGCCCCGCTGGTCCAGACGCGCGTGCTGGAGATCGTCGACGATCGCGGCGTCGTGCGCTCCCAGATCAAGGTTGAGGCGGACGGTGGAGTCCTCCTGCGGATGTTCGATCAGGCCGGGACGATCCGGGTCAAGCTCGGAGGGAGCAGGGACGGGTCCGGACTGGTGCTAGCCGACGAGACCACCGAGATCGGGGTGCATGTTCTGGCGCGGCGGAATCCCACGGCGGCCTGGCCGAACACCACCGGCATCACGATGGTGGGCACGGGCGGCATGCAGCGGGTGATCAGGCCCTAGCGAAGGGTAGAAAGAAGATGCCGGGCCTCTTGTCGAGGCCCGGCGCACTGGTGGAGACGAGGAGATTCGAACTCCCGACCTCCGCAATGCGAGTGCGGCGCTCTCCCAACTGAGCTACGTCCCCACGAACACGCAGTATTATACACCGACAACCGCAGCCCCGCTACTCGTAGCGAAGCGCTTCGACGGGATTGAGCTGCGCGGCCCGGTAGGCTGGGTAGACGCCAAAGATCACCCCGACGGCCACCGAGAAGGTGAACGCCAGGGCCACCACGGGCACGATCGTCGCGGGCGTCGGCACGCTCTGGAACAATCGAGCGGAGATCACCCACGAGCCCACGAGCCCGAGCAGCATCCCCAGAAAGCCGCCGGCGAGGCTGATCGCCACGGCCTCGATCAGGAACTGGGAGAGGATGTTGGCCCGCCGCGCGCCGATCGCCTTGCGGATCCCGATCTCGCGAGTACGCTCCGTCACGGAGACCAGCATGATGTTCATGATGCCAATCCCGCCCACGACGAGCGAGATCCCGGCGATGCTCGACAGGGCGACGGTGAGGATGCGCAGGATGGCATCGAGCGAGCTCAGCAGCTGGCTCTGCGTGAGCACCGTGAAGTCTTCTTCCCCCCGGTGCTGGCGCAGCAGGATGCGCTCGGTCTCGCGCTTCGCCCGCGGCACCGCCGACGGCTCGGCGGCCTTCACGAAAAAGAACGTGGCGTAGTCCAGGTTGAAGATCTGCTGCGCGGTGTTGAAGGGCACGTACGCGCGGTCGTCGAGGTCCAGGCCCAGGATGGAGCCCTCCGGGGCGAGCACGCCGATCACCTCGAAGGCCCGGCCGCTGAGCGTGAAGCGCCGTCCGAGCGCCCCCGCGGGGTTCCCATATATCGCCCGGGCCAGCGACATCCCGAGCACCGCGACGCGCTTGCGGCGGGCGAGATCGGCCTGGGTCAGGAAGCGCCCCGCGAAGACCGCCATGTTCCGGACGTGGACCATGTCGGGCGTGGTGCCGACGATGGTCGTGGTGAACCGCCGGGCCGCCGCGGTGATCTGGATCTGGGTCTGCAGGACGGGCGCGACCCCGGTGATGGCGTTCCCCTGCTCGATCAGGGCCTGAGAATCCTCATAGGTCAGGGTGAGCCGGCCTTCCTCGGCCGACCCGAACTGGCCCTCCTTGGCCTTGCCGGGGAGGACCCACAGCAGCTCGGGCCCGAGGCTGGCGAATTCGCCGACGACGCTGTTCCGCGCGGTCTGCCCCACGGAGACCAGGGCGATGACCGCGGCGACGCCGATGATGACCCCGAGGGTGGTGAGCACGGTGCGCAGCGTGTTCGCCCGCAGCGCCTCGACGGCCACCCCCAGGGCCTCGCCCAGTCCGAGGAGCCCCCGCCACGCAGCCGTCATGAGACCGGAGCGGCCGCGATGATCTCGCGGGCCTGCCGCGGCCGGTCGACGCGCTCGTCGCGCACGAGGCGGCCGTCCCGCAGCATGAGGATGCGGCCGCTGTGCTCGGCGATCTCCCGGTCGTGGGTGACCATCACGACGGTGATGCCGCTTCGGTTGAGCTCCTGGAAGATGGCCAGGATCTCCTCGCCCGCCCGGCTGTCGAGGTTGCCCGTGGGCTCGTCCGCCAGGAGCAGCGCCGGCCGGTTGGCCAGCGCCCGGGCGATGGCCACGCGCTGCTGCTCCCCACCGCTGAGCTCGGGCGGGGCATGGTGAAGCCGGTGGCCCAGGCCGACCCGTTCGAGCGCGCCCACGGCGCGGCTGCGGCGCTCCGCACGGGCGATCCCTGCGTAGATCATCGGCATCTCGACGTTCTTGAAAGCGGACAGGCGCGGCAGCAGATTGAAGGTCTGGAAGACGAAACCGATCCGGCGGTTGCGCACGTCCGCGAGCTCGTCGTCGCTCATCCGACTGACGTCCTGCTCGTTGAGAACGTAGGTGCCGGAGGTCGGACGGTCCAGGCAGCCGATGAGGTTCATCAGCGTGGACTTCCCCGAGCCGGACGGCCCCATGATCGCCACGAACTCTCCGGAGCTGATCTCGAGGCTCACCCCGCGCAACGCGGGTACTTCCACCCTTCCAAGACGATAGACCTTGATGATGTCGCGGAGCTGGACCGTGGGGATCATCGCGTCGAGCGCACCCGTACCCGCATTCCCTCGCGGAGGGCACCCGAATCGCCGATCGCCACATACTCCCCTTCGCGGAGGCCGGCTACGGCCTCCGCGGATACCTCGTTGCGCTCGCCGAGCTCGATCTGCCGGCGGTGCAGCACGCCCTGCTCGATCACGAACGCGTAGTGCACGCCGTCTTCTCCCGGCTGCACGGCATCGAGCGGTACGAGCACCGCCCCGGGCAGCATCGACAACACGATGCCGACGTCGACGCTGGTCCCCGAGCGCATGGCGGACGGGCTGTCGAGATCGATCCGCACGCGCACGGCCCGGTTGCCGCCGCGGAACTCGACCGCGCCGCCGATGCGGGTGACGCGTCCGGCGAGCACGACATCGGGATACGCGTCGGCGGTGACGCGCGCGCGCTGCCCGACCCGGACCACATCCACATCCGCCTCGTCGACCTCCGCGGTGATCCACCCCCCCTGGGAGACGAGGGAGACGACGGGGATGCTCGGGGCCACCGGTGAGCCGGGATTGAGGTACACGCGGCTGACCACGCCGTCGAATGGGGCGGTGAGGAACACGCGGCGTCCTCTCGCCTGCGCGGCGCGGGCGGCCGCCTCGGCCTGCCGGGCATTCGCGCGGGCGGTCGAGGCGACCGCCTCCGCCTGCCGGATGTTGGTGCGTGCCGCGGCCGCGGCCGCTTCCGCCTGACGGGTCTGCTGCACTGCCGCCTCGACGGCTTCGGGGCGCGCCCCGGCACGCACCGCGTCATACTGGGCTACGGCCTGCAGGTACTGGGCCTGCGCCGCCTCGTACTGCGCCCGCGATGCGTCGACCTGGCTCTGGGCCACCGCCCCCTGCTGCGCCAGTTGCTCGTTGACCTGCAGCGTCCGCTGAGCCTGGTTCCGCGCGCTGTCCGCGGCCTCGACCGCGGCCTCGGCCTGGCGCAGCTCCTCGATGCGCGCTCCGGCCTGGACCTGCTTCAGGTTCGCGAGCGCGACGCCCTGGGCGGCCTCCGCCTGGGCGGCCTGCTGGCGCGCGGCGTCGACCGCTGCCGCCGCCCGGGCCGCTTCGCTCCGCGCGGCATCCGCCCCCGCCGCAGCCTGGTCCGCTGCGGCCTGCAGTTCGGCACTGTCCAGCGCCGCCAGGATCTGATCCGTGCGCACGGCGTCACCCTCACGCACGCGCACGTCGACCAGCCGCCCCGGCAGCTCGAAGGCGAGCTCGGCGGCGCGCGTCTCGAGGATGCCCGTCACCGGCAGCGTGACCTCGAGCGGGCCGCGGGTGACCCGCACCGCGTCCACCTCGGTCCCACCCCGGCCGGCGAGGATGCCCCACAGGATGACGAGGGCCGCGACGAACGCGAGTCCGACGATGGCGACGATCCGGCGAGGCATGATCGCTCCTATGATACGCGTTCAGGGGGGCGTTACAACCGATGGACCGTGCAAGGCATGACCTGGAGGGCGGTCTGAGCTCGCGACTCCACCGCCCCGACAGGGGATCCCCACACGGCCCAGGGGAGCATTCTCGTCGCAGTGCCCTCTCCTCCTGCGCCGCGCACGGTTCTCGACGCGAGAGGGAACGGCCTCGCGGGGCGGGAACCGTGAGGCATCATGCGGATCGCCGTCGTCGGCGCCGGGGCCATCGGCGGGTATTACGGCGCCCTACTCCAGCAAGCCGGCACCGACGTGGTCTTCGTAGCGCGCGGGGCCCATCTTGCAGCGATGCGGGATCGTGGCCTTCGGGTGGTATCCGCCGTCGCGGAACCTGTCACCCTGCGCGTCAGGGCCCTCGAGGATCCCCGGCAGATCGGGCCGGTGGATCTCGTCCTGTTCACGGTGAAGGCCTACGACAGCGCGGACGCGGCGCGCCTTCTCCCGCCCCTGCTCGCGGAGGACTCCGCGGTGCTCACGCTGCAGAACGGGGTCGACAGCGTGGACGTCCTCATCGAGGCGGTGGGCCGCGCGCACGTGCTCGGCGGACTCTGCCAGATCTTCTGCTCCCTGGCCGCCCCCGGGGTCGTCCGCCAGACCGGCGGGCTTCGCCGCGTGGTCCTGGGCGAGCTGGATGGGGCGCTCACGCCGCGGGCCCGGGCCGCGCACGAGGCGTTCGCGGCTACCGGCGTGCCGGCCGAGCTCTCAGGGCAGATCCTCGTGGACATGTGGGAGAAGTTCATCTTCATCAACGCCCAGGGTGGGATGACGGCGCTGACACGGCTGCCGATCGGCGCGATCCGGGAGACCCCGGAGACCCTTGAGATGTACCTGGACGTGGCGGACGAGGTGGCGGCGGTCGGTCGCGCGCACGGGGTGCCGATCCCCGGGGGACAGCGCGAGCGGGTCCGGCGGTTCGCCCTCGCCCTCGAGCCCGGCGGATATTCGTCTCTCCACACCGACCTCACGGCCGGCCGGAGGACCGAGCTCGAAACGCTGCTCGGCACGGTCGTCCGCCTGGGCCGGACGCACGGGGTGCCGACACCGGCGTGCCGCGCGATCTACGCCGCGCTCCTGCCGCACGAGCGGGCTGCACAACACCTAGGCCCGACTCGCCACGAAGACTGACTCCTCGCTCTCGATCGAGTACGGTTCCCCGCCGAGCCCGCCGTAGACCGCGTCGAGCCGGAGTCCGGCGCGCTCCAGGAGCCCGCGCATCTCCACCACGGTGTAGGCGCGGATGGAGTGCCACCACGACTCGCGCCGCCCGTCGGGGAAGAAGGCGGTGTTCTTCCAGTTGAGGCGGCCGCCGAGGTGGTCGAACTCCCACTCCTCCACCTCCATCACGTCACCCGAGCGGTCCACCTGGTACTGGTCGAAGTAGCGGATCTCGTACTCCCGGTTCCAGAGCTGCATGAGGAGGCGTCCGCCCGGCCGGAGCGCGCGCGCGATGCCGGACAGCATCGCGAGGTGCTCCGCGTCCGTCTCGAAGTAGCCGAAGGACAGAAACATGTTGATCGCCAGATCGAAGGCGCCCTCGAACTCCAATCGCCGCGCGTCCTGCTCCCGGAAGTCCACGGTGACACCCGCGGCCGCCGCCTGCTCACGCGCGCGGCCGAGCTGCACGCCGGAGGCGTCCACCCCCGTGACCGTAAAGCCGCGCCGGGCCAGCTCGATGGCGTGGCGGCCGTAGCCGCATGGGACGTCGAGCACGCGGGCCGGCGGCCGCAGGCCGAGCAGATGCAGGACGTTGCGCACCTGCTCGACGGCCTTCTTCGTGTCCTCGGCAGCGTACAGCTCGAAGTAGATCGGTGAGTTGAAGAGCGTCTTCCACCATTCCATCTCCGCGGACTCAGGTGACAAACGAGGGACGGTCGGTGAGCAGCGGCGCCCGCGGCTCGAGCAGCGTGCCGTCGGTGATGGACTCGACCCGGGCCGCCTCATCGAACCACGACTTCGGCGGCACGTGCCCCCAGAAGGTGGCGCGGCGGGGATCGTTGATGCTCCAGCGCACCGGCGCCCAGTCGGGATCCGCGATGAGGTAATCGCCGGCATAGAGCTCGATGCGGTTCCCGTCGCGATCGCGCAGATAGACGAAGAGCGCGTTGCTCAGGCCGTGCCGGCCGGGGCCCCGCTCGATCGCCTCCTGCCACCCGGCCCCGGCGAGGATGTCACAGGCGCGCAGCACGGCGAGCGCGTCGGGCACCCAGAATCCGGCGTGGTGCACGCGGGGTCCGGTCCCGTTCATGATCGCGATGTCGTGCACGGTCTGCTTGCGGTGCAGCCACGCCGCCCACAGGCGCGGGGGCCGGTCCTCGGTCTCCGTGTACTCGGCACAGCCGAAGCCCCACTCCGCGGTGTACCAATCGTAGGCCCGCTGCACGTCGGGGACCTGCGCGTTCACGTGATCGATGCGCATGATGTGCGGCCCGCGGTAGAGGTCGAATCGCTGCAGCCGGCGTTCGACCTGCTCCATCCGATGGTAGAACTCCACCGGGAGCCCCGAGGGATCCTGAACCCGGAGCGCCCGCCCCTGCCCCTCTTCCGTGCCGGGTTCGATCCAGCGCACCGGCAGCCCGGCCTGGGCGCACCGTCCGTGCAGCCGGTCCAGATCCTCCTCGGCGGCCACGCGGAAGGCGAAGTGCGAGACGCCCGGTGTGCCGGCCCGGCGCAGCGTCAGGCTGTGGTGCTCGCGCTCCTCGAGGCCCCGCAGATAGATCCGCTCCCGATCCTGCGCGGTCTCGACGAACCCCAGCAGGTCGACGTAGAACGCCCGCGCACGGCCGAGATCCGAGACGCGGAACTCGACGTGGCCCAATCGCAGGATGGTGACCGCCGCGGCGCCGCTCACCGGTCCCCGTGCGACCATTCGTCGTAGTAGATCTGCACGGCGGTGTCGGTCCAGAGGTCCGGCGCCGGCACCGCGTCCAGCGCGGACAGGCGGCGGTATTCCCCCGCATAGAACAGCAGCGGCTGCGCGCCGGGATCGCCCTCGTGCAGCGCATTGACACGTCCGAGCACGATCCAGTGGTCACCGGCCTCGATCCGGCGCTCCGTCCGGCAGCCGAGCGCCCCCAGCGCGCCGACCAGGCGCGGCCCACCTTCCCACGGCAGGAAGCGGAACTCCGGCGGGCTTGCCGGCGTCCAGGATCCGGCGAAGTAACGCGAGAGCACCTCCTGGTCGTGCGTGAGGATGTTGATGGAGAACCCTCCGGCCTGCTCCACGAACCGCATCATCCGGGCCTCGCGCGCGATGCAGACGAGCACGAGCAGCGGCTCCAGGGACACCGAGGTCACCGCGTTCGCCGTCATCCCGTGCATCTCGCCGCCGTGCTGCGCGGCGACGACCGTCACGCCTGTGGCGAAGAGACCCATCATCCGGCGGAATCGGAGCGGGTCGATGGCGGCGCTGCCCGCGCTCATCCCTTGGGGGCCGGGGTGGCCGCCGGCGCCTCCCGTGCCGGTCCCTTCAGGAAGTCGCGGACCCGCTCCATGTAGGGCTGGCGGTCGTACGAGCCGAACGTCGCCATCTGCATGCGCACCGGGTCGCCGAAGAAGAACCGCTCGTAGAGCACCTGGCGCGAGCCGAAGGCGCTCAGGGCGACGTCCCAGGCGAGGCGGAACAGGCGGATGCGATCCTCCGCGTCCATCCGCGCGGCCTGGTAGTACTTGTCGATGAGCGGCCGCATCTCGCCGTCGAGATCGGACCGCGTCGGGCGGCCCATCAGCCCGCTCGCCCCGAGCAGTTGGAGGATCTCGACCATGCGCGGGTACATCCAGGTGAACATGTTCCGCGCCGCATCGAGGGGCGGCCAGGCCGGGGTCATCATCCCCCAGCGGTCGATGGATGCGTCCGCCTCACTGGCCCGGGCGAACGCCTTCATCGCTTCCAAGTAGTAGATGATCTCGGCGATCTTGCCCTGGACGTGCTGGAACTGCTCCACGGCGATCGCGTCCACCATGAGCGAGGCGATGCCGAGGATGAACTCGCTCTTCGCGACGTTCTTCGTCACGACCTGGTGCGCCATGTGCGCCACCGCGCCGGTGGCCGAGAACACGGTGTTGCAGCGTTCGACGTCGCCGAGCAGGAAGACGCGGTCCCACGGCACGAGCACGTCGTCGAAGACCACGACGGCGTCCATCTCGTCGAAGCGGCTGCTCAGCGGATAGTCGAACGTCGTCCCGTTCGGATCGAAGGTCTCCCGGCAGAGGAAGCGCAGCCCCGGCGTGGCGCAGGGGATGGCGAAGGCGAACGCGTAGGGCCGGTCCTCCTCCTTCCCCCGCAACACCGTGGAAGGGAAGACCATGATCTCGTCGGCGACCGGCAGCGTGGCCAGCATCCGCGCGCCCCGGATGACGATGCCGCGGTCGGTCTCGCGCACGACGCTGGCGGCGAGGTGCGGATCAGCCTGCCCGGCCGGGCCCGCCGCGCGGTTGGCCTGGGGGTTGATCAACGTGTGGGTGAGGCAGAGGTCCAGCTCGCGCACCCGCTCGTAGTACCGGCGCAGGTTCTGGGCGAAACGCGGATCGTTCTCGCCGCAGTAGTCGGCCGCCGCCGCGAACGCCATCAGGGCGCGGTTCAGGTAGTCGGGCGAGCGGCCCATCATCCCGCCGGAATAGTCGACCCAGACCTTCATCATCCGCCGCACGCGCACGAGGTCGTCCCGGGTCCGCGGCGTGAGGAACGAGAGCCCCACCCGGTCGCCGCTCGTGGGCGAGACATAGGTCATCTCATCCTTGCGGGCCGGGTCGTGCTGAAGGTCGTAGAGGGCGGCGACGCTGCGCACGACGTTGCGGAAGGCGGGATGGGTGACCAGGTCGGGCACGCGCTGGCCGCCGATCCAGACCTCGCGGCTCTGCTGGCGCAGCCCGCCGATGAACTGTTCACCCGTCCGCGCGGCCATCAGTGTCCACCTCCGGGCAACCCGTATGCGGCCGTCACCTGGCGAAGCCGGTCCAGGTTCTCCGGGCTCATCGGCGCCAGCGGCAGGCGCACCTCGGGGTCGATCTTCCCCATCAGACCGAGGACCGTCTTCACCGGGACGGGGTTCGTCTCGAGGAAGAGGGCCTCGTTCATCGGCAGGAGATGGTAGTGCAGCTCGCGGGCCGCATCCCACCGGCCGGAGGCGGCGAGATCGTACAGCTGCGCGACTTCGCGGGGCAGAACGTTCCCCGTGGCACTGACGTGCCCGGCGCCGCCCACGGCCAGCATCGGGAAGCACAGCAGCTCGATACCCGAGTAGACGAGGAAGGTCCGCCCGCACAGGTGCAGGACGCGGGTCACGTGCTCGAAGTCCTTGTTCGCTTCTTTCACGCCGATGATGTTCCGGCAGTCCCGGGCCAGGCGGGCGATCGTGGCCGGCTCCATGTTGACGGCGGTGCGGCCTGGGATGTTGTAGATCACGATCGGGATGTCCACCTCATCGGCGATGGTTCGGAAGTACCGGTACAGCCCCTCCTGCGACGGGCGGATGTAGTACGGAACGACGACGAGCGCCGCGTCCGCCCCGATGCGCTTCGCGAAGCGGGTCAGGCGCAGGGTCTCCGCGTGGTTGTTCGTGCCCGTCCCGGCAAGGACCGGCACGCGGCGGCGGGCATCCTTCACCGCCGTCTCCAGCACGTGCTCCCGCTCCTCGAGGGACAGGGCGCTCGGCTCCCCGGTCGTGCCGGCGATGACGAGACCGTGCGATCCGCTCTCGATCTGCCACTCCACGAGCTGCTGGAAGCGGGCCTCGTCGAACTGCCCGTGGTGGAACGGCGTGACCAGCGGGACCAGACTGCCTCTCATGCCCGGGGCATCTCCGTCCGGCCGAGCATCGCGCGGATCCGGCTCTTCGGCATCACGACCTGCACCTGTGTGCCTTCCCCGATCTTCTGGCGGTCGTTGTAGGCCTCGACGGCGCAGATGATACGCGGGCCGGCGATCTCCAGGAGCCGCGCGCGCGCCGTCACCCGGGCGCCGCGGCGGGTCGGGGCGAGGTGGGTGACCGAGATGCTGTGCCCGACGGCATCTTCATCGGGCTCCAGGTACGGCAGGATGATCTTGCGGGAGGCGAGCTCCATGTGCCGCACCATGGACCAGGTGGAGTAGAGAGGATGGACCGCGCCCAGCTCCTCGAAGGTGGCCAGCATATCCGGGGTCACGGTCACCGTGACCGACGCTTCCGCGCCAGGCCGCAGGCCGGGTTTCATGTGTACACGCTCTTCGCCCGGACAAATCGGAGCCCCTGCCTCCGCATTTCCGGCAGGCCCGCCGGGCCGCTACGGCGAACCATCGCCTACCGCCGGAGTGGGGGGTCGCTCCGGCGTGGGAGGCGGGTCAATGCCCGACCTGCCGGCCGGCACCGTCACGTTCCTCTTCACGGATATCGAAGGGTCCACGCAGCTTCTGCAGCTCCTGGGTGACACGCGGTATTCGGCCCTGCTCGTCGACCAGCGCCGTCTGATGCGCGACGTCTTCACAGCGCAGGGCGGCGTCGAGGTCGACAGCAGCGGCGACGCCTTCTTCGTGGCCTTCCCCACGGCCACCGCGGCGGCGCGCGCCGCGGTGGAAGTGCAGCGGGTCATCGGCCGCCATCCGTGGCCGCCGGGCGCCGTCCCCCGTGTCCGGGTCGGCCTCCATACCGGCGAGCCGGTCGTGACCGGAACCGGCTACGTCGGCCTGGACGTCCATCGGGCCGCGCGAGTGTGCTCGGTCGGCCACGGCGGGCAGATCCTCATCTCCGAGACCACCCGCGGCCTGCTGCGCCTCGACCAGGTGCCCGAGGCCTCGCTGGTCAGCCTGGGATCCCATCGCCTCAAGGACCTCCAACGTCCCGAGCAGTTGTTCCAGTTGGTTGTGGCTGGGCTGCCCTCCGCTTTCCCGCCGCTCCGTTCACTGA
>DASSGA010000045.1:0-29985 GCA_035693805.1 bacterium | reverse complement strand
GAAGACCAGACTCTTCGTCGATGTCGCATCGGTGGGCGCGATCTCACCAAGCACCGTGGTGGCGGCGCCCGCGTAGTACTCGAAGGTACGCACGACCTCACCGATCTCCTTCCGTGCTTCGTCCAGTGGCTTGCCCTGCTCGCTGGTGAGCAGCAGCGCAAGGGCCTCGGCTCGCGCTCTGACCCGCGCGGCCGCCCGGTGCAACACCGCCCCTCGCTCGGCCGGCGCCGTTCGACTCCACGCCGGGAACGCGGCGTCTGCCGCCCTCACGGCGGCATCGACATCGTCCGGCATCCCCCGCGGGACTTCCGCGATGGGCTCCTCGGTGGCCGGATCGATCACGGGGATCCAGCCCTCTGACGAGGCGCCGGTGCGCAGACCATCAATCAGCATTGGGGTCTGTTCCATCCCGATCTCCCCTCTCACTCGCGAACGGGCACCGGCTCCCCACTCGCGCTTCCCTGCTCCTCGAGTAGATCGAAGCCCGGCAGCAGCAGGTCATGCAGCCGCGCGAAGGTCGCATACTGGCGCTGATACCGGACGACCCGCTCGGGGTCCGGTTGGACCTCGGGCCCCGGCGCCGTCAGGCGCTCTGCGGCCCCTGCCGCGTCGGCAAAGATGCCCACCCCGGTGCCGGCGAGGATGGCGGCCCCGACGACACCGCCTTCGAACTCCGCGAATGTGCGCACCGGCACACGGTACACCTCAGCCTTGATCTTCGACCACACGGCGCTGCGCGCGCCTCCGCCGATGGTCCGCATCTCGTGGACCTGCAACCCGGAGGCCGTGATGACCTCAAGGGCCCGGCGCAGATCCAGCGTCACGCCTTCCATGATCGCTCTCGCCATCGCTCCCCGGCCGTGGCCCGGAGTCAGTCCGAAGAGCACGCCCCGTGCGTACGGGGGCCCGAGGGTGCGCTGGCCCAGCAGGTACGGGAAGAAGAACAGGCCCCCCGCGCCCGCCGGGACGGCCGCGGCCAGCCGGTCGAGACCGTCGTAGGTGTCGCCGGCCACCGCCCTGAACCAGTGCAGCGCGCCGCCACCGCTGTCGCAGATCCCAAACGCGATCCAGCCGGGAACCACGTGGTGGAGATTCATCACGCGCGGGTCGGCGATGGGCTGTGGCGCGAAGACAGACAGCACCGAAGCGGTGCCGGTCGTGTCGCAGGCCAGCCCGGGCCGGGTGATGGCCGCGCCGAGCAGCAGGCAGAGCATGTCTCCGCCTCCCGTCACGACCGGCGTTCCCACGCGCAGACCGGTGCCTGCCGCAGCCTCTGCGGTCACTACACCGATCACCTCATCCGGCCCACGAATATCGGGCAGCACGCTGAGGTCGATGGACAGGGCATCGGCCAGGGCCGGCGACCATCTCCGGCGGGCGGCATCCATGACGAAACTCCCCGACGCTTCGGAGTGGTCGGTCGCCGCGACCCCCGTGAGGCGGAAGTTCAGGTAGTCCTTTGGCGGAAGGTACTTCCAGACGCGAGCATGGCGCGCCGACCGGTAACGCTGTTCCCACGCGATCTTGAATCCCATCCAGGCCGGCGTCGGTGGGTTGGCGGCGAGGACGCTCAGCGCCCCTCCATCCGCTCGGCCCGCCACGGCAGCGGCGAGTGGCGCCGCCCGCTTGTCGCACCAGAGCTGCACCGGACCGGCGAGCACCGACCCATCGGCAGCAACCGGCACAGGCCCGTGCATCTGCCCGCACACGCCGATGCCCGCGACGTCCTCGGCGCTGCGTGAGCGATCAAGTACCTCGCGGATGGCGGCGGCCGCAGCGTCCCACCACTGCGCGGGATCCTGTTCCGCCCACCCCGGCTGGGGGGTGTGCATCGGGTAATCGCGGCGCGCACTGCGGACGATCCGCCCCCCCGTGGACACAAGGGCGGCGCGAACGCTCTCGGTCCCCAGGTCGACGGCCAGCAGCACCGGCTTCATCGGGGCGGGCTGGGTGGGCACGCCACGGTCATCCAGTAGTACTCCAGCGGTGCGGGGGAGGGGTTGCGCGTCGTATGTGACGGCCCCGGAGGAATGTAGACGGCGTCGTCGGGCCCAACCTCGAAGGTGTCATCGCCCACGATCACCGTCCCGCGGCCGCGCACGATGACGTAGATCTCCTCTCGATCGCTGTGGGCGTGTCCGCGCGTTGAGCATCCGGGGTAGACCACCGTGTACCCGAGGGTGATCGCTCCGCCGCCGGTCTGCTCCGGTCTGAGGAGGAGCGAGGTGTCCCTTCGCACCCGATCCTCCGGCGTCCGGAGCAACGCCACCAGGGCGTGCGCCCCGCCCTCCGGCTGAACCTCGTGCAGATGAACGACCCGCGCCTTTTCGTTCACGACTCTTGGCCCTCCGTGTGCAGTCGCCGCTGCACGATCTCGACCTGAATCCTCGTGCGGTCCCCGCGATGCCGCGCCACGAAGTACTCCACAGCGACCCCCGAGCCGTCGTAGACCACGCTCTCGATGTGCTGCACCGGAGCGCCTTCAGGAATCCTCAGTCGCCTCGCGTCGTCGGGTGCGGCCGGCAGCGCTTCGAACGAACGGACGGCACGCACGGGCGTGATCCGGTAGTCCTCGCGCAGGACTTGATGAAGGCCCCGGTGGACGAGATCGGACAGCCTGAGCCGCGGGACGAGATCGGCCGGCAGATACGATGTCACGACGAGGACCGGCATCTCGTCGACATAGCGCAGCCGGTCGATGAGGCAGACGGCGTCTCCGGGTCGGAGCCGCAGCAGCCCCGCCACGCTTGGGGACACCCTCTCGATTTCAAACCGCAGCACCTGGGTGTGGACCGACAGGCCGCGCTGGCGCATGTCATCGAAAAAACTGAGGCTGGCGGCGAGCCCTTCCTCGATCTTGGCGCGTGTCACAAAGGTGCCCTTCCCCTGCACCGGATAGAGCAGGCCCTCTTGCACCAACCCCGCCACAGCCTGGCGCACCGTGGTGCGGCTGACCTGGTACGTTTGACAGAGCTCATGCTCTGACGGAAGCCGGCAGTCGGGGGCGTACAATCCCTTCACGATGGCATCCCGCAACAGCTCGCGCAGCTGGTAGTGGGCCGCCACGGGCAGGTCGCGATCGATGCGCGGCGCGGGCCCGCGCCACGGCGGCCGCATGGTACGTCGGGGGTGCGTCACCGGTCGATCCCTCCGTCGCGATCGCGCAGATCCTGCGGTGTCACCCAGGCCACGTCGCCGCGAAACGTCTGTTTGAGCGCGGCCAGGCGCACGCCGAACCGCACGCCGGCGTCCACACTGTCCTCGGTGAGCACGCCGTAGATGACGCCCGCGGCAAACGCATCGCCGCGCCCGATCGGATCCACCGTCGGTGCGGCCACCGCCGGCACGGGAAGCCAGCGCTTGCCGTCAAACACGCCGGCGCCTTCTCCACCCAGCGTCAGCACCAGACACCTGCTCCGGGCCAGATGCCAGAGGTCCCGGCCGACGTCTTCGGGCGAACCGCTCAGGCCGAAGACGGTCTCGGCATCCCGCCGTGAGCAGATCAACAGGTCGCACATCGGGAGCAGCGGCCGCAGAGTGTCACGCGCGCGCTCGGCAGACCACAGCTTCCCCCGATAGTTGAGGTCAAAGGACACCCACTGCCCACTCCCTCTGGCCTCCTGCAGCGCGCGCCCGACCACCGCCGCAGGACCCTCCCCCAGCGCCGGGGTGATCCCGGTCAGGTGCAGCACCCGCGCCCCATGCACGAATTCCCAGTCCACGCCATCGGGGGCGATCCGCGAAAAGCTCGACCCGCGGCGATCGTAGAGCACCGTCGCCGTACGGGGCGGCACCGCGAGTTGCGTGTAGTAGCAGCCCAGGCGCCCGTCCTTCTCCCAGGTCACCCGCGACGTGTCTACGCCGTGGGCTCTGAGGTCTCGATCCACACGGCGCCCGAGAGGATCATCGGGCAATCGAGAGATCCAGGCTGCCCTTCGGCCCAACCGCGAGAGGGTCACGGCAACGTTGGATTCTGCGCCGGCGACGAAAACGCGGAGATCGCGGACGTCATCCAGGGACGTGGCCGGATCGACATCGAACCGCAGCATCGATTCGCCGATGGTGACGCAGTCCAGCAGTCCGGCGGCCATGCGCTACACCGCGAGGAATCCGCCGTCCACAGCCACGTAGCCACCGGTCATGTAGGACGACATGTCGCTGGCCAGAAACAAGATGCCCTGCGCAATCTCCTCCGGCCGGGCCGGCCGCTGCAGCAGTCCGTACCGGCGGATCTCGTCCGGATGGGCCTGCCCGGCCAGCCAGCGCTGCGTCATGGGCGTGTCGACCAGGCCCGGGCAGATGCAGTTCACGCGGATGCCGTCCGCGGCGTGGTCCACGGCCAGGGCACGGGTCATGTTCAGCACCGCGCCCTTGCTCGCATCGTACACGACGTTGCGGTGGGCTCCGACCACCGCCGCAACCGAGGCGACGTTGACGATGGTCCCCCCACCCTGTCGGCGCATCACCGGGACGGTGTGTTTGGTGCAGAGGAACGTGCCGCGGACGTTCGTGTCCATCATCAGGTCGTACTGATCCTCCGTCGCCTCGACCACGTCACCCAGGATGTTCACGCCGGCGTTGTTCACCAGCACGTCCACACGGCCGAATCGCTCAACCGTCCGGGCCACCAGGCGCTCGGCATCGGCGGCGCGGCGGACATCGGTGTGTACGAACTGCGCCTCGACCTCCCGCCGGCGCAGGGCGTCCATCACCGCCTGCCCCTGCACGTCGTCCATGTCCGCGACCACCACACGTGCACCCTCATCCGCAAATAGCTCGGCGGTGGACCGCCCGATGCCGGACGCGCCTCCGGTGATGATGGCCACCTTCTCCTTGAGCCTCATGAGCCTCTCCTCCTCGACTGCGGTGTCCGGACACTTCGGCGGGCCAGAAATTCCCCGAGCGTCTGGCGGGTGGGCGTACCCTCCATGGGCCCACGCCGCGTGACCGCCAGGGCGCCCGCCGCGTTCGCCATGGTCAATGCCTGCTCCGTGTCCGCTCCCTCCAGCAGCGCCACGAGCATCGCCGCCGCAAAACAGTCCCCGGCTCCGGTCGGATCGACCTCATCCACCACCTCTCCAGGCACGTGCACCATGCCCGCGGGCGTGAACGCGGTTGCCCCCTGCGCTCCCTGCTTGAGCGCGACAATCGCCGGGCCGCGTTCCAGCAGCATCCGGCAGCCGGCCTCCGGGGACGAGGTGCCGGTCAGCCAGCAGGCCTCCTGTCCGCTCGGGAACAGGATCGCCGCCCGCTCCACGAACGGGGTGAACGCGACGCACGCGACCTCGATCGGGAGCAGTTCAGGACGGAAGTTGGGATCGAAGCTCAGGCGGCCGCCGAGGGCGCGGACACGGTCCACCAGGCGGAGACAGGCCGCCCGCACTCCCGCAGAAATCGCCAGCGTGGAGCCGGAGAGGTGCACGTACGCGACATCCTGCAGGTAGCGGGCGTCGGCTGCATCAGGGTCCAGAGCCTCCGCAGCGCTCCCTCGGAGATGGAACAGGAACTGCCGGGAGCCGTCCACACGGTACGTGACGAACGCCATCGCCGTCGTCTGCGGGACGGCTCGCACGTACGTGAGATCCACCCCGGAGGCGGCCAGACGGCGGATGATGCACCGGCCGAAGTCGTCCGCACCGACGGCACTGATGAACCCGGCGAACCGCCCCAGTCGCCCAACCGCGTCGGCACAGATTGCGGGCGCGCCGCTCGGGAAGGGGCCCTCGAACGGCCCCGGCTCATCCAGCGGCTGTCCCGCGGCGGGCCGCATGATTTCCACCAGCGCCTCCCCGGCAACCAGGACCTCGGGCACTACAGGCTCCCCCGGGCCGGGTGCGCCGTCCGCTCATACAGCCGCAGCAGGGCCAGGCTCTCCTGCGCAAACTGCTCCGCGACCGGCCCGCCGCCGTGTCCGGCCATCGCCTCATACGGATTGGCCAGTGGCGGAAGCGGTTCGAGCGCCAGCGCACCCTCGTAGCCGATCTCGACGAGGGCGTGGAGGAGGCGTCGGAAATCGATGTGGCCGCGGCCCACCCCCTGCCGATTGCTGTCCGCCACGTGCACGTGGGCGAGGTGCGGGCCCGCGGCTCGAGCAGCGTCGGCGATGTCAGGGTCCTCGATGTTCGCGTGAAACGTGTCAAGCATCACCGCCACCTGTGGATGACCGACCGCGCGCACGAATGCCAGCCCCTGCGCCAGCGAGTTGATCAGGTACGTCTCATACCGATTGATGGGCTCGATCGCCAGGCGAGCACCGCTCCCCTCGGCGGCCTCGGCGGCACGTCGAACTGCTTCCAGCGCCCACGCCCACTCATCAGAGGGCGCGGCGAGCGGCTGCGTCTTCCCCACCGGGTTCGGGGTCACAATGACGACCCCGGCCCCCACGTCGTGGGCAAGATCGATGCACGATCGGACGTAGTCGATCGCGGCCTGGCGTTCGGCGGGACGAGGGTGGGAAAGGTCTCGCCGGGCGTCCGGACCAGGATACATCCCGCAGATGCTGGGCACGGCCAGACGGTATTCGTCCAGCAGGAGGCGCAGGTGCGGCCGATCGTACACCGTCGGCTCTCCCCGCAACTCGATGCCGTCGAACCCCAACCGCGCCAGACGGGCGCAGGTGCCTTCCAGCGGCTCTGCCCCATAGATCCAGTTGCTCACCGCGTAATGCATCACGCCCTCCTTCTTACTTGATCGCGCCCATCGTCAGCCCCCGCACCATGTAGCGCTGGACCGCCAGCGAGAACATCACCATCGGTGTCATGATGATCACTCCCGCCGCCGCCATGTGCCCCCACATGATGCCGGTCTCCCGGATGAACCCCGTCACGGCCACCGGGAGGGTCTGTGCCTTGGTCGCGGTGAGGATGAGCGCGAAGAGAAACTCGTTCCAGGAGAAGATGAAGACGAAGATCGCCGTCACCACCAGCCCAGGCGCCGCGAGGGGCAGCGCGATGCGCCGAAACGCCGAGAACCAGGAACAGCCATCCACCAGCGCGCTCTCGTCCAGTTCGCGGGGGATCTCGCTGAAGAACCCCCGCAGCAGCCACGTGGCGAAAGGCAGGTTCATCGTGGAGTACGCGATCACAAGACTGGCCCAGCTGTCGAGCAGGCCCAGCATCCGCATCAGGATGAAGATGGGAATGATGGCGGCCACCGGCGGGGTCATGCGGATGGAGAGAATCCAGAACGCGACGTCCTTGCTGCGGCGGAACGAGAACCTGGCGAGCGCATAGGCCGCCATCGCACCGAGCGCGACGGCGGCCACCGTGCTCGCGCTGGCCACGATCAGGCTGTTCACCAGGAAGTGGCCGAACGGGTAGAGGTCGAACACTTCCCGGTAGTTGCTGAATGTCGGGCGAAAGATCCACACGGGCGGATACTGGAAGGCATCGACCTGAGTCTTCAGCGAGGTGAGGATGAGATACAACACCGGAAACAGAAAAAGGAGCACAATGGCTCCCGTCGCGATTTCCACGAACAGGTCGACCGTCTTGCGGTGCCGCCGCATGGCCTAGAGCTCCACTTCGTGGTGCGCCAGCCGGCGCACAAAGATCTGGCTGATGATCACGACGATGGCCAGCAGGACGTACGACAGCGCTGCCGCGTACCCCATGTGGAAGAACTTGAAACCGTACCGGTAGGTGTAGTAACTGAGCACCTCGGTGCTCATCCCCGGCCCCCCTTTGGTGAGGACGAAAACCAGGTCGAACGTTTTGAACGCGTCCATGAGCCGGATGAGCACGCCGACCAGGATGGTCGGCGTCAGCAGCGGCAGGGTGATGTAGCGGAACGCCTGCCACCCCGACGCCCCGTCGATCGCCCCGGCCTCGAACGGGTCGCGCGGCATCGCCCGGAGTCCAGCCAGCATGACGAGCGCCATGAAGGGCGTCCACTCCCAGATGTCGGCGACGACAACGGCGGCCAGCGCGGTGCCCAGATCGCCCAGCCAGTGCTGTGGCGGCAGCCCCAGCCGCGACACCACGTAGTTCAGGAAGCCCAGGTCAGGGTTGTACAGAAGGCGCCAGACGATCCCCACGACAACCGGGGTCATCATCGTCGGCAGGATGAGCAGGGTCTGCACCGTCCCCCCGCGTCCGTCCGCGCGGCGGTTCAGCAGCAGGGCGATGGCCAGCCCCAGCAAGAGCTCGAGCCCGACCGCAGCCCCGACGTAGGCGAGGGTGACCCTCACCGACGTCCAGAAGTACGGATCGGCCCGCAGGACCATGGCGAAGTTCTGCAGACCCACCCAGCGCCAGCCGGCACGCGCCCCCATCGTCCACGAGTGCAGGCTGAGCGCCAGGGAGTAGACCAGCGGAAACACGGTGATGGCCAGGAGTACGAAGACGGTGGGGCCCAGGAAGACGAGCCACACCGGTACACGTGCGATAGGCCGGCGGGACTGCGGCAGCGGGGTCGCGGCGATCGTCGGGTGAACGGAACGGGCCACGCGCGTCGGCGGCTGAACGTCCGGGGCCTCCGGCGCCATTTCGCCGGAGGCCCCTGGGCTCCTACTTGAGGTATCCTCCGCGCCGGAGGATGACCTCCAGACGCCGGTTGGCGTCGTCGAGCGCGACCTTCGCCGTCTTGCCGCCGGTCAGGGTCTCCGACAGTGCAACCTCGATGGCATCAGCCATCTCGGAGTAGACCGTGAGGCGCGGGCGGCCCTTGGAGAACTCCAGGGACTTCAGCATGTTCTTGTACTCGACATGCTGCTTCTGCATCACCGGGTCGCTCAGGGAGGACCGGCGCGATCCGGGCATCGCCTTCGCCAGCTCCTTCTCCATCGCCACCGACGTGGCCCAGACGATCCACTCCCACGCGGCCTCTTTGTTCTTCGCGTCGACCGGGATCATCAGGCCCCAACCGCCGAACGTGGGGGTGCGCAGGATCGAACCGTTAGCCTGCTTCTTCCCCGGGATCAGCTCGAAGTCGAACTTCCCGACGATCTTCGACTTCGATGGATCCGCGAAGGTCGGCGCGGCGTTCTGCCACTGCAGGTTCATCGCCGCCTTGCCCTGCGCGAAGGCCTGGGCGTTCTCGTCCCAGTCATACGTCAGCACGCCGGGCAGCGCATAGGGCAGGAGACTCTTCATGAACTCGAGGGACTCCACGGCCGCCGCGCTGTTGATCGTCGGCCGGTAGTCCTTGTCGTACCAGTCGCCGCCCCAGGACCACAGGAAGTTGTCCCAAGTGCACTGCAGCTGAACGCCGCGGCGGCCCATGATCGTGAGGCCGTAGACGCCGTTCCCGCGCTCCTTCTCGGTGATGAACTTGGCGGTGCTCTTCAGCTCATCCCAGGTCTGGGGGACCTTCAGGCTGTACTTCTTGAAGATGTCCGTCCGGATGTGGAGACCGAACACCGCCTGGATGAATGGGAGGCCGAACACGACGCCTTCCCAGGAGCCCTGCTCCGCCAGCACGCGCGGCAGGAAGTCGGTGATGTTCAGGACCTTCGGGTCGCTGCGATTGACGAAGTCGGTCGCGGGGACGACCCAGCCCTGGCCGGCATACTGCCCGACCCAGACGCAGTCCACGTGGACGATGTCGTAGGCTCCCGTCTTCTGGGTAAGGGCCACCGCCTGCTTCTCCTGGAGCGTCGGATACGGCAGAATATCGACGTTGGTCTTGATCCCCGTCTTCTGCTCAAACTCGGGGAGCATCTTCTTGACGGCATCCGAGCGAGGCTCGCCGACGAGGGCGACGGTGATCGTCTTGCCCGCGAACGGTTTGCTCGTGTACGACCCGAACCGGTACGCCTGCGCCCCAAAAACCGGCGCCTGGCCGAACGCGGCCAGCTTCTGCGCGATAGGAAGGGCCACCCCCATGAGCACCGCGCGGCGGATGAACTCACGCCGGCTGATCCTGCCCTCCTCCAGCTCGCGCACCAGACTCTTCATGTCTGGCTCCATCGTGTCACTCCTTTCGCGAGAGTCGCATGAACTTCACCGAGGTCTTCGTCTCACCTCCCGGGGACTGTCGGAGGATGATGGATTGTCATCATGTCATGACAACTCCAGGCCCACTATGGACGCTGCGTCTTGTGGGCAACAATCGGGCGGAGTGTGTATCGGTTTGGGCGGTCAAAAACACCGGAATCCGGCGGCAGAACGGCACGCTGCGCCCCGCGGGAGTTCACCTCAGCGAACGTAACGCGCGGTCGGGGGGTGGCGAAGCGCCGCCCACCTGGGGACTGGTGGGCCCGCCTGGATTCGAACCAGGACCCTCCACCTTATGAGGGTGCTGCTCTACCCTTGAGCTACGGGCCCGCCACCCGATTATATCAGTAGGTCACGCGCACCAGAAACAGCCCGAGGGCGGGCGCCCGCGGGCCGGCGCGGTGATTGTCCTCCGAGGCGAGGATCTCGCCTGCGGCCTCCGGGGCGAGCTTCCCCTCCCCTACCTTCAGCAGCGTCCCGACGATCAGCCGCACCATGTGGCGGAGAAAACGGTCCGCCTCGAAGGTGAAGATGACCATGTCGCCGCTGTGCGCGACGTCGGCCCGGCGCATCGTGCAGACTGTGGTGCGCTCGCCCGAGCCCGTCGCCCGGAAGGCGGTGAAGGCGTGGGTGCCGCGCAGGGCAGCGATGGCCTCGGCGACGGCGTTCAGGTCCAGGTGCTGCGGGATATGCACGGCGTGAGCGCGGAGGATGGCCGAGGGGGCCTGGCGGTTCAGGACCGCGTAGCGATACGTGCGGCCGGTCGCGGAGTACCGGGCGTGAAACGCGGCGTCGACCTCCACTGCGTCGAGGATCCGGATGCTCGGAGGGAGATGGTGGTTCAGCGCCGGCGGGATCCGATCGACCGCCACGCGACCCTCCGTCGTGAAGTTCGCCACCTGGCCGAGGGCGTGGACGCCGGCATCGGTCCGGCCGGCCCCGATGAGATTGACCTTCTCCTTCGTGACGGCCTGGATGGCCCGCTCGATCGCCGCCTGGATGGAGGGCCGCCCCTTCAGCCGCTGCCAGCCCGAGAAGTCCGTGCCGTCGTACTCGATGGTGAGCTTGACGTTCCGGCTCACAGCACGAGACGCTGCCAGAGCCCGTAGGGGATGGCGATCGCGACCGCGGCGGCCAGGGCCACGGCGAGGGCGATGCCGTCGCGTGGGGCGAAGCGCAGCTCCTTCATCCGCGTGCGGTACTCCCCGCCCCGGTAGCAGCGGGCCTCCATCGCGAGGGCCAGTTCGTCGGCCCGCCGGAAGGCGCTGACGAACAGCGGCACGAGCACCGGCACGAGCGCCCGTGCGCGACGCAGCGCCCCGCCACGGTCGAACTCCGCTCCTCGGGCCATCTGCGCCTTCATGATCTTCTCCGTCTCCTCGAGGAGCGTAGGGATGAAGCGCAGGGCGATGGTCATCATCATTGCCAGCTCATGCGCCGGCACGCCGATCCGGCGGAACGGCCGGAGGATACGCTCGATACCGTCGGTGAGCTCAACCGGGGAGGTCGTGAAGGTGAGCAGGGACGTCACCGCGACCAGGGTGATCAGCCGGTAGCCGATGAAGACGGCCCGCACCACCGCCTCCCGATACACGATGATGCCGCGGATGTGAAAGAGGGATGTCCCCTCGCGCACCCCGCTGAAGAAGGTGTTCAGGATCACGGTCAGCAGAAGCAAGAAGAGGATGGGCCGCAGGCCCCGCAGGACGTAGCCGATCGGGATCTGCGAGGCCACGATGACGCCGAGCAGGAAGGCCGTGAGCAGCGCATAGCCGGCGAAGTCGCGCACGATGAAGATGGCCACCATGAGCATCGTCACCGTGGCGATCTTCGTGCGGGGATCGAGGCGATGCACCGCGGAGTCGCGCGGGATGTACTGCCCAATGGTGACGTAGCGGGTCAGCTCCATCCGAGCGCCTCCCGGATCGCCTGATGCGCCTCGTCCACCGTGAGCACGTTCTCCCGGACCGGCAGCCCCCGGGCGCGCAGCCGCCGGACGAGGTCCGTCGCGGCGGGCACCCCGAGCCCGAGGGCCGCCAGCTCGCCGGTGCGCATGAACACCTCGCGCGATGGGCCGTCCATCACGACCCGCCCGCGGTCGAGCACCACGACGCGCTTGGCCAGGGCGGCGGCTTCGTCCATGCTGTGCGTGATCAGGACGACGGTGATCCCACGGTGGGCGTGGAGCGCGCGGAAGTGACCGAGCAACTCGACCTTGCCCCGGGGATCGAGACCGGCCGCGGGTTCGTCGAGCACGAGCACCGTCGGGGACATGGCCAGGACCCCGGCGGCGGCAACGCGGCGCATCTCCCCGCCGGACAGCGAGAAGGGCGACCGCGGGCCGAACTCCGTGGGGTCCAATCCGACCGACCTCAGGGCTTCCTCGACGCGCGTCTTCACCTCGTCCGGCGGCAGGCCGAGATTCTTCGGGCCGAACGAGACGTCTCCGAAGACCGTCTCTTCGAACAGTTGATGCTCGGGATACTGGAAGAGCAACCCGACCTGCCGGCGCACGGCCCTGCGGTCGGCCTTGGGGTCCGAGATGTCCACGCCGCCGATCCGCACCGTCCCCGACGTCGGTCGGAGCAGGGCGTTGAAGTGCTGCACCAGCGTTGACTTGCCCGACCCGGTGGGCCCGATGATGGCCACGAACTCGCCCTGGTCGATGCGCAGCGTGACCTCGCGCACGGCAACGGTCTCCATCGGCGTGCCCTTCAGGTAGATGTGGGTGAGCGCGTCGCACTCAATGAACGCCATTGCGGCTCCTCCAGGCGGTGTCGGCGGCAAGCGCGGCCACGGCGTCCACGAACTGCTCGGCGAACAAGATGCCCTCCCGAAGCGGCAGGCCATCGGCCCGCAAGGTGCGGGCGAGGGCCGGAATGAGCGGCAGCGTGAGGCCCATCGCCTCAAGCTCGCCGGCGCGGTCAAAGACCTGCGCCGGCGGGCCTTCCAGTCCGATCCGGCCCGCCTGCAAGGCGATGACGCGATGGGCGAGCACGGCCTCATCCATGGTATGTGTGATGTGGATGACGGTCACCCCGCCCGCGTTGAGACGCCGGACGGTCTCGAGGACCTCGCGCCGTCCGAGGGGATCGAGCATCGTCGTCGCCTCGTCAAGCACGAGGCACTGCGGCCGCATGGCGAGGATGCCGGCGATCGCGACCCGCTGCTTCTGGCCCCCGCTCAGCAGGTGCGGGGCGTGGCGCCGGTACTCCAGCATGTCCACGGCGGCAAGGGCTTCCTGGACGCGCGCGACGATCTCGCCCCGCGGCACGCCCAGGTTCTCGGGGCCGAAGGCGATGTCTTCCTCCACCACGGTGGCGACGAGCTGGTTGTCGGGGTTCTGGAAGACCATGCCGACGCGCTGGCGGATGTCCCACACCGAGGCGCGGTCGCGCGTGTCGAGCCCATCCACGCGCACCTCGCCCTCGGTGGGCAGGAGCAGCGCGTTGAGATGCTTGGCCAGCGTGGACTTCCCCGAGCCGTTGCCGCCGACGATGGCCAGAAACTCCCCGCGCTCCACGGTCAGCGAGATGCCGTCGACGGCCACCACCGCATTCGGGGTGCCGGCGTTGTAGACGTGACGCAGACTGCGGATCTCGATCAGCGGCGGCATCAGACCATGGAAAAAGGCCAGAGAGACCTCTCTGGCCTATCCTCCTTACGGTTGTGTGCGCCCTGTCGCGGTGATGCCTACGACACCAGCTCGACGATCGCCATGTCGGAGGCATCGCCCCGGCGGGTCCGCGTCCGGATCACCCGCGTGTAGCCGCCGCGGCCGGCGCCCTGGTACTTCGGCGCGACCTCCGTGAACAGCCGTTTCACCACGGCGGGATCGGTCAGCAACCGCATCGCCTGCCTTCGGGCGTGCACGTCGCCGCGCAGGGCGAGCGTCACCAGGCTGTCGGTGATCTTCTTCGTCTCCTTGGCCTTAGCCACCGTGGTCTCGATGCGCCCATGGGTAATCAGGGCGCTGACGAGATCGCGAAACAGCGCCTTGCGCTCTCCGCTGTCCCGGTTCAGTTTCCGCGTTACCGCTCCGAGCATGATGGCTCCTCTGCTCAGACCTCGCGGCGCTTCAGCGACAGGCCGAGCGCCGTCAGCTTCTCGCGCACCTCATCGAGCGACTTCCGCCCGAAGTTCTTCACGCTGACGATCTCCTCTTCAGTGCGCTGCATGAGATCGCCCACGGTATTGATCCCGGCCCGCTTCAGGCAGTTGTACGGCCGTACGGATAGGTCGAGCTCCTCGATCGGCATCGCGTAGAGCTTGGCCATCTGCGCGTCCGCGCCGGGCTCGAGCCCCGCGAAGGCCTCCGACTCCTCGCCCATGCCGGCGAAGAGCTTGAACGACTCGATCAGCGTCTTGGCCGCATCCTGCACGGCCTCCTCGGGCCGGATCGAGCCGTCGGTCCAGACCTCAAGGACGAGCCGGTCCATCTCGACCGTCCCGCCGCGCGTGTCCTCCACGACGTAGTTCACCTTCTGGATCGGCGAGAAGATGGAGTCCACGGGGATGACCCCGATGACGTGCTCGCTCTTCCGGTGCTTCTCCGCCGGGACGTACCCCTTGCCGCGCTCCACGACGAGCTCCATGGCGAGCTTCGCGTCCTTCTTGTCGATGGTGGCGATCTGCAGGTCGGGGTTGAGCACGTCGACTTCGGCGTCCTCGATGATGTCCGCCGCGGTCACGGTCTTCTTGCCCTTGGCCTCGAGGCGCAGCAGCTTCGGCTTATCGGTGTGCAGGCGCAGCGTCAGCTCTTTCAGGTTGAGGATGACCTGCGTAACGTCCTCGACCACCCCGGGGATGGTGGAGAACTCATGCAGCACGTTCTCGATCTTCACCGACGTCACGGCCGCGCCGGGGATGGCCGACAGCAGCGTGCGGCGCAGGGCGTTGCCGAGCGTGACGCCGAAGCCGCGCTCGAGCGGTTCGACGATGAACTTCCCGTATGTTTCGGACAGCTCCGCGTACTCGATCCGGGTCTTCGGTGCTTCCCACACCGTGGCGATACTCATGAAGGCCTCCTGACTCCTAGATCAAAACCCAACGGCAACACCCATCGCTGCGGCGCTTCGCGCCTCGCGATTACCTCGAGTAGTACTCGACGATCAGCTGCTCTTGGACCGGCACGTCGATCTCTTCCCGCGCCGGCAGGGCCAGCACGCGGCCTTCCAGCCGGTCCGGCGTGAACTGCAGCCAGCTGGGCAGGTTCCGCAGCCCCGTGGCGGCCAGCTCCTTCACCCGCGGGTGGTCCTTGCCGCGCGCCGTCGGCGTGATCACGTCCCCCGGCTTCACCTGGTAGGACGGCACGGTGACCTTCCGGCCGTGCACGGCGACGTGGCCGTGCAGCACCATCTGCCGCGCCTCCTTCCGGGAGGTCGCGTAGCCGAGCCGGTAGCAGACGTTGTCCAGGCGGGTCTCCAGCAGCTGCAACAGCCGCACGCCGGTGACGCCCTTGGCGCGGGCCGCCTGCTGGAAGTAGGTCTTGAATTGCGTCTCGTAGATGCCGTAGATCCGGCGCAGCTTCTGCTTCTCGCGCAACCGCACGCCGAACTCGCTCAGCTTGCGCCGGCCCTGACCGTGCATCCCCGGCGGCACCGGCCGCTTGTGGACCGGGCACTTCTCCGTATAGCACTTCTCGCCTTTGAGGTAGAGCTTCATCCCCTCGCGGCGGCACAGCCTACAGACAGCGTCGGTATAGCGTCCCATCCAATCCTCCTGGCTACACGCGCCGGCGCTTGGGCGGCCGGCAGCCGTTGTGCGGAATCGGGGTCACGTCGCGGATCAGGTTGACCTCCAGGCCCGCGGTCTGCAGGGCGCGGATCGCGGCCTCGCGGCCGGACCCCGGGCCCTTCACGAACACCTCGACCTGCTTCACGCCGTGCTCCATGGCCTTCCGCGCCGCGGCTTCGGCGGCGAGACCCGCCGCAAAGGGCGTGCCCTTGCGGGAACCCTTGAAGCCGGTCTGGCCGGCGCTGGACCAGGCCAGCACGTTCCCATGGGTGTCGCAGATCGTGACGATGGTGTTGTTGAACGTGGACTGGATGTGGGCGATGCCCACCGGCACGTTCTTGCGTTCTCGCTTCCGTCCTCGCGCCTTCTTGACCATGATGGCTCCCTTGTCGTGGTTACTTCTTCTCGACCCTGCGCCGCCCGGAGCTGACGGTCTTCTTCTTGCCCTTCCGGGTGCGGGCGTTCGTGCGGGTGCGCTGGCCCCGCACGGGCAGGCTCTTGCGGTGGCGCTGCCCGCGGAAGCTGCCGATCTCCTGCAGCCGGCGGATGTCCATCGCGATGTCGCGGCGCAGGTCGCCCTCGACCTTGAAGTTGCGGTCGATGTAGTCGCGGAGCCGGGTCACTTCCTCTTCGGTGAGGTTGCGCACCCGGGTGTCCGGCTTGACGTTGGTCGCGGTCAGGATCGTGCGCGCGCGGCTCGGCCCCACCCCGAAGATGTACGGGAGGGCGGCCTCGACGCGCTTCTCTCTGGGCAGATCTACTCCGGCGATACGCGCCATGGAACTCCTCCTAGCCCTGCTTCTGCTTGTGCTTGGGGTTGTCGCAGATGATGTACACCCGCCGCCCCCGTTTGATGACCTTGCACTTTTCGCACATCTTCCGTACGGACGCCCGCACCTTCATCGCCTGTTCCTCTCGTCTACCGGTACCGGTACGTGATCCGGCCGCGCGTTGGGTCGTAGGGCGAGAGCTCCACCTTCACCCGGTCGCCGGGGAGGATGCGGATGAAGTTGATCCGCATCTTGCCCGAGATGTGCGCCAGGACCTTGTGGCCGCTCGAGAGCTCCACGCGGAACATCGCGTTGGGCATCACCTCGACGACCTGCCCCTCGACCTCGATCGCGTCTTTCTTCGGCATCACGCCTCCTGCCGCGCCCTGTTCGGTTCGCAGCACGAAATCTCATTATACTCGCCTGAGGCGGCGCCGTCCACGCGGCTAGAGCACCCCGTCGGGGATGGCGGTCAGCACGTCGCTGCCGTCCTCGCTCACCGCGACGGTGTGCTCGAAGTGCGCGGAGGGCCGCCCATCCCGGGTCCGCACCGTCCAGCCGTCCCCGTCCATGACGACCTCGGACCCCCCGAGGTTCACCATCGGCTCGATGGCCAGCGTCATCCCCGGGCGCAGCACCGTCCCCGTCCCGGGCTCGCCGAAGTTGGGCACCTGGGGCTCCTCGTGCAGGTGCCGTCCGATGCCGTGCCCGGCGAAGTCTCGCACCACGGAGAATCCGGCGCGCTCGGCGTGCCGCTGCACCGCCCCGCCCACGTCGCCGAGCGCCTGTCCCGGCCGCACGGCCTCGATGCCTTTGTAGAGGGCCTCGCGGGCCACGGTGAGCAGACGCCGCAGCTCCTGGCCGACCTCACCCACGGGCACGGTCACCGCCGTGTCGCCATGAAACCCTTCGATGACTGCTCCGAGGTCGATCGACACGATCTCCCCGGCGCGCAGGGGACGGCCGTCGGGGATGCCGTGGACGACCTCGTCGTTCACCGAGATGCAGACGCTGGCCGGGAAGCCGCGGTACCCCTTGAAGGAGGGCGTGCCACCGTGATCCCGGATGAACGTTTCCGCGATCCGGTCCAGGGCCGCGCCGGTCACGCCCGGCCGCACGGCCCGCGCCACCTCGCGCAGCGCCTCGGCGGCCAGGATCCCCGACCGACGCATCCGTGCGAGCTCGTCTGCCGTCTTTACGATGATCATCGCCGTGCGCATCTACGCCCGCAGTTCCATCCGCGCCCGGATCGTCCCGAGCACTTTGCGGTACACGTCCTCGATGTCGCCCTCCGCGTCGATCGTGGCGAAGACGCCGCGCCGGCGGTAGAACTCCACCACGGGCTGCGTCTCGCGATGGTAGACGTCGAGGCGGTGGCGGACCGTCTCCGGTCGGTCATCCACGCGCTGGTACAACTCGCTGCCGTCCGCGTCGCACCGTCCCGGCGTCTTCGGCGGGTTGTACTCCAGGTGGTAGATGTGGCCGGCCTTCCGGCACACCCACCGGCCGGTGAGGCGCCGGAGGATCGTCTCGTCGCTGATGTCAAAGTACAGGACGGCGTCCAGGACCCGTCCGGCCCGCTCCAGCATGCGGTCCAACGCCTCGGCCTGGGGCAGCGTGCGCGGAAAGCCATCGAGCACGAACCCCCTCCGGGCGTCCGGCCGCGCCAGACGCTCCTCGATCAGCGCGATCATCACGTCGTCGGGGACGAGCGCGCCCTGCTCGACGTATTCCTTGGCCCGCTTGCCTACGGGGCTGCCCTCGACCATCGCCGCGCGCAGCATGTCCCCCGTGGAGACCTGCGGGATCCCCTCGCGCTCCTGCAGCAGGCGCGCCTGCGTGCCCTTGCCCGCGCCCGGGGCGCCGAGGAAGATCAGGTTCACCGCATGAACCCTTCGTAGTGCCGCATCAGGACATACGCCTCGATCTGCTTCATCGTCTCCAGGGCCACGCCGACCACGATCAGCAGCGACGTGCCGGCCAGGTAGAAGGTCAGCACGCCCGTGCCCCGGGCGAGGTAGATCGGCAGCACCGCGATGACCCCCAGGGTCAGGGCGCCCACCAGCGTCAGCCGGTCCACCACCCGGGCGAGGTACTCGGTGGTCGGCCTGCCCGGGCGGATGCCGGGGATGAAGCCGCCGTATTTCTTGATGTTCTCCGAAACGTCGTTCGGATCAAACGACACCGCGGTGTAGAAGTACGTGAACAGGATGATCAGCACGAAGTACAGCGCATCGCCGAGCGGCTGGCCGGGCAGGATCGCCTCGCCGATCCGGCGGACCGGCTCGTAGCGCACGAATTGGGCGATCGTCTGCGGGAACTGCAGCACCGAGATCGCAAAGATGATCGGGATGACCCCGGCCTGGATCAGCCGCAGCGGCAGGTGCGTGGACTGCCCGCCGTAGACGCGGCGGCCCACGACGCGCTTGGCGTACTGCACCGGGATCTTCCGCACGGCCTGGGTCACGGCGACGACGGCCACGACGCTGGCCAGCACGACCAGGACGTCGAGCGAGAACTGGTACCATTTCACCTCGCCGACGCCGACCAGGGCCAGGGTGCGCGCGGTTTGGTCGGGCAGGCGGGCGACGATGCCGCCGAAGATGATGAGCGACACGCCGTTGCCCACGCCGTGCTCGGTCATGATCTCGCCCATCCACGTCAGCAGCATCGTGCCGGCGGTGAGCGTGATCACGATCATCCCCATCGTCAGGGGGCGCGTGTCCGGGAGCGCGCCGAGGTTGCGGATGAGGGTGACCTGGGCGACCCCCTGCAGGATGGCCAGGACCACGGTGAGGTAGCGCGTGTACATCGCGATCTTGCGGCGCCCGGCCTCCCCCTCTTCCTGGGCGAGCTCTTTGAGGGTCGGGAAGACGACCTGGAGCAGGCTCATGATGATGGATGCCGTGATGTAGGGGAAGACGCCGAGGGCGAAGATCGCGAACCGGCTGAACGCACCGCCGACGAACAGGTCGAGGAAGTTGAACACCGTCCCCTGCTGGCGGAACAGGCGCTCGATCGCCGCGACGTCCACGCCCGGCACGGGGAGATGCGCCCCGAGGCGGAACAGGGCCAGCATGAGCGCCGTGAAGAGGACGCGCTTGCGCAGGTCCCCGGCGTGGAAGGCGTTGATCAGGCCGCCGAGCATCGACATTACGTCACCACCTCGGTGCGGCCTCCGGCCTTCGCGATCGCCTCGGCGGCGCTCTTGCTGAACGCCTGGGCCTTCACGATCAGGGCGCGGTCGACCGTGCCCATGCCGAGGACCTTCACCGGCCCGTTGCCGCGCACGAGCCCGGCGTCGCGGAGCGTCTGCGGATTCACCTCGGCGTTAGCAGGGAACTGGTTCAGCGCCCGCAGGTTCACGGCCTCATGCCGCACCCGCGGCGCGCCGCCCGTGTGCACGGCGCCGCCGGCCCGCACGCCCCGGCGGAACGGCAGGCGCTTGCTGAGCGGGGTCTGCCCGCCCTCGAATCCCGGCCGCGGGGCCTTGCCGGAACGCGCTTTGGCTCCCTTGCGGCCGCGGCCGCTGTAAGAGCCCCGGCCTGAGCCAAGTCCGCGGCCCACACGGCGGCTCGGTCGCCGGGCGCCTCTCGCTGGTTTGAGATCGGAAATCTTCATGCCTACCTCCGGAACGCCATCACTTCTTCCACCGGCTTGTTGCGCACCCGGGCCACGTCTTCGGGCTGCCGCAGCAGCAGCAGCGCTTCCAGCGCAGCCCGCGCCTGGTTGATCGGATTGCGCGAGCCCAGCGACTTGGTCAGGATGTCCTTGATCCCCGCCGCCTGCAGCACCGCCCGGATCGAGCCTCCGGCGATGACGCCGGTCCCTTCGGTCGCCGGGCGCAAGAGCACGCGGGAGGCCCCGAAGACGCCGATCGCTTCATGCGGGATGGTCGTGCCGCGCAGCGGGACCTCGACCAGGCTCTTCTTCGCGTCCTCGATGGCTTTGCGGATCGCGTCCGGCACCTCGGATGCCTTGCCGAGCCCCGCGCCCACGTGGCCCTGCTCATCGCCGACGATGACCAGCGCCGCGAAGTTGAACCGCTTGGCGCCCTTCGTGACCTTGGCCACGCGGTTGATCCACACCGCCTTCTCGACGGTGAGGTTGATCGTTGCGGGATCCACTCTCTTGGCCGGCATCGAGACCTCCTCGTTAGAACTGCAGCCCGGCTTTGCGGGCGCCATCGGCCAGCGCTTTGACGCGGCCGTGGTACAGGTACCCGCCGCGGTCGAACACGACGCGGTCGATGCCCTTCTCCAGGGCCCGCCGCGCGATCGCCTCGCCCACCAGGGCGCCCGCGTCGGTCTTCTTCTTGCCCTTGAGCGCGTCGCGGATCTCGGGGTCGCGGGTCGACGCGGCCACCAGCGTCACCCCGCGCGCATCGTCCACGATCTGCGCGTACATGTGATTGAGGCTGCGGAACACCGAGAGGCGCGGGCGCTCTCCCTGCCCCGCCACGTGCCGCCGGATGCGCAGGTGCCGCCGCTGGCGCAGCGCGTTCCGATCCTGTTTCTTGAGCATCGATCTCCTCCTACGCCTTCCCGCCCACGGTGCGGCCCGCCTTGCCCGGCTTCAGCTTGATGCGCTCACCCGCGTAGCGGATACCCTTCCCCTTGTAGGGGTCGGGCTTCCGGATCGCGCGGATGCGCGCCGCGACCTGCCCGACGAGCTCCTTGTCGATGCCGCTGACCGTGATGCGGGTCGGCTGGGGCAGGTCGAAGGTGATCCCCGCGGGCGGGGCGACCTCGACCGGGTGCGAGTAGCCGACCTGCAACGACAGCGCCGTCCCCTGCTTCGCCGCGCGATAGCCGACGCCGTGGATCTCGAGGTCGACCTTGAACCCCTCCGTCACCCCGCGCACCATGTTGGCCAGCAGCGCGCGGCTGAGACCGTGCAGAGCGCGGTGATGCTCGAGCTCGGTCGGCCGGCGCACGAGCAGCGTGCCGTCCTCGACCGCCACCGCCACGTCGGGGTGCACGTCGCGCGACAGCGCGCCCTTCGGGCCCTTCACCTCGACAGTGCGGCCGGTGACCTTGACCTGCACGCCCTTCGGAATCGGAATAGGCGTCTTCCCTACACGCGACATCGCTGGCCCTCCGTCGTCACCCGCCTACCAGACATAGCACAGGACTTCACCGCCGACGCCCATCCGCCGTGCCTGCCGGTCGGTGATGACGCCCCGCGACGTGGTGAGGATCGCCACGCCCATCCCGCCGCGGATCCGGGGAATCTCCGTGCGCGTCGTGTACAGGCGCAGCCCGGGGCGGCTCGCCCGGCGCAGCCCGGAGAGGATCGGCTCCTTGCGCGGCCCATACTTGAGCGTGACGCGTAGCACCCCCTGCGGCCCCCGCTCGATGAACCGCCAGTCCGCGATGAACCCCTCGTCCTTCAGGATGCGGGCGATCTCCATCTTCATCTTGCTCGCCGGAACGTCCACGTGGTCGTGCCGGGCCGTGTTGGCGTTGCGGATCTGCGTCAGCATGTCCGCGATCGGATCAGTGATCACTCCCACGACTCAGGTCCCTCCTCCGTTACCAGCTGGCCTTGACCACGCCGGGAATCTCGCCGCGGTGGGCCAGCTGCCGCAGGCAGATACGGCACAGCCCGAACCTGCGGAACACGGCGCGCGGGCGCCCGCACCGCTGGCAGCGGGTGTACTTCCGCACTGCGAACTTCGGCTTGGCCTTCCACTTGATGAGCAACGCTTTCTTGGCCACCGTCGCCTCCTGACTCCGCCTAGCGCGCCGCCGCGCCGTCCCCGGGCGCTCCCGCTTCCCGCAGGGGCAGGCCCAGGGCCTTGAGCAGCGCACGCGCTTCCTCATCCGTCTTCGCCGTCGTGACGAGCGTGATGTCCATGCCGCGAATCTTCTCCACCTTGTCGTAGTCGATCTCCGGGAAGATCAGCTGCTCGCGCACGCCGATGTTCAGGTTGCCGCGGCCGTCGAACTGCCGCTCGCCGATCCCCTTGAAGTCCTTGATCCGGGGCAGGGTCACGCTGAACAGCTTGTCCACGAACTCGTACATCCGGTCTCCGCGCAGGGTGACGCGGGTCGCGATCGGCATGCCGCGCCGCAGCTTGAACGCGGCGATGGAGACCCGGGCGCGGGCCACCGCGGGCCGCTGCCCGGCGATCTGCGTGAGCTCCTCCACGGCCTTGTCCACGAAGCGCGTGTCCGTGGTGGCGTCCCCGACGCGCACGTTGACGACGACCTTCTCCAGACGCGGGACCTCCATCACGTTGCGGTAGCGGAAGCGCTCGCGCAGCCGGGGGACGACCTCGTTGCGGTAGCGCTCGCGCAGCCGAACCGGCACGGTCCGCACGATCGGCGCCGCGTCGGCCGTCGCACCCTCTCGCTTACCGGCCTCCTTGCGATCCTTCGCCCCCTCCTTGCGCTCCCGCGGAGCCGGGGCGGCCTCCTTCGGCGCCTTCGCGCCGGCCTCACTCTTAGGAACCTGGGCATCTCGCGCCGGCTTCGGCCCGGGCTCACCCTTCGGCGTCTTGCCCTCAGCCTTCGGGGCGGCATCGCCCTTCGGCGCCTTGGGCGCGCCGGCCTTGGGCCCGTCCCTGCGCTCCCGCGGCTCCTTCGGCTTGCCGGCCTCGGGCTTGCCGGGGTCCTTGCGCTCGTCGTTGCGCTCCCGATTGTCCGTCATCGCTCGATCTGCTCCCCGCAGTTCTTGCACATCCGCACTTTCGTGCCGTCCGCCAGGTAGCCGTGCGCCACGCGGGCGGCCTTGCCGCACTTCGGACAGACCAGCATCACGCGGCTGCTGTACAGGGAGGCTTCCTTCTCCACGATGCCGCCCTGGGGCAGCTTCTGCGTCGGCTTGCTGTGCCGCTTGACGAGGTTCACGCCCTCGATGATGACCTTGGCGTCCTTCAGCAGCACCTTCAGCACCTTGCCGCGCTTGCCGCGGTGCTTGCCGGCGATCACCTCGACGGTGTCGCCTTTCTTCACATGGACCGGCTGCCTGCCTGCGGCCACAGCCATCGCTCAGAGAACCTCCGGCGCGAGCGAGATGATCTTCATGAACTGCTTCTCGCGCAGCTCGCGGGCGACCGGGCCGAAGATACGGGTCCCGCGCGGGTTCTGTGCGTCGGTGAGGATCACCGCCGCGTTGTCGTCGAAGCGGATGTACGAGCCGTCCGGCCGGCGCATCGGCTGGGTCTGGCGCACGACCACCGCGCGCACGACCTCGCCCTGCTTGACCGGGCTGTTCGGCGTGGCCTGCTTCACCGCGGCGACGATGATGTCGCCCACGCCCGCGTAGCGGCGGTTGCTCCCGCCCATCACGCGGATGCACATGATCTGCCGGGCGCCCGTGTTGTCCGCGACCTTGAGCCGCGTATAGTTCTGGATCATTTCGCCTTCTCCATGACCTGGACGACGCGCCACCGCTTGTCCTTGGAGAGCGGCCGCGTCTCCATGATCAGCACCCGATCGCCCGCGTGCGCCTCGTTGCCCTCGTTGTGCGCCTTGAACTTGCGCAGGTGGCGCATCGTCTTCCCGTACATCGGGTGGCGGCGCAGGGTCTCCACCTGCACGACGACCGTCTTGTCCATCTTGTCGCTCACGACCACCCCGACCCGGGTCTTGCGCTGTGCCCGCTCGTCCGCCATCCCTACACCCTCACGCCTTTCTCCGACAGGATCGACAGGAGGCGCGCCACGTCCCGCCGCAGCTCCCGGATCTTCGTCGTGTTCGGCTGCTGCCCGGCGATGCGCATCCGGAGGTTGAAGAGCTCCTTGCGCACGTCGTCGAGCTTCTTCACCAGCTCGTCCGCGCCCATCTCGCGCAGGTCGGAGGCCTCCATGCTAGACCGCCGCCTCCTCGCGCTGGATGAACTTCGTCTTGATCGGCAGCTTGTGCGCGGCGAGCTGGAACGCCTCGCGCGCCGCGGCGGGAGGCACCCCGCCCAGTTCGAACAGGATACGCCCCGGCCGCACGACCGCCACCCACAGCTCAGGGTTGCCCTTGCCGCTGCCCATGCGCGTCTCGGCCGGCTTCTTCGTCACCGGCTTGTCGGGGAAGATGCGGATCCACAGCTTCCCGCCGCGCTTGATGAAGTGCATGATCGCCCGGCGGGAGGCCTCGATCTGCTGGCTGGTCAGCCACTTCGGCTCGAGGGCCTGCAGGGCGTACTCGCCGAACGCGATCGAGGTCCCGGCGACGCGCCGGCCGGTCATCCGTCCGCGGTGGGCCTTGCGGTACTTGGTGCGTTTAGGCATCAACATCGCTGTCTCTCCTCTTCACCGACGGGCGGACCTCCCGGCTCGGGATGACGCTGGGGCCGTTCGAGGCCCCGGCCACCTCCGGGCCGCGGTCGATCGGCCGCGGGCGCCGTACCTCGGCTTCGGCCCGCCGCTCCGGGAGGATCTCCCCGCGGTAGACCCAGACCTTTACGCCGATCCGGCCGTAGGTCGTCTTCGCCTCGGCGATGCCGAAGTCGATGTCAGCGCGCAGGGTGTGCAGCGGCACGCGCCCTTCGCGGTACCATTCGTAGCGCGCGATCTCGGAGCCCCCGAGCCGCCCCTTCGCCGCGATGCGGATCCCCTTCGCGCCGGAGCGCAGGCTGCGCTGCACGGCCTGCTTCATGGCGCGCCGGTAGGCGATGCGCCGCTCCAGCTGCTGGGCGACGTTCTCGGCCACGAGCACGGCCTCGAGCTCCGGCCGGCGGATTTCCTGGACGTTGAGCTGCACTTGCTTGCCGGTCATCTCGTCCAGCTCTTTCTTCAGGGCGTCGATCCCGGTGCCGCCGCGGCCAATGATGATCCCCGGCCGCGCCGCGTGGATGACCACACGCACCCGGTTCGCGGCGCGCTCGATCTCGACACGGGAGATGCCGGCGCGGTACAGCTTCTTCTTGATGTGGGTGCGGATCTTCAGGTCTTCCTGGATGAGCGGGGCCATGTCCTTACTGAACCACCGGGACTCCCAGTCCCGGATGATCCCGACCCGTAGACCCACTGGATGAATCTTCTGACCCACGGCTATCGTCCTCTCTCCGCCACGACGACGGTCACGTGGCTGCTGCGCTTCGTGATCACATCGGCCCGCCCGCGCGCCCGGGCCTGCACCCGCTTGGTGGACGGTCCCTTGTCGACGAACGCCCGCGACACGACCAGGGCGTCGCGGTCGAGCTCGAGGTTGTTCTCCGCGTTGGCCACGGCGGAGTTCAGGACCTTGGCCACCATCTGCGCCGTGGGGCTGGGCATGTAGCGCAGCATAGCCTGCGCCTCGCGCACCGAGCGGCCCCGGATCATGCTCACGATCCGCTGGACCTTGAACGGCGAGATCCGCACGTACTTCGCAATCGCCTTGGCTTCCATCGTGTCCGCTCCGTCCTAGCCCTGGGTCGCCGGTGCCGCCGGCGTCGCGGCCGTCGCCGTCCCGCCCGCGGCGGGGGCTGCGGCCACACCCGTCGTGCGCTCCGCCGCCGCGCCGGTACCGTGGCCCTTGAACGACCGGGTCGGCGAGAACTCGCCGAGCTTGTGCCCGACCATCTGCTCGGTGAGGTACACCGGGATGTGCTTGTGGCCGTCGTACACCGCGATGGTGTGCCCGACCATCTCCGGAAGGATCGTGCTGCGGCGCGACCAGGTCTTGATCACGCGGCGCTCGCGCGTCTTGTTCAGCTCCCGGATCTTCTTGAGCAGGTGCTCGTCCACGAACGGCCCCTTCTTCGTCGATCGACCCATCGGCGCTACTTCCTCCGCTTCACGATGAACTTGTCGCTGCGCTTGGGCTTACGCGTCTTGTAGCCCAGCGTCGGCTTACCCCACGGGCTCACCGGCCCGGGCATGCCGATCGGCGAGCGGCCCTCGCCGCCCCCGTGCGGATGACTGCTCGGGTCCATCGCCACGCCCCGCACGGTCGGCTTGCGGCCGCGCCAGCGGCTGCGGCCGGCCTTCCCGCCCGTCACCGAGTCCCAGTCCAGGTTGGCCACCTGGCCGATCGTGGCCCGGCACTCCAGCGAGACCAGGCGCACCTCGCCGGAGGGAAGGCGCAGGTGAGCGTGCTCGCCTTCCTTGGCCATGATCTGCGCCGCGGCGCCCGCCGCGCGCACCATCTGGCCGCCCCGCTTGGGGAAGAGCTCGACGTTGTGCACCATCGTGCCGACCGGGATGCTCCGCAGCAACATCGCGCTGCCGGGGCGAATCTCCGCCTCCGGCCCGGACCGCACCGTGTCGCCGACGGCGAGGCCGACCGGGGCCAGGATGTAGCGTTTCTCGCCGTCCTGGTAGTGCAGCAGGGCGAGGTTGGCGGAACGGTTCGGGTCGTACTCGATCGCCGCAACCTTCGCCGCCACGCCGTCCTTGTCGCGCTTGAAGTCCACCATTCGGTACAGGCGCTTGCTCCCGCCGCCGCGGTGATGCGCGGTCACTTTCCCCTGCGCGTTCCGGCCCCCCCGCTTGCGCAGCGCGACGACGAGCTTCGCCTCGGGCTCCTGCCGGGTGATCGCTTCGAACGTCTGGACGGTCATGAACCGCCGTCCGGGCGTGACAGGCTTGAACTTTTTCAGTCCCACGATCCTCTGCCTCCCTATGCAGCCGGGCTGGCCCGGCGAGCTAGGTCAGGGTCTCCAGGTCGATCTTCTGACCGGGCGCGAGCGTTACGATCGCCTTCTTGTACCCTCGCGCCTGGTAGTGGTGCGCGCCTCGCCGCTTCAGGCGGCCGGGGATCCGCACCGTGTTCACCTTGGTCACGGTGACGTCGAACAGCCGCTCCACGGCGTCCCTGATGGAAATCTTGTTGGCGTCCTCGGCGACCTCGAAGGTATACTTGCCGCCCTCGGAGCCACGCATGCTCTTCTCTGTCAGGATTGGCCGCCGGATCACGGCCCGCAGATCCACGGTCATCGCCCGAGCACCTCCGCCACGGCGTCCACCGCCGGCTTCGTGAGCACCACGTAGTCGGCCGTCAGCACGTCGTGCACATTGAGGCTCGCCGCCGCGATCACCTCGACCTGCCGCAGATTCGCCGCGGCGCGGACCAGCAGCGCATCGGGCGCCGGGGTGACGATGAGGGTCTTCCCCGCGACCGGGAGCCGGTCGAGCAGTTCCGCGACGGCGCTGGCCTTCGGGGCCTCGAGTTGCAGGGACTCGACGATGATCACCTTCCCGTCCGCCGCCTTCATGGACAGGACCGAGCGGACCGCCAGCCGCCGCACTTTCTTGGGCGTGTCCTGCGCGTAGTCGCGCGGCCTGGGACCAAACGTGATGCCGCCGCCCCTGAAGATCGGCGCCTTCTTGCTCCCGTGGCGGGCGCGGCCCGTGCCCTTCTGCCGGTAGATCTTGCGCGTACTGCCGGCAACCTCGCCGCGGGTCTTCGTGGTGTGCGTGCCGGTGCGCCGGCCGGCCAGCTGCGCGACCAGCACCTCGTGCATCACGGCGGTGTGGGGGGTGATGCCGAAGACGGCCTCCGGCAGATCCACCGTGCCCACGTCCTTGCCCTTGACGTCAAACACCTGAGCTCGGGCCATCCCGCTCACCTCTTCGCCTTCGCGGCCCGCTTGCGGACGAGGACGAGACTGCCCCGCGGCCCCGGGACGGCACCCTTGAGGAGCAGCAGGTTCTTCCCGGCGTCCACCTTGACCACGCGCAGGCCGCGCACGCTGACGCGCTCTCCGCCATAGCGACCGGGCATGCGCTTGCCGGGCCACACGCGCGCGACGTCGGAGATGCCCAGCGACCCGACCGCGCGGTGCATCAGCGAGACGCCGTGCGTGTCGCGCTGCCCGCTGAAGTTGTGACGCTTCATCGCGCCGCTGAACCCGCGGCCCTTCGTCGTGCCGACGACGTCCACGACGTCCCCGCTGCCGAAGACCTCCACGGTGAGTTCCTGGCCGACCGCGAAGCTCCCGGCCTCCGCGGTGCGGAACTCGCGCAGCACCCGCCGGGGCGCCGTTTTCGCCCGGGCGAAGTGGCCCTTCGCCGGCTTGTTCACCTTGCGCTCCACCGCAGCCTCGAAACCCAGCTGCACCGCAGCGTAGCCGTCGGTAGCGGGGGTGCGCACCTGCGTCACCACGCACGGCCCCGCTTCCACGACGGTCACGGGCACGATGTTCCCCTGGTCATCGAAGATCTGGGTCATCCCGACTTTGCGTCCCACGATCACCGTCATCGCCTGCTCCCGCGCTACAGTTTGATCTCGATGTCCACGCCGGCCGGCAGGTCGAGGTGGCTGAGGGCGTCCACCGTCTTCTGGGTCGGCTCCAGGATGTCGATCAGCCGCTTGTGCGTGCGCAGCTCGAAGTGCTCCATCGACTCCTTGTCGATGTGCGGCGAGCGGATCACGCAGAACAGGTTTCGCGCCGTGGGCAGCGGCACCGGCCCGCTTACCCGCGCCCCCGTCCGCCGGACGGTGTCCACGATCCGCTCCGCCGACTGATCGAGCACCTTGTGGTCGAACGCCCTGAGCTTGATCCGGATCTTCTGTGCCATCGGATTACTCCGTCACCTTCGTGACGACGCCGGCGCCCACGGTGTGGCCGCCTTCCCGGATCGCGAACCGCAGCCCTTCCTCCAGCGCCACCGGCGTGATCAGCGCGATGTCCATCGTGATGTCGTCCCCCGGCATCACCATCTCCACCCCGTCCGGCAGCTTGATGTCCCCCGTCACGTCCGTCGTCCGGAAGTAGAACTGCGGCCGGTACCCCGTGAAGAACGGCGTGTGCCGCCCCCCCTCTTCCTTGGTCAGCACGTACACCTGCGCCTTGAACTTCGTGTGCGGCCGGATCGACCCCGGCTTCGCCAGCACCATCCCCCGCTCGATCTCGTCCTTCTCCACCCCCCGCAGCAGCACGCCCACGTTGTCCCCCGCCACCGTCTCGTCCAGCGTCTTGCGGAACATCTCGATCCCCGTCACCACGGTGCGCTTGGCCTGGGGCCGCAGCCCCACGATCTCCACCTCTTCCCCCACCTTGAGGCGCCCCCGCTCCACGCGTCCCGTCGCCACCGTCCCCCGCCCCGTGATCGTGAAGATGTCCTCCACCGCCATCAGGAACGGCTTGTCCGTCTCCCGCTTCGGCGTCGGGATGTAGCTGTCCACCGCCTCCACCAGCTCCCACATCTTGTCCACCCACTCGTTCTGGCCGCGCTTCAGGCTCCCCGGCGCCTTCTCCAGCGCCTCCAGCGCCTTCGTCGCCGACCCCCGGATCACCGGCACCTCGCTCCCCGGGAACTGGTAGTGCGTGAGCAGGTCCCGCACTTCCACCTCCACCAGCTCCAGCAGCTCCGGGTCGTCCACCATGTCGATCTTGTTCAGAAACACCACCAGATACGGGACGTTCACCTGGCGCGCCAGCAGCACGTGCTCCCGCGTCTGCGGCATCGGCCCGTCCGCTGCCGACACCACCAGGATCGCCCCGTCCATCTGCGCCGCCCCCGTGATCATGTTCTTGATGTAGTCCGCGTGCCCCGGCGCATCGATGTGCGCGTAGTGCCGCTTCGGCGACTCGTACTCCACGTGGCTGATGTTGATCGTCAGCCCCCGCGCCTTCTCCTCCGGCGCGTTGTCGATATCGTAGTACCCTTTGGCCTG
>DASSGA010000044.1:0-11373 GCA_035693805.1 bacterium | reverse complement strand
ACAGGGCCGGAGTGGTTGATAAAATAGGGTGTTGTCCTTGCGCACTGTTCCCCATTGAGGTGAGCGCGAAGTGATCAAGCCTCCACTCGAGGCGTTGTTGGAGCGGGTCGCCAACAAGTACGCCCTCGTCATCGTCGCGGCCAAGCGTGCCCGCCAGATCAAGGAGGGCGCCCTGTCGGTCGTGGATCTGGACACTCGGAACCCGGTTACGGCGGCGCTCGAGGAGATCGCCGCCGGCAAGATCCGTTATGAGATGCCTAAGCTCGGCGTCAAGTGAGCGCGCCGCCCCCCTCATGAAACCTGACGCCTGCCCCCTGCGTATTCGAGAGTAGGACCATGTACGCGATGCTGACCGCATTCCTGATCGGACTCGCCGCCATGACCTCCGGCGCCGCGCCGGTGACCGTCGAGCGCACCGAAGGCGACCTGACCCTCGCCGTATCGGTGAGTAAACGCGCCTTCGCCCCGGGCGAGCCGGTGGGGATCCGCTTCACCGTGCGCAACGCCGCCACCGGGGCCCTCGGCGTGATGTTCACCAGCGGGCAGCGCTTCGATGTCATCGTCCGCCGGTCCCGGGGAGACGAGGTCTGGCGCTGGTCGCACGACAAGGCCTTCATCCAGGTCATCCAGACCGCGACCCTCCTGCCGCAGGAAGCGCTGTCCTTCAGCGTGAGCTGGGACCAGCGTGACTTTCAGGGCCGGCGCGTCGATCCCGGCACGTACGACCTCATCGCCGTCTTCATGGGCCGGCTGAACGACAGGGCCTCGATCGCTCTCCCGCCGATCGGCATCACGATCGCGGGCAAATAGCCCGCGGCCTAGGAAGCGCGCCCTGTTTCCTCTATAATGTGAACGGAGAATGTGAACGGCGTGGCGGTGTAGCTCAGCTGGTCAGAGCACGCGGCTCATACCCGCGGAGTCGGGAGTTCGAGTCTCCCCGCCGCCACCAGAGATACCGCCGGCAGTAGGCGACGGAGCCTACTGCCTTCTGCTTTCTGGGTGCGCGCCGCCGATGCTGGACCGGGTGATCCGCACAATCGAGCAGCACCGGATGGTCTCGCCGGGCGAGACGGTGGTCCTCGCCGTGTCCGGAGGGGCCGATTCCATGGCGCTGCTGCGGTTGTTCACCGGACTGCGCGAGCCCTGGCGCCTGCGCCTCCACGTCGCCCACCTCGATCACCGGCTGCGGCCGGACTCGCAGGAGGATGCGGCGTTTGTGAGCGCCCAGGCACAGACGCTGGCCATCCCGGTGACCGTGGAGGCGGCAGACATCCGCGGCCTCGCGGCCCGGGAAAAACGCTCGATCGAGGAGGCGGGCCGGGCCGCCCGGTACGCGTTCTTCGCCCGCGTCGCCGGGGCGATCGGCGCGCAGCGCGTGGCGACCGCGCATACCCGCGACGACCAGGTGGAGACGGTGCTCATGGCGTTGCTGCACGGTGGGCCGTGGGAGATGCTGGCCGGCATCCCGCCGGCGCGCCCGCTCCAGGGCGCCACCGTGGTGCGGCCACTGCGCGCGGCGCGCCGTCAGGAGATCCTGAGGTTCCTGCACGATGCGGGCGCGGCCTGGCGCGAGGATCCCACGAACCGCGACCTGCATGTGCTGCGCAACCGCATCCGGGCGGACGTCCTGCCGGACCTCTGCCGGATCTGGCCGGAGGCGCCGGCCCTGCTGTGGGATCTCGGCGAGGCCGCGCGCGAAGCGGATGCCGCGGTCGCCCGTCTGGCCGCGTCGCGCTACGGGCACCTCACGCGTAGAGAGGATCACACCGTCCATGTCGCCCGCGAAACCTTCCGATCGCTTCCGGCCACACTGCGGCGGCGGCTGCTGGCCGCGGTCGTGGCGGAGGTGACGGGAACAGCGCAGCCCACCCCGCGCGTTGTGTTAGGACAGGCGCTGCGTGCCGCTGAGGCCGGGCGGGTCGGTGGGGAGATGGCGGTCGGCGGTGCCGTGGTACGGATCGGCTATGCCACGATCGAGGTGGCCCCTGTCGCCGCGGCCGTCGCCTCGGGCTCGTATGACCTTCCGGTGCCAGGGGAAGTGCGCGCCGCGGGGTTCGGGCTTACCGTCACGGCGGAACTGTCCGGCCGGGAGGCGATGGAGGCACCGCCGGGACAGGATGAAGCGGTGTTCGACGCGGCCTGCGTGCAGACGCCGCTGCTGATCCGATCATGGCGCCCGGGCGATCGGTTCGCGCCGAGCGGCCTCGGGGGGAAAAAGAAGGTGCAGGACTTCTTCGTCGACGCGAAGATCCCGAGGTGGCAGCGCGGCAGGGTGGCGCTGGTGGTCGACGCCGGAGACCGCATCCTGTGGGTGGTCGGCTACCGTCGAGCGGAGACCTGCCGGGTGACGGAGCACACGAACAGGGTGGTGCGGATTCGCGCACGCCCGGCTTGATTTGGACCGGGAATCATCGTATCGTATGGCCAATTGATTGGCAGGGGGTCCAGTAGGTGGTCAACCGATATCTGCGCAACCTGGTCGTCTGGGCGATCATCCTCGCGGTCGTCGTCTACTTCTTCCTCCCACTCTACCGCTCGAAAACGCCGCGCGAGGAGATCTCGTACAGCCAGTTCCTGACCCACGCCCAGGCGGGCCGCATCGTCGAGGTCACCATCGGCGACGAGACGGTCAGCGGCAAGCTGCGTGACGGCCAGGCGTTCCGGACCTTCGTGCCACCCAACGACACCTCGTATCTCGGCGTGCTGCGCGAGCGGGGCGTCACGATCAAGGTCGAGCCGAAGAACCGCAATGCCCTGTGGCCGAACCTCCTCTCCACGATGCTGCCGTTCTTCCTCTTGATCGGCCTGTGGCTGCTCATGCTGCGGCAAGCCCAGTCGGGGAGCAACCAGGCGATGTCCTTCGGGAAGAGCCGGGCCCGGCTGCATACGGAGAACCGGCCGAAGGTCACCTTCGACGACGTGGCGGGGGTGGAGGAGGCTAAGGAAGAGCTCCAGGAAGTCATCGAGTTTCTCAAGCATCCGAAGAAGTTCCAGGCCCTCGGGGCGAAGATCCCGCGCGGCGTCCTGCTCGTCGGGCCGCCCGGGAGCGGGAAGACGCTGCTCGCCAAGGCCGTGGCCGGCGAGGCCGGCGTGCCGTTCTTCTCGATCTCCGGCTCGGAGTTCGTGGAGATGTTTGTCGGCGTGGGCGCGTCCCGCGTGCGCGACCTGTTCGAGCAGGCGAAGAAGAGCGCGCCGTGCCTGGTCTTCATCGATGAGATCGACGCGGTCGGCCGCCAGCGCGGGGCCGGATTGGGCGGCGGGCACGACGAGCGCGAGCAGACGCTGAACCAGCTGCTCGTGGAGATGGACGGCTTCGACCCGAACGCCGGCATCATCGTCATCGCCGCGACGAACCGGCCGGACATCCTGGATCCCGCGCTGCTGCGCCCGGGCCGCTTCGACCGGCGCGTGGTCGTGGACAACCCCGACAGCAAGGGCCGGCGGGCGATCCTCGACGTCCACGCCCGGGGCAAGCCGCTCTCCGAGGATGTGAACCTCGAGGTGCTGGCCAAGCACACGCCGGGGTTCTCCGGCGCGGACCTGGCCAATCTCGTGAACGAGGCGGCGCTGCTCGCTGCCCGGCGCAACAAGAAGAAGATCACCATGTCGGAGATGGACGAGGCGATTGAGCGCGTCATCGCCGGTCCGCAGCGGCGCAGTCGCATCCTCAGCCCGCGCGAGCGTGAGATCGCCGCCTATCATGAGGGCGGCCACGCGCTGCTCGGCAAACTGCTGCCGAACGCCGATCCGCCCCACAAGGTGACGATCCTGCCGCGGGGCATGGCCCTCGGCTACGTGATCTCCGCCCCGCCGGAGGACAAGTATACGTACACGCGCGGGGAGCTGCTCGACCGCATCACAGCGGCCCTGGGCGGCCGGGTGGCCGAGGAGCACATCTTCGGTGAGGTCACGACGGGCGCGCAGAACGACTTCGAACAGGCCACCGACCTGGCCCGCCGGATGGTCACCGAATTCGGGATGAGCGACAAGCTCGGTCCGCTGTCGCTGGGCAAGCGCCACGGCCCGGTGTTCCTGGGCCGCGACCTCGTCGAGACCCGGAACTACAGCGAAGAGATCGCCTACGAGATCGACAAGGAAGTCCGGCGCATCATCGACGAATGCTACGAGCGCGCGCGGACCGTGATCACCGAGCATCGAAGCACGCTGGAGCGCGTCGCCAAGGCGCTGCTCGAACGGGAGAGCCTGGAGGGCGAAGAGTTGGAGCGCGCCCTGTCCGGCGAGACGATCGAGCCCCCGCAATCGGCCGCCGCGCCGCTGCCGGAGGTGAGGCCCGAGACGGCGCCCCGCCCCGAGAAACCGATCCCGCAGCTGAAGCCCAAGCCGGAAGCGTCCTGACGCGCCCCACAGCAGCCGACACCGAAGGGGAGGAGCGATCCTCCCCTTCGTCGCATCTGGAGCCGGGACGGGCGCGAGAGGGAGAGTCTGACGCCTGCGCGAAATCACCCCCCGCGTGGTATCCACTGACGGGAGGCGAGAATGTCCACACGGCAGATCGCATATGTCGCAGTGCTGGCCGCGCTCTACGCGGTGCTCGGCCAGATCGTCCGGTTCATCCCGAACCCGATGGTGCCCGGCGCGATCATCGCCCTGAACATGGTCGTGGTCGTCATCGCCGGCCTCCTGCTCGGTCCGCTCCCCGGGGCGCTGGTTGGGTTGATCGGGACGCTGGTGAACGCGCTGAGCCCCGCCGGGAACCCCTTCGAATTCGCCGCCATCATCCCCCACGGCATCATGGGGTACGCGGCGGGACTGGCCCGGCGGTCGCCGGTCGTCCTCGCCGCGCTGACGATCATCGTCGGGCACGCCCTGAACATCCTGGCCTTCGTCCTCGCCGGGCTGCTGCCGGCCAACCAGATGACGGCCACGGTGTTCTCGGTGGGGCTCCTGGTGGAGATCGTGATCGACGTCGTCGTGATCAGCATCGTGGTGCCGTTGCTGCGCCCCCTGGTCCGCGCGTCGTAAGATAGAGGACGATGGCTCTCCTCGAGGCGCCGGACGTCGCGGTCGAGCCGCGCGTCGCCGTGATCCCCGCGACCGCGGCTCTGATCGTGGTCGACATGCAGAACGATTTCGTGAAACCGGGCGGTGCGCTGGTCGTCCCGTCCGCCGCGGAGACGATCCCGGCCGTGCAGCGGCTGCTCGCCCTGGCCCGCGGTCACGGGCTGGCGGTCTTCTACACGCAGGACACGCACGAGCCCGGCGACATCGAGTTCCCCATCTGGGGCGAGCATGTGCTTCGCGGCTCGTGGGGGTGGCGGATCGTGGACGAGCTCACCCCCCAGGCCGGGGAACGGGTGATCGAGAAGCTGCGCTACGACGGGTTTTTCGGGACGAGCCTCGACCATGAGTTGCGCCTGCGCGGGATCGCCACGGTGATCGTCTGCGGGACGGTGGCCAACATCTGCGTCCTGCACACCGCGGGGAGCGCGGCGCTGCGCGGCTACGGGGTGATTCTGCCGGTGGATGCGATCTCGGCGATCACACCGTTCGACCTGCAGGTCGCCATCCGGCAGACGTCGTTCCTCTACCGCGGCGTGATCACCACGGCCGAGGCGATCACGATCGCCTAGCTCAATCCGCTCTGGAGGTGCACGGTGGCACGGACGGATAAGATGCAGCGGAAGACCGGCCTGAGCCTGGGCCCGATCCTCATCTACATCGCCGTCGTCGCGGTCATCGCCGGCGGCCTGCTGCTCTGGGATGTAGCCTGGCAGCGTACGCAGGAGGCCGGGCGCAAGCCGCCGCCGGCGGACGTGGTGGCGAAGAATCTCGTCGAGAACATCATCGGCCGGGATACGGTGAAAGAGATCAAATTGGACGAGCAGGCCGGCACCGTGGACGTCACCTTCGAGTCGGCCACGTATCCCCCGGCGGCGCGGGCCACGGCGGCGGGCACCGTGTCCGCTCGGGGACTGGACCGGCTGCTCCCCGGGATGCGCGTCGGCAAGGGCGAGCCGCTGGTCTACGTGCGGACGGCCGACGGCAAGGAGAGCCTGGCCGCGAAGGCGGAGCACACCGGCCGCCTGGTGCAGGTCCTCGTCAAGAGCGGCGACACGGTGGAGGAGAACAACGCCGTCGCCCTGATCGAGCCGGATGATAAGGCCGAGGCGCGGCAGAACCTGGAAACCGAGGGGCTGCTGGCCTGGCAGGCCATCACGAGCCAGCTCAGCCAGATCAACACGGTGACCTCGCGGATCATTTACAAGGACATCACGCTGGCCACCGTGGTCGGCAAGCGCGGCCAGCAGAAGGTGAGCACGACGTTCCACGACAGCCTGAAGTGACGATCGAGGTCGGCGAGTCCCTGACCATCGCCGACGTCGTGGCCGTGGCGAGGGAGAGGGCGCAGGTCGCCCTCTCTTCTCGTGCCCGGGAGCGCATGGCCGCGTCGCGCGCCGTTGTCGAGCGCCTGGTGCGCGAGGGCCGCACCGTCTACGGCATCACCACGGGCGTCGGCGAGCTGGCCGGGGTGCGCATCTCCCCGGCGCAGTCCGCGCAGCTGCAGGTCAACATCGTGCGCAGCCACAGCGCCGGCGTCGGCGAGCCGCTTCCGGATGAGGTGGTCCGCGCGATGATGGTGCTGCGCGCGCACGCGCTGGCCCTCGGGTACTCCGGCATCCGCGAAGACCCCGTGGCCCTGCTGCTGGAGATGCTGAACCGGGGCCTGCATCCGGTGATCCCGTCGCAGGGGTCCGTGGGCGCGAGCGGCGATCTCGCCCCCCTCGCCCATCTGGCCCTCGCGCTCGTCGGGGAAGGGGAGATCCGCGCCGGCGGCGTCGCCGTCCCCTCGGCCAGGGCGATGGCGTCCGCCGGTCTGCGCCCGGCGGTCCTCGCGGCCAAGGAAGGCATGGCGCTGATCAACGGGACCCAGCTCATGACCGCCTGCGGCGCCCTGGGACTCTTCGATGCGCGGCACCTCGCAGCGTGCGCGGACGTCGCGGGGGCGATGACCTGCGAGGCCCTGCACGCCATCCCCGACGCGTTCGATGCGCTCGTGCACGACGTCCGCCCGCACCCGGGGCAGCGGAAGAGCGCCGGGAACCTCCGCCGTCTCCTCGAGGGCAGCGAGATGCTGCCCGCCGCGCCTGCCCACGCGCGCGTGCAGGACGCCTACGCGCTGCGCTGTATCCCCCAGGTGCACGGCGCCTCGCGCGATGCCTTCGAGTACGCGGCGCGGGTCGTGGAGATCGAGATGAACTCGGCCACCGACAACCCGTTGATCTTCGCCCGCGAGGAGCGCGTCATCTCCGGCGGCAACTTCCACGGGCAGCCCGTGGCCCTGGCCCTGGACGTGCTGGCCATCGCGGCGGGCGAACTGGCCAGCATCGCCGAGCGGCGCGTCGAGCGGCTGGTGAACCCGCACCTGAGTGGGCTCCCCCCGTTCCTGACCCAGGACGGCGGACTGCACTCGGGGCTCATGCTCGCCCAGTACACCGCGGCCGCGCTGGTCTCGGAAAACAAGGTCCTCAGCCACCCCGCGAGCGTGGACAGCATCCCAACCTCGGCCAATCAGGAAGACCACGTCAGCATGGGCGCCGTCTCCGCCCGCAAGGCGCTCGTCGTCGTCGGGCACGCGCAGCAGGTGATCGGCATCGAGCTGCTCTGCGCCGCGCAGGCCATGGATCTCCAGGCTCCACTCCGCACCGCCGCCGGGACCGCCGCCGCGCACCGCGCGGTGCGCGAGGCCATCCCGCGTCTGGAAGGGGATCGCGTGCTCGCGCCCGACCTGGCTGCGGCCCGGCGATTGGTGGCGGAGGGAACCCTGCGGCGCGGCGTCGAGCAGGCCATCGGGGAGCTCGCGTAGCCATGACGGCGAAGGCGCGCCGGGTCCGATCGCCGCGCGGCCGCGAACTGAGCTGCCGCGGCTGGCCCCAGGAAGCGGCCCTGCGCATGCTGATGAACAACCTCGATCCGGAGGTCGCCGAGAAGCCGGACGAGCTGATCGTGTACGGGGGGACCGGGCGGGCGGCGCGGTCCTGGGACGCCTTCGAGGCGATCGTGAACAGCCTCCGCGCGCTCGGTGTGGACGAGACGTTGCTCGTGCAGTCGGGGAAGCCGGTCGGGATCTTCCGCACGCACGAGTGGGCGCCCCGGGTGCTGATCAGCAACGCGATGCTCGTGCCGGCCTGGGCGACCTGGGAGACGTTCTGGGAGCTCGAGGCGCTCGGCCTGATGATGTACGGGCAGATGACCGCGGGCTCATGGATCTACATCGGGACGCAGGGGATCCTCCAGGGGACCTACGAGACGTTCGCGGCAGTGGCACGCGCGCACTTCGGCGGGTCGCTGCGGGGCCGCACCGTGCTCAGCGCCGGCCTGGGCGGGATGGGTGGGGCGCAGCCCATGGCCGTGACGATGAACGAGGGCGTTGCGCTGATCGTCGAGGTCGATCCCTCGCGCATCCACCGGCGGCTCGCGGCCGGGTGGGTGGATCACGCGACGGACGACGTAGACGAGGCGCTGCGTGAGGTGGACGAGGCGGCTGGTCGCGGTCGGCCGCGTTCGATCGCTCTGCTCGGCAACGCCGCGGACGTCTTCCCCGCGCTCGCCCGGCGGGGGGTGCGCTTCGACGTCGTCACCGACCAAACCTCAGCCCACGATCCGCTCGGGGGCTATATCCCAGAGGGCGTGACGGCCGAGGAGGCGCCGGCGCTGCGGCGCGACCATCCGGAAGATTACGTCCGCCGGTCGCGGGCGTCGATCGCGCGGCACTGTGAGGCGATGGTGGGGATGGCCCGGGCCGGGAGCGTCGTCTTCGACTACGGGAACAACCTGCGCGGCCAGGCCAAAGCGGGGGGATTCGCGGACGCCTTCGCCTATCCGGGCTTCGTCCCGAGATACATCCGCCCGCTGTTCTGCGAGGGGAAGGGGCCCTTCCGCTGGGCGGCACTCTCCGGCGATCCGAAGGACATCCTGCAGACCGACCACGCCGTGCTCGAGCTCTTCCCGGAAAATGAGTCCCTCGCGCGCTGGATACGCCTGGCCGAGGAGCGCGTCCCGTTCCAGGGGCTGCCGGCGCGCATCTGCTGGCTCGGCTACGGCGAGCGCGCGCGGGCGGGGCTGGCGTTCAATCAGCTGGTCCGGTCCGGAGCGGTGAGCGCGCCGGTGGTGATCGGCCGCGACCACCTCGACAGCGGCTCCGTGGCCTCTCCCTACCGAGAGACGGAGGGGATGCGCGACGGGTCCGACGCGGTGGCCGACTGGCCGATCTTGAACGCGCTGCTCAACGCAAGCGCGGGCGCGACGTGGGTCTCGGTCCATCACGGCGGCGGGGTGGGGATCGGGTACTCCATCCACGCCGGCCAGGTGGTAGTGGCCGACGGGACGGAGCTGGGCGCGCAGAAACTCGAGCGCGTCCTCACCACCGATCCCGGCTCCGGCGTGATGCGGCACGCCGACGCCGGCTACCCGGAGGCCATCGCCGCCGCACGCCGCCACGGTCTGAAGATCCCGATGCTCGGGGCCTGACCCGACGGGGCGGGGCCCCCTGGGGGCGCCGGTGCTCGACAGGAAACAGGCCGCCGTGTCGAACTTCTTCTGACTGTCCCTGTTGTCCATGTCCTGAGGAGGCCAGGCGTGTTTGCCCTCAACTTCTATTCGTCCGTGTTCGCCGAGCAACTGCGCGACGGGCGCAAGACCGCGACGATCCGGCTTGGGGACAAGCGGGACAAATATCAGGAAGGCCAGATCGTCTGGCTCACCGTGGGGCAGCGCTTCGGCACGCGCAAGAAGATCGCTGCGGCCATCGTCGATCGCATCGAGGTGAAGCCGCTGCACTCGGTGACGCCCCGGGAGATCCAGCGGGACAATCCGGCGCTGCGCAGCCACGACGACCTCGTGGATTTCCTGGCCAAGATCTACGGCCGCAAGATCTCCGCGGACGATACGGTCACGGTCATTCACTTCTCCCGGGTCGACGAATTCCCCGCGATGTAACGATGGCGCTGCGCGTCGGTGTTATCGGCACCGGTTTCGGCACACAGGTCCAGATCCCCGCGTTCCAGGCGCATCCCCGCGCCCGGGTCGTCGCGGTGAGCAGCGGCACCCCCGGCAGAGCCGCCCAGGCCGCCGCGCGCTTTGACATCCCGCACGCCTTCGATCGCTGGGAGGATCTCGTCCGCGCCGACCTCGACCTCGTCAGCATCACGCCGCAGCCCGTGTGGCATCATCGCATGGCGCTCGCCGCGGTCGATGCGGGAGCGCACGTGCTCTGCGAGAAGCCCATGGCAATGGACGCGCGTGAGGCCACGGAAATGCTCGAACGGGCCGAATCGCGCGGGGTCGTGCACGCCATCGACCACGAGCTGCGCTTCAACCCCAACCGCCGGAAGATCAAGATCCTGATCGATGATGGATTCATCGGCCGGCCGCGCCACGCCCTGATCACCGTCGTGGGTGCGGGCCGCAACGATCCCGGCGCCCCGTGGAGCTGGTGGTCGGATGCCGCACAGGGCGGCGGCATCCTCGGGGCCCAGGGGTCGCACCAGGTGGATCTGCTCCGCTACTGGCTGGGGGAGATCGCCGGGGTCCGTGGGACGGTGGACACGTTCATCCGCGAGCGTCCGGCCGCCGGTGGCACGCGCGCGGTGACCTCGGAGGACTTCAGCAGTTACACCCTGCGCTTCGTCTCGGGGGCGATCGCGACCGTGGTCCTGAGCGTCGTGGCCTCGCATGGGGAAGGCCCGCGCGTCGAGATCTGGGGAGAGGCGGGCACGCTGCGGCTCGACGCGCAGGAGCGGTTGTGGGGGGCGCGGCGGGGGGAGCAGTGGCGCGAGCTCACCGAGCGGGAGGCGCTGACCGCGCCGCCCGGCATGGACTACGCACCACTGTGGGGGCTTTCATTCGTGCGGTTCGCGGATCACCTCGTGACGGCGATCCTCGATGGCGGGCCGATCGCTCCGGCGGCAACCTTCGTCGACGGCGTGGCGATTCAAGAGGTTCTGGATGCCGTGCGACGATCGCGGTGGGACGAGCCGGCCTGAGCGCGCTCAGGCGCCGGCGAAGGAGAGCTCCCGCACCTCGATCATCGGCGACCCGTAGGCGATCCGGCCCCCGTATTCCCACTCCAGCGCCGGCCCGAGCGCGGTGATGTCCTTGAGCAGTGTGAGGACGTTCCCCGCGACGGCGAAGTTCTCGACCGGGTAGGCGATCGTTCCGTCCTCGACCCACAGGCCCAGGGCCTGCAGGGAGAACTCCCCCGTGACGGCATTCGTTCCGGCGTGCACCCCCATCACCTCGGCGATGACGACCCCTTCGGAGAGGGGCGCGCCGGGACCCGGCCTGATGAACAGGTTGCTGGGGGCGACCCACAGGATCCCGCGGTACGTGCGCCAGGCGTGGCCGGTGTTCTCC
>DASSGA010000043.1:0-2049 GCA_035693805.1 bacterium | reverse complement strand
TTCCAGCGCTCCGGGGCGAAGCGATCCGGATCGCTGTAGTACCGGGGATCCCGGTGCATCACATACGGACTCATCAGGACGAGGGCACCGGCCGGCACGGTGTACGCCCCGACCTGGAACGGCTCGATCGCCTCACGAGCGATGGTGTAGATCGGGGGATAGAGCCGCATCGCCTCCGTGAACACCATGCGTGTGTAGGACAGTCGCTCGACATCACCGGTCACGGGCCGCCGACCGCCGAGCACGCGATCGATCTCGGCATGCATCTCGGCCTCGGCCGCGGGATGCTGGGACAGCACGTACCACGTCCAGGTCAACGCCAGCGACGTCGTGTCGAGGGCCGTGAGGAACAGCGTCAACGCCTCGTCGCGCACCTGCCTGTCCGTCATCCCGCCGCCGGCCGCCGGCTGGTCCTGCGCGAGGAGCAGCATCGAGAGCAGGTCCCCGCGGTCCGCGCCGTCGCGGCCCCGCTCTGCGATCACCCCGTAGATCGCGGAGTCCAGGTGCGCCTTCGCGCGGTAGAAGCGGCGGGTACTGGGCAGCGGGAGCTTCAGCAACGCCTCGGCGAACGGGAGGGACGCCCGCGAGAAGAGACTCATGGCGTCCGCCAGGGCACGGCTGATCCCCGCGGCCACGGCGGAATCCATGTCCCACGAGAACATCGTCCGTCCGGCAATCGCCGTCGCGAGGCTCGTCATCTCGCGCATCATGTCCAGCGTGACGCCTTCCCGCCATCGCCCGCTCCAGCGCTCGGCGCAGTCGGTCATGACGGCGCCATAGCCCTCGATGCGCTCGGCGTGGAAGACCGGCTGCACTCTCCGCGACTGATGCCGGTGGAACTCCCCTTCGCTGGTGAGCAGCCCCTCGCCCAGCAACCGCTTCGCCAGGTGCAAGGGCCGCCCTTTGACAAAGTTCCGGTGGTTGGTTTGCAGGACCTCCCGTACGTGGTCGGGATGACTGAGGAGGGCAATACCGACGGGGCCCACCTTGAACCATGCGACATCCCCGTATTCGGCCGCGACCCGCGACAGGAAGCCCACGACGTCACGGCGAAACGGCAGCAGGTGGCCGAGCGGTGTCCTGGCCGGCGGACCGGGCGGGCGCGAGCCGTTGACGTCGCGCGGCCTAGAAGTCGTAGAGTGCACACCCCACCTGAATGCCGGAACCGACGCCGATGAACAGCCCGACGTGGCCCTCCTCGATGAGACCGTGGTCGCGCGCGTGGCGCAGCGCGTACGGGAGGGAAGAAGTGAAGAGATCCCGCCCGCCGCCGACCGCATCGACGAACCGGTCACCAGGGACATGCATCGCACAGCTCAGGCTGGCGATGAACGCGGACGAAATCTGAGGCGGGAAGATCTTCGTGACGTGCGAGACGTCCAGGCTCTCGCCGCGCAGGAACTCGTCAACCGCCTCGACGATGGCACGCACGTAGTACCGCTCGAGGTCCGGGTCTTGAGTGAACCGGAGGTAGGTCTTTCCGTTGCGATTCGTCAGGTGCGACACGAAGGCGTCGCCGTGCTCGGGGAAGGAGCGGAACCGGAACGCCCGGAAGCCCTCCCTGCCGTCCGCCGCCTCCAGCAGCAACGCCGATCCCGTCTCCTCGATCCCGAGGAGCTCCGTCGGAAACGCGGCGGCGTTGTTCTCCGTTTCGGCGGCGACGACCATCGCGCTGGCCGCCTTCCTCGCCCGGATCATCTCTGCCGCGACGTGGCAGGCGTTGAGCACCGCCACCCCGCCGTTGAAGACGTCGAATGCCAGCGTGCGCTTGCCGTTCAGCGACGCCGGGTGCGCGTTCACGTCCAGCGCGCCCGTGAGCAGCGCCGCGATCGCCGGCTCCGTCACAAAGCGTGTCCGATAGGTCCCCGCGTAGATGAGCAGGTCGAGGTCGCCACGATCGCGCCCCCAGCGACGCACGCAGTCCGCGCCGGCACGCCCGAGCAGCGCCATGGAGTCTTGGCCCCTCGCCCCGTCGGTGGGGGTGCCCGTACCGATGCTCGCGATCCGAATCCTGGGGCCCGACGCCCTCTCCTCCCGCGGTAGCGTCGT
>DASSGA010000042.1:0-3297 GCA_035693805.1 bacterium | reverse complement strand
AGAAGCCGCACTGCAGGCCGTGGTGGTCCCGGAAGGCGTCCTGCAGCGGATGGAGATGCTCGGGGCTGCCCAAAGACTCCACGGTCGCGATCTCCGCGCCCTCGACCTGGACCGCGAAGAGCAGGCAGCTGCGCACGGCCTGGCCGTTGAGCAGGATGGTGCACGCCCCGCAGACGCCGTGCTCGCAGCCGAGGTGCGTGCCGGTGAGCCCGATGTCCTCGCGGATGAAGTCCGCGAGCGTTTTGCGCACCTCGGCCTCAGCGGTGTGGACGACGCCATTCACCGTGACGCTGATCGTGCGCCGGTCGATGGGGCGTGCGGGTTTGCGCGCGGCGCCGTTCTTCGGCGTGCCCCGGAGGGGAGCGGCTCGCCCGGTCCGCCGCGTCCTCACAGCGCGCGTCCTTTCGCCCGCCGGGCGGCCACCTGCAGGGCGCGCTCGGTGAGCACCCCGGCCACCTGCTTGCGGTATGCCGCCGTGGCGTGGATGTCGCTGTCCGGCTCAAGTCGGGCGGCGACGATTCGGCCCGCCTCGGCGAACGACCGCTCGATGAGCGGGGTGTCCGTGACCGCCGCCTCCGCCTCCTCGACCCGCACGGGGACCGGGCCCACGCCCGTGAAGGCCATCCGGACCCGCCGGGCGCGCCCGCCGTTCATCTCGATGACCACGGCCACGCCGGCCAGCGCGAAGTCACCATGCCGGCGCGCCACCTCGAGGAACGCCGTGCCCCTGTCGTCATGAGCGGGTAGACGGACTTCAACGAGCAACTCATCTTCTCCAATCGCCGTCGTCAGGTAGCTCAGGAAGAATGCCTCGGGTCGCAGCGTGCGCGTGCCCCGGGCGCTCTGCAGCACCACGGCGCCCTCGAGGGCGGCGAGCACCGCCGGCAGCTCCGCGGAGGGATCGGCATGGGCGACGCTCCCCCCCACCGTGCCGCGATTGCGGATCTGCGGGTGGCCGATGTACTGGAGCGCTTCCGCCAGCAGCGGCAGCTTCGCTCGCACGAGGGGGGAGAGCTCGGCCGTGCGCTGGCGAGTCATCGCGCCGAACCGGATCTCGCGGCCGGTCTTGATGTAGTCCAGGGCAGCGACGCGGTTCAGGTCGACCAGAACGGCCGGGCGCGCCAGGCGCATGTTGAGCAGCGGCACGAGGCTCTGGCCCCCCGCCAGGACCTTCCCGTCGTGTCCGTAGCGGCGCACGAGGTCCAGCGCTGCGTCGAGCGTGTCGGGAGCGGCGTACGCAAACGGCGCGGGCTTCATCGCAACGCCGCCGTCTCCGCGCGGCCGATGATCTCGAGCAGGCGGTTCGGCGAGAGGGGCATCTCGGTGATGCGCACGCCGAACTCGGCCAGTGCGTCGTCGATCGCCTGCGCGATCAGCGCCCCGACCGGGATGACCCCGGCCTCACCGGCACCTTTGACGCCGAGCGGATTCAGCGGGGTCGGGCTCTCCAGATGGCCGATCTCCACCTCCGGAACCTCGGCGGCCGTGGGAAGGAGGTAGTCCATGTACGTCTGGGTGAGCAATTGCCCGTTCTCGTCGTAGACGAGCTTCTCGTAGAACGCGCCGCCGAGGCCCTGGGCCACGCCGCCGCGGATCTGCCCGTCCAGGATGAGGGGGTTGATCACGCGCCCGCAGTCGTGCACCACGACGTACTTCAGGACCTTGAGCATGCCTGTGCGGACGTCGACCTCGACGATGCAGGCGTGGGCGCCGTTGGGAAAGGTGCCCCGCGGCGGGGCGAAGTACCGGCTCGCCTCCAGCCCCGGCTGCTCCCACTCCTCGGGAATCGTGCCCCGCAGCGGGTTCGCCACCACCGCGATCTCGGCCAGCGCCATCGCCCGGCCCGGCACTCCGCGGACGAAGACGTTGCCGCCCGCCATCTCCAGATCCTCGACGCGCGCCTCGAGCTTGGTCGCCGCGACCTTGAGCGCCTTCTCCCGCACCGCCTGGGCGGCCAGGTGCACCGCGTTCCCGGCGACCACGGCGGCACGGCTGGCGAACGTGCCCGTGCCCCAGGAGAACGCGCCGCTGTCGCCCGTGACGACGGTGACGTCCTCCACGGCGACGGTGAGGGCGTCGGCCACGATCTGGGCGAACGAGGTGAAGTGTCCTTGACCCTGCGTGCCGACGCTCGTCGCGGCGAAGACTTTCCCCGACGGCTCCACGGTGACGCGGCACCCTTCGTACGGGCCGATGCCGGAGCCCTCGACGTAACAGGCGATGCCCAGGCCCAGGTACCGTCCCTCCCGCCGGGCGCGCTCCTGGTCCTGCGGCCAGCGGTCATACCCGATCATCTCGAGCGCCTTGCGCATCGTGGCCGGGTAATCGCCGCTGTCGTAGATCACGGGCGCGTTGTCCTGGTAGATAAGCCCGACCTCATAGGGGAACTCGTCCGGCTGGATGAAGTTGCGCTCGCGCACGACCGTGCGATCGAGCCCGAGCTCTTTCGCCACGCGGTCCATCAAGCGCTCCATCACGAACACGCCGTGAGGCCGGCCCGCGCCGCGGTAGGGGCTGACGATGGTCTTGTTGGTGAAGACGGCCTGGAACTCACCGTGGTAGTGGGGGATCCTGTATGGTCCCGGCAGCGTCGTGCTCGTCACGATCGGGATGATGATGCCGTACGGGATGTAAGCTCCGGAATCGTAGAGAAAGCTCGTACGGACGCCAAGGATGCGGCCATCGCCGTCGACCGCGATGGCCGCGACATGGATCTGCTCGCGCTCCTGATTCATCGCCGCGAAGTTCTCGCGCCGGTCCTCGATCCACTTCACCGGATGGCCGAGCTGCATCGCCGCCCAGGGGATGAGGATCTCCTCCGGGTAGCACATCATGATCTTGGGTCCAAAGCCGCCGCCGATGTCGGGGGCGATGACGCGCACCTGGGCCTGGGGCAGTCCGAGCAGCTGGCTCAGGTAGTTGCGGATCCGGATCGGCGCCTGGGTGCTGTCCCACACCGTCAGCTGCCGGATCTTCGATTCCCAGCGCGCAACGACCCCACGGCACTCCAGCGGCGACGCGGTGCCCCGGTCCATGACGAAGCGCTCGGTGAAGACGTGGGCCGCGCGCGCGAACGCGGCCTCAACGTCGCCGACGCGCTGCGTGTAGTGCGCGCAGACGTTGGTGCCAATGTCCTCGTGCACGAGCGGGCCGCCGGGGGTGGCCGCCCGTTCGAGGTCCACCACCGGGGGAAGCGGATCGAATTCGACGTCGATCAGCTCGAGGGCGTCCTCCGCCAGGTAGCGGCTCTCCGCAATGACCAGCGCCACCGGCTCGCCCACGTGACGGACCTTCTCC
>DASSGA010000041.1:0-17967 GCA_035693805.1 bacterium | reverse complement strand
GCGCAGGATGCCGATGCCGAGCACCGTCCACTCGCCCTTGAAGATCGTGAACTCCGGGTAGGCCTGATACCCGGAGCCGTAGAGCCCGCGCACCGCGTACTCGATGAAGAATGACGCCCCGATGGCCGAGATCAACGGGACGAGGCGCGGCGCCCGCCGCAGCGGGCGATAGGCCACCCGCTCCACCAGCAGGGCCACGCCGAGCGAGGTCAGCATCGAGACGCCCATGATGACGGCCAGGCTGAAGAGCGGATTCCCGTTGAAGATGCCGCGCAGGTGCAGCGCCCGTGCCGCGTAGAACGCGGTGTAGGCCCCGACCATGAAGATGTCGCCGTGGGCGAAGTTGATCATGCGCAGGATGCCGTAGACCATCGTGTAGCCCAGGGCGATGAGGGCGTAGATGGCGCCCTGGGACAGGCCGAAGATGACGAAGTCGATCCAGACCTCCCCGGGATAGCGGGCCGCGCGGAACGTGCCGATCATCCCCCAGAGGACGACCGCCACGACGACCAGCCGGAACAGCCACAGGTAGAGGTCTACGATGGACAACCGGCGCCACCAGGCGCGCGGCATCGCCGCTGCGTTCACGCTCATCGCCGGCCCCGGCCCCTCCGTCGGACGAAGTGCGCTAAGCGGGGGATGGACCGGCCAATCGACCGACCCATCCCCCGGCAGAGACAGGCTACCGCTGTGCCAACCTTACGGATACAGCTTCTTCGGGTCCGTCCCCGCGTTCCACTTGGCGGGATCGGCCGACAGGTGCTGGTAGACCGCGATCTTCGGGTCCGCGCAGTCGCCGGTCGCGGTGCAAGTGATGGTACCGGTCAACCCCTTGTAGCCCTTCGTGGCGAAGAGCGCGTCTCGCAGCGCCTTGCGCCCGATGTAGAGGTTCCCGGCCGAGTCCTTCTTGGCGACCCGCTCGATGGCCCGGAAGATGATCATCGCCGCATCGTAGGCGTGCGGGTGGAAGGCCGAGATCGGCTTCTCCCCGTACTTCTTCTCGTGCTTGGCGACGAACGACGTGTACGCCGGGCCCAGGGCTTCCGGCGAGAGGTCGGGGCTCGTGTTGTAGACGCCTACGACCGAGTCACCCGCCGCCTTGCGGAAGTCGGGCGAGAACGTGCCGTCCGCGGACATCAGCTTGGTGTTGCTCAGGCCCGAGACTTCCTTTGCCTGCCGGGTGACGAAACCGCCGGCGGCGATGAAGATCGGGTAGTAGATGATCTCAGGCCGGCCCGCGGCGATCTTGGTGAGCACGGGCCGCATGTCCGTGTCCGTGGGCGAGATGGCCTCCTGGGAGGTTACGGTGCCGCCGAGCCTCTTGAAGTTATTGGCAAACGCGTTGGCCAAGCCTTCAGCATACGGGCTGCCGTCGTGGATGGTAGCCGCCCGGCCGAGCTTCAGGCTGTTCCGCACGAACTCCGCGGCCACCTTGCCTTGCACCAGGTCATTGTGCGCCGTGCGCATGTAGCCGGCGAAGCCGCTGGTCCGATTGGCCGCGGTCAGCGGGGGCGCGGTGTTGGAGGGAGAGACCGTGACGATGCCGGCCTTCCACAGGATCGGCGCGCCGGGCACGGCCTCACTGCTGCACGAACTGCCGATCGCCGCGACGATATTCTTGTTGGCCGAGAGCTTCGTGGCCGCGGTCACGCCGCCTTCGGCGTTGCACCCGGAGTCCTCGCCGATGAGCCGCACGTTGAACCCGGCGACCGTACGCTTGTCCGCGATCGCGAGCTCGATGCCCCGGCGGCTGTCGACGCCGAGGCTCGCGTCGGGCCCGGCCACGACCAGCCAGTAGGCAATCGTGATCGGCTGTCCCTTGGCGACCCGGACGACCCCGACCGAGTCCGTGACGGGTCCCACGGTGGCCGCGGGCGCTGCCGGCACGAAATATGGGCCGGCGGCCAGCAGCAGCGCCACCGCCAACGCTACGGGAATCTGGAGACGCTTCATTCGCCTATCGACCTCCTCACGAGATGGAATGGATCGGATACCTGCCTCCAGCCGAGCCGCCCCTCACCCCCTTCTCCCACTCCACCGCCGGCGCGGCGGAGACCCCGGTCGAGATCCCTCCTGATCACTCCGAGTGCCCTGATCGACGACGGCGCGCTGGTGAAGCGCCCCGCAGGGATGATGGCAGACCATGCCTGGCTTGGATTGGTAAGACGCTTTCGCCGCCCCCCTCCCCCTTCCTCCTCCTGAGGCGGGCGGGGGAGCTGCCTAGGGGTAGATGCCGCGCGTCATGAGGGCTTCGGCGACGCGGTCGATCCCGCGGATGAGAGCGGCGGTGCGCAGGGTGGTGCGCTTCTCCTCGGCCGTCCGGACCACCTGGCCGAAGCTACGGAGCATGATCCGCTCGAGGTTGTGATTGATCTCGTCTTCCGTCCAGAAGAACTGCTGCAGCCCCTGCACCCACTCGAAGTACGAGACGATGACGCCCCCCGAGTTCGAGATGACGTCGGGCACGACGAGGATCTTGCGGTCGGCAAGGATGCGGTCCGCATCCGGGGTCACGGGACCGTTCGCGCCCTCGACGACGATCCGGGCCCGCAGGCGCGGGGCGTTCTCGCTCGTGATCTGGCCCTGGACGGCGCTCGGGACCAGGATGTCGCAGGGCAGCTCCAGGAGCTCAGGCTTGGTGATACGCTCCGCCCCCGGGAAGCCGGCCACCGTGCCGTGCTCGTCCTTGAAGCGGCGGAGCGCCCGGGGGTCGATGCCCTTCTCGCTGTGGATGCCGCCCGTGCTGTCGGACACGGCCACGATGCTGCAGCCATGGTCGTGCAGGAGGAAGGAGACGGTCGACCCCACGGCACCGAAGCCCTGGACGGCCACCTTCGCCCCGTCGAGCGGGATCCCCACCTGCCGGCAGGCCTCGCGCGCGACGAGCCACACCCCGCGGCCGGGCGCTTCGCTCCGGCCCTGCGAACCGCCGATCGCCAGCGGTTTCCCGGTGACAACGGACGGGGTGGAGTGGCCGGCGTGCATGCTGTATGTGTCCATGATCCAGGCCATGACCTGGGCGTCCGTGCCCAGATCCGGGGCCGGGACGTCACCCTCGGGGCTCATCAGGATGCTGATCTCCGTTGCGTAGCGGCGGGTGAGGTGCTCCAGCTCGTCGCGGGACAGCTCTTTGGGATTGACGACGACGGCGCCTTTCGCCCCGCCGTACGGCAGGCCCACGACAGAACACTTCCAGGTCATCCACATCGCCAGCGCCCGCACGTCGTTCAGGGTGACACCGGGATGGTAGCGGATGCCGCCCTTGGTCGGGCCGAGCACGGTGTTGTGGTGAACCCGGAAGCCGGTGAAGATCCGGACCGAGCCGTCGTCCATCTTGACGGGGAAGTTGACGGTGAGTTCGCGCTTGGGGTAGGCGAGGACCTCACGGATCCCGCGCTTGAGCGGGAGGAAGTCCGCGGCGATGTTGAACTGCCGGAGGGCCATCGCCCAGGCATCTTCCTTCGGCGTGATGGCCACCGCCTGAGCCCCCATCGGTTCGCCTCCTCAGCGCGCCAGCGCGGATGCGGGCACGAGTGCGATGCCCGCCCTATCGAATTCGCCCAGCATCTCCGCCAGAACCTGCGCCGTCAGCCGGCTGGCGTGGCCGATGGCGACCGCCCGTCCCTTACGGCGCGCACGGGTCAGCGCCCGCCGCAGCTGCGCCCGGATCGCCCCTGCATCGTCCTCGTTATCGAGGAACACCTCGCGGGAGGCGCTGGGGATGCGCATCTCAGAGGCCAGCACTCCGGCGATACTCCGCGGCGTGGTCACGCTGTCGACGAAGAGCAGGTGCTGCTCCTTCACCACCCGCAGCACCGCGCGCATGACGCGGGGATCGGCGGTCCCCCGGGAGCCCATGTGGTTGTTCACGCCTACGACTCCGGGCATCGCGGCCAGGCTCTCCCGGACGCTCGCCTCGATCTCGGCGTCCGACATCGACACGGCGATGCCCCCGGGGCCCATCGCCTTGGTGGGGTCTTCCGGCTCCAGCGGGAGGTGCAGGAACACCTCGAGGCCCGCGGCCTGGGCACGCGCGGCGACTTCCTTTGAATAGCGCAGTCCCGGCAGGATGGCCACGGTGACGGGGCGCCTCAAGGCGATGATCTCTTCCAGATCCTCGAGGCTCCCTCCCGCGTCGTCGAAGATGATCGCCACACGCCCCGCAGGCTCAGGGAGGGTTGGACGCGCCGGCACGGCCGGCGATGCCGCGGGCGGGGAGGGCTTAGGCGGCGGGACGGGCTCGGGAGCCGGACGCACCGGTGCAGGCCTGCCCGGGGGGCCCGACCCCACCCGGAAGTAACCCCCGGCCAAGCCGAGCCCAAGGATGACGCCGAGGGCCACGATGCCAGCGGAAGCGGCGAGGAGCCCTGGGGAGAGAACGCGCCGCTTCCGCCGGCGACCCATCTCAGGCCGCGCGCGCGAGGCGTTCGCTGCGCTGCAGCTTCTTCTTGAGGATCTCGATCGCCTTCTTGAGCTGGTCGGCGCGCATCTGCTCGATGCGCCGCTCGACCTCGGCGTCGGGCCGGCCCTTCAACCGCTGGCGCAGGGCCTCTTCGCGTTCGCCGACCACGATGTTGGGGATGAGCCCCTTCCCGCTGATGTCCTGGCCCTTAGGCGTGAGCCACTTCGCGGAGGTGATCGCCGCCCCGGCGTTCATGGGCAGGTCGACGATGGACTGGATGAGGTTCTTCCCGAAGGTACGCACGCCCACGATCGTGGCGGTCCCGCTGTCCTGCAGGGCGCCGGCCACGATCTCCGAGGCGCTGGCCGAGAACTCGTTGACCAGGACGACCGTCGGGAACGTGATCTTGGCGGCGCGCCTGGCCCGCTCGGTGTCGCGCCGCCCGTTGCGGTCGTAGATGTGCAGGATCGGCTGCCCGGTGGGCAGGAAGCGGCTGGCGATCCGGATGGACTGGTCCAGCAGGCCGCCGCCGTTCGTGCGCAGGTCGAAGATCAGCGCCCTCGCGCCGGCCTGCCTCGCCTGGGTCACGAAGCGGGCGAACTCCTCATCCGCGCGCTCGTGGTTGAAGGTGACGAGCTTCACGTACCCGATCCGCTCGCGGGTGAGTTCCGCCCGGGTCGCGGCGTCGAGGCTCTCCGGCCCTTCCGCGGCCACGATCTGGATCCGGGCGCGGACGATGCTGACGTCGAAATCTTCGTCCGCGCGGCGCAGCCGAAGGCGGACGGTCGTTCCCGCCGGACCCCGGATGCGGGTCACCGCCTCCTGCAGGGACATGCCCTTCGTCGCCACCCCGTCCACGACGACGATCCGGTCGCCCGCGCGCAGGCCCGCCTTCGACGCGGGGGTGTTGTTGATCGGCTGTACGACGAGCGGATAATCATCCCGGACGTCGATGTAGATCCCGATGCCGGAGAAGAAGCCCTGCGTGTCCTGGAGGAACATCCTGTACGCGCCGGGCTCCATCAGTCGCGTGTACTGGTCACCCAGGGAATCGAACATGCCCTTGGCCGCGGCCAAGAAGAGCCCGTCTGCGCTCCGCCCGGGCGCGGGGCACCGCTCCTCAACCCGGGTGAGCATCGCATAGAAGCGCCCCCTGACGTCGCCTCCCGCGGGCGGCGGCTCGGCGACGAGCCTCGCGCAGGCGGGCCCGGCCTCGTCCAGCAGCGCTTTCGTCGCCGCCACGTAGAGCTGGCTCTCGGCGACATCCCGCTTGATGTACAGGGTCTTGACCTGTGCCACCACAGCGTCCAGGAGCTGGCGGCCCTGCGCGCTCGGCACGGACGCCGCCTGGCTCCGCGATCCCAGCGTGTACCATCCGATGGTCGCCCCGGCGAGCAGCAGGAGCACGATCGCCGTGACGATGAGACGGCGAGACATGTGTATCCGCCTTTCCATGGTCCTCATTGTACCCGATTAGGAATGACCGAGCGCTACCTCCGCGCCGGGTCGATGGGCCGGCCGTTCACGCGCACCTCGAAGTGCACGTGCGGCCCCGTGCTGTACCCGGTGCTGCCCACGCGGCCGACGACCTCGCCGCGGCGCACGCGAGCGCCGCTCCGCGTGAGGATCCTCGAGAGGTGCGCGTAGAGCGTGGAGACGCCGTCGCCGTGATCGATGACGACGATCTTGCCGTACCCGCCGAACCAGCCGGTGTAGATGACCCGGCCGTCCGAGGCGGCCTGGACGGACGTGCCGTAGGGTGCGGCGATGTCCTGCCCCGTGTGCATCCGCCGGATGCGGAAGATGGGATGGCGCCGGATGCCGAATCCTGACGTAAAGACCCCCCGCGCCGGCCAGATGAATCCGGACAGGTTTCGTGCCAGGGCCACGCCGCGCGACGTGGCCCGCTGGCTGCGCCGGATCAAGGTCTCCAGCTGGCGGGAGTCTTCCTCTAATTCCCGCACCATCCGCTCAAACGCCTTCCGCTCCTGCCGCAGGCGGGCCAGGGCGCTACGCTTGACCTGCTCCCGGGCCTCGATTTCACGCTGCCTGGCGGCGGTCTCCGCGCTGACCGCCGCCAGGCGCGCCTGCGCCTGCCGGAGGGTCTCGATGAGCGCCCGTTGCTCCTCGACATCTCCCGCGTACTCGCGGATGATGCGGCCGTCGGCGCGCACGATGGTGGACACGAAGTGCCAGCGGGTCACGAACTCACGGACGTCTTCGGCCCCGAGCAAGACGTCGACGTAGCCGGTCCGGCCGTACATGTAGACCGTACGCAGGCGTCCGCGCAGCCGCGCCCGGTGATCGGCCAGACGGCGCTCGGTGACGGCCAGCCGGGTGGCGGCGGCCTGGGCTGCCGTGCGCGAGCCCGCCAGCTCGCGCGCCAGCTGCTGCAGCCGCAGCTCCGTGGCCTCCTGAGAGCGGTCGATGTCCTCGAGCTCCGACAGCACCCGGCGCTCCTCGCGCCGTACCTCGCGCAGGCGGACTTTCGACCGCGTCAGCCTGTCCAGCAGGCGCTGGAGTTGGCTGCGCTGGTCACGGAACACCGCGGCCGACGACGTCCCGGCCGTGGATGCCGCGGCGGGCGGCGTCGCCACGATGAGGATCAGCAGCGCCGCGAGCAGCATCCGCCTCATGCCGTCAGGAAGCGGCGGACGGCGATCAGGCTCCCCACCATCCCCACACCCAGCCCGGCGACGAGCACCCACGCGAGCAGCGGGAGCAGCGCCTCGACGGGACCGGCGACCGGCAGGAACGGCATCGTGGATTGAAGGCGTAGCACGCCGGCGCCGTAGGCCCCGCCCAACACGAGGAACGCCAGCCCCCCCGCGGCCGCCCCCTCGAACAGCCCCTCGATCACAAACGGCCAGCGCACGAACCAGCGCGTGGCTCCCACCAGTTGCATGATCTCGATCTCCTGACGCCGTGCGATGACTGTCAGGCGGATCGTGCTGACGACGACCACCAGCGCCACGGCGGCCAAGAACACCGTGAGGAACGCGGCCAGGAGGCGGACCCCGCGGGTGAGGGCGAGCAGCCGGTCGATCACCTGGCCCCCGTAGCTGACGTCGCTGACGCCGGGGTGAGCCGCCACCTCGGCGGCGACGGCCGGCGCGCGCGTGGGATCGGTGAGGCGCAGCTCGAGCGAATCGGGCAGCGGGTTCGTGGCCACGAGGTCCGCGAACACCCGCCCCTCTCCCAATCGCTCCCGCAACCGCTCGAGGGCTTCATCCCGCCCGACGAAGCGGACGGTCTGCACGCCCGGGAGCGCGGCTACCGCCGCTTCTACGCCGTTCGCCTCCGCCGGGGCCAGCCCGTCCCGCAAGAACGCCACCACCTGGACCTGGTCCTCGACCACCTGCGCCACTTTGTCGAGGTTGAGCCCGATCAGCACGGCGGCGCCGACGACCAGGAGGGCCACGGTGATGGTCGTCACGGCTGCGGCCGTCATCAGGCCGTTGCGGCGGAAACTCGCCCAGGCGTCCGCGGCGAACGACGCCGCGGTGCCGGCAAGGGCGGCGTCAGGCATCCAGCGCATACAGACCCCGCGCCTCGTCTCGGACGATCGACCCCGCCGCCAGCTGCACCACCCGCCGGCGGAGGATGTCGACGATCATCTTGTTGTGCGTGGTCATGATCACCGTGGTCCCCTGCAGGTTGACACGGGAGAGCACCTGCATGATCTCCCAGGACGAGTTCGGGTCGAGGTTGCCGGTGGGCTCATCCGCGAGGAGCAGCGGCGGATCGTTGACGATGGCGCGGGCGATGCTGACGCGCTGCTGCTCGCCCCCCGAGAGTTCCGCGGGCATGGCCTCGGCCCGATCGGCCAGACCGACCAGGTCGAGAGCCCGCGTCACCCGTGAGCGGATCTCCTCCCGCGGGGCGCCGGTGACGCGCAGCGCAAAGGCTACGTTTTCGAACACCGTTCGCGCGGGGAGGAGTTTGAAGTCCTGGAAGACGACCCCGAGCGCCCGGCGCAGGCCGGCGATCCCGGGGTGTGGCAGGCGGCCGACGTCGCGGCCGGTGACGTAGACCGTGCCCGCGGAAGGCGTTTCCTCACGATAGACGAGCTTGAGCAGGGTGGACTTGCCGGTGCCGGTGGGACCGACGATGAAGACGAATTCCCCGGGCTCGACGGACAAGGAGACGTCGCGAAGGGCCACGACGCCGTTCGAGTAGAACTTGCTGACGTCCTGAAACCGGACCATCTGCTGCTCCGACGAGAGGGTACGACGTGTGCGACGATGCTATTCAGAACGCCGCGATTCTGGTTCTACGGCACGACGCCTTCTCCTCCTCCGGGCACGCGCAGGACCCAGCGGCTGAGCATCTCGCGGAGCCGCTCGCTGGTGAGGTCGAGTCCGATCGGCGTGACCGAGATCTGCCCCTGAGCGAGCGCCCAGGAATCGGTGCCCTCCTCGTCTTGCTGGGGGGCCGGCTCCCCGGTGAGCCAGTAGTACGCCCGGCCGCGCGGATCGCTGCGCTTCTCCAGGCGGCTGATGTAGCGCTTCGTGCCTTGCCGGGTGATGGCGACGCCGCGAATCTCGGCGCGGGGGAGGTTCGGGACGTTGACGTTGAGCAGCGTGTCCTCAGGCAACCCCTCCCGCAGGATAGCCTGGGCGAGGTGCACCGCGAATCCCGCGGCGACCGTGAAGATCGGGTTGCGGAACGCGCCGATGCTCACCGCGATGCTCGGCACGCGGAAGATGGCGCCCTCCATCGCCCCTGAGACCGTCCCGGAGTACGTGAGGTCGCGGCCCATGTTGGGGCCGACGTTGATGCCGGAGATGACGACATCCGGCCGCTTGTCCAGCAGATCCAGCATCCCGAGCACGACGCAGTCCGCCGGGGTCCCGTTCGTCGCCCAGGCGCGGACGGCCGAGCCGGGGATGCCGGCCGCGGAGGCCCGCAGCGGCTTGTGCAGCGTGATGGCGTGGCCCGTCGCGCTGCGCTCGTGCTCGGGCGCCACCACGACCACTTCGGCGACCGGCTCGAAGGCATGGACGAGCGCGGCGATGCCGGGCGAGGAGATACCGTCGTCGTTGGTGATCAGGACGCGCACGGGGGCCTCACCGGCGCGGCTCCGGCGCACGGACGGATTCGTCGATCCAGCGCAGGTAGTCTGGATAGCCGCCCACCAGCGGAAGCGCGATGACCTCAGGCACGGAGTAGGAGTGCAGGACCCGCACGCGATCCTGCAGCGCCTCGAGGAGATCCTCGCGGGTCTTCAGGATGAGCAGCGCCTCGCCGGCCCGCTCCACCTTCCCCTGCCACCAGTAGATCGAGGCGATGGACGGCACGAGGTTCGCGCAGGCGGCGAGGCGTTCGTGCACGACCGCCTGCCCGATCCGCCCCGCTTCGTCGTCCGAGGACGCCGTGACCAGCACGACGAGGTAGCCCATCAGGCCTCCTCCAGCACCCGGCTGAACACCTCTGCGGCTTCCGCGTTGAATGCCACCAGGACGATGCGCACCAATCCGGTTGGGCCCCGCAGGTAACCGGTGATCTCCTCCAGCATCAGCGCCGCGGCCTCGTCCAGGGGGAATCCGCCCACCCCGGTGCCGAGCGCCGGCAGGGCGATCGACCCGAGGCCGAGCTCGTCCGCAACCCGCAGGCTCGCACGGGTCGCCGCGCGGATCGCCGGGCCGCTGGTGGAGAGATCCTGCGCCATGGTCGCCGCGTGGATGACGTAGCGGCAGCTCAGCGCGCCGGCCCCGGTGGCCACCGCTTCCCCCACCGCGATGGGCCCGCGGGCCACCGCTTCCTGCTCGATGGCGGTCCCACCCGCGCGCTTGATTGCGCCGGCCACGCCGCCGCCCATCCACAGATGAGTGTTCGCGGCGTTCACGATGGCGTCGACGGCGAGCCGGGTGATGTCCCCCTGGTGCAGGGAGACGGTGGTCTGACCAACGCGGCGTTCCATGGCCGAGCGAGGGCTCAGTCCTGCTCTCGCCACCAGTCGGGAGAGATGTCCTTCCCGCGGGTGAACTTCCGGACCTGCGGCCGTGTCCCGGCGCGCTCCTTGGCCACCCGGGCGCGCAGCTCCTCGTACTCCCGAAGCCCGGTCAGCACCTTGAGGGTGTTCCAGGCCGCCTCTTCCACCTGCTCCCCGTCGTGCAGGATCAGCTGGACGAGGGGATCGACGACGCGCTTGTCGCGCATACGCGCCATGATGCGGATGGCCAGGCGCTTCACGTCCACGTCCTCGTCGGCGAGGGCCTTGACGAGATGATCGAGGGCGCCTTCGCCGTGGAGGGCGAAGAGCGCCTTCAGGGCGAACCGGCGGACCTTGGCGCCGGGGTTCTCAAGCGCTTCCTGCAGCGCCTTGGTGACGTCCGCGTGCGGACGGGCCTGAAGCCCTTCGATGACCTCGCGCGGGAGCGAGATCTCGCGGTCCGCGGTCTGCGGCACCTCGAGCACCCCGCGCTCCTCCAGGCGGGCGATCGTCGTCACCACACCCTCCTGCATGCGCGGATCGTCCAGGAAGAGGTACACGAGCGGCGCCGCGACGCGCTTGTCCCCGATCCGCCCGAGGACGGAGATGGCGGTCAGCCGGACGTACTGGTTGTCGTCCGCCATCATCTCCAGCAGCGGATCGATGGACCGGGTGCCCATGTCCACGAGGATCTTCCAGACCTGGTTGCCGATCCGGCGGCGCAGGTTGCGATCCTTGAACGCCTCCATGAGCGGCCCGACGGCGTCCGCGCCGATCCGCACGAGGGCATCGGTGGCGGCAAGCTGCAGCGAGCGCTCACGCCGGGCGAGAACCCGGATGAGGGGTTCCACGGCGCCCCGGTCGCGCATATCGCGCAGGCCGTTCACTGCCTGCAGGACGACCTGCTCGGAGCGGTCAGCCAGGGCGACGCGCAGGGCCTCCATCGCCGCCGGGCCCCCGATGCGGCGGAGGGCCATGACCGCGCTCTTGCGGACGTACTCGTCCGAGTCCTGGACGGCCTCGGCAAGGGCCGCGACCGCGCGCTCGTCCCCCAGCTTGCCGAGCTGGTGCGCGGCATCGCTGCGGACGGTGACGTCAGGACTGCGCAGACGCGCGATCCACCGTTCGAGATCGGTGTCCTGGGTGGCATCGGGCATGAGGAAATGTCCTCCTGCTGACTATCTTAGACAACTTCTCGCAGGCCCGGAAGGTATCCTCTGCTTGAATGTTCGCGGGGGCAGGGCTATACTAAGCCGGAACGGAGGGAACGGAGGTGAACGTCCACCCACGTGCCTGACCGCGCCGGCCCGGGCGACGCCGCATCCACCAGACCTCGTTTCGCCCACGAATCCGAAGAAGAATTCGCCCGTCTGCTGGACTTCTACGGTATCCGCTGGGAGTACGAACCGCGCAGTTTCCCGCTGGAACAGGACGCCGCCGGACGCGTGACGGAGAGCTTCAGTCCCGACTTCTACCTGCCGGACTTCGACCTGTATATCGAGCTGACCACACTGAAGCAGAGCCTGGTCACCCGCAAGAACCGCAAGGTGCGCCGCCTCCGCGCGCTGTACCCCGACGTCCGGCTGAAGATCTTCTACGGGCGCGACTACCGCAGCCTGCTCTTCAAGTACGGCCTCGCCCATTGATGCTGCACGACCACATCGAGCGCGTGCTGTTCTCCGAGGCGCAGATCCACGCCCGGCTGGAAGAGCTCGCGGCGGCGATCTCGGCGGATTACGCGCAGACGACGCCGCTGCTGGTCAGCGTGCTGAAGGGCGCCCTGTACTTCGTCGCCGATCTCACCCGCGCAGTCTCGATCCCTGTCGCCCTCGACTTCATGGCCATCACCTCGTACGGCTCGGCCCAGGCGACCTCGGGGGCGGTGCGGCTCATCAAGGACCTGGACGAGGAGATCAGCGGGCGGCACGTCCTACTCGTGGAAGACATCATCGATACGGGACTCACGGCAGCCTACCTGCTGCGCACCCTGCGCGCCCGCGATCCGGCCAGCCTGCGCATCTGCACCCTGCTGGACAAAACGGCCCGGCGGATCGTGGACACCCTGCCGATCAGCTACCGCGGCTTCGAGGTGCCGGACATGTTCGTCGTGGGGTACGGGCTGGACTACCGGCAGCTGTACCGCAACCTGCCCTACATCGGGGTGCTCAAGCCGGAGGTCGTGTCCGCGACCTGACCTAGCGCGGGCGTTTCTGGGCGAGCTCCAGGCGGAAGACGAACCGCACGATGCGCTGGCGGTCCTCCTCGGCGATGGTCAGGAACTGGCTGCCGGCGAGCCATCGCGATCCGCGCAGCACTTCCCGCACGTACTTCGCCTCGCACTGCGCCTTGATCGGCAGCCGTCCGTCCGGGACATTGAGCGACACGCCGAACTGGACGCCCTCGTCGAGCGGTGGGAGATCGCCGAAGAGCAGGCTCACCCCGCCGCCGCTTACGTCCTTGGTCACGCAGCGGGTGCGGGAGCCGTCCCACTCCACCTCGGCGTTGAGGCTGGCGTCCCGGCGGACGAAGTCCCGGCGCTGCGTGCGCATCGGCTCGCCGCTCATGTGGATCGTGACGAGGCCCTCGGGGACCACGGCGATGTCGCGCACCGTGCCCTCTTCTTCATAGAGCCCGTCCTTGCGGACGAAGGTCACGCGGACGCCCGTCTCGCGCTCGAACGACCCGTCCTCTTCGAGCGGCACCGCGAGGGTGACGAGATGGCTCTCCGCGATCTCCTTGATCTCGCCGGCGTACGCCTCTCCGGCGGGCAGGATCTCGACCATCACGCGTTCCCCAACCCTGGGCCGATACATCCGGCCGTACCCCTCCCCCATCAGCCGCGTGGTTTATGCTCAGGCACGCCACGACGCAGGGTGGAAAATCTTCCACCACTGCGTCGCGAGCTTTCCCGGAAACTTGGCCCCGCAAACAACCCCATGTGTTTGCCTGCCCGGGGGTGCGGCTCGTTAGACGAGCCGCGGGACGCGCGGCGACGCAACAAGGGCGGCGGCCGCGTGCTCCGCGGGCCACCGCCCTTGTTGATTCCTGCGCGACGCTTACTTCAGCGCGCGCTCGATCACCGGCAGCAGGAAGTACACGACGAAGGCAAGCGAGGCGAGGTACATCATCCAGTGCACCTGGCCACCCTTCCCGCGAAGCAGCTTCACCGCGGTATAGGTCACGAAGCCCGCGCCGATCCCGTTCGTGATCGACCAGGTGAACGGCATGGCCAGCATCGTGACGAAGGCCGGGATCGCCTCCTCATAGTCGCCCCACGGGAGATCTTTGACGATGCTCATCATGTAGAAGCCGACGATGATCAGCGCCGGCGCCGTGGCCTGCGGCGGGATCACCCCCGCGATCGGCGCCAGGAACATCGCCAGCAGGAAGAGCACGCCGACGACCACCGAGGTAAAGCCGGTCTTGCCCCCTTCGGCGACGCCCGCGGCGCTCTCGATGTAGGTCGTGTTGGAGCTGCTGTTCGCGTAGCCGCCGAAGACCGCGCCCAGCGAGTCCACGAGCAGGACGCGGTTGATCCGGGGCAGCTTGCCCTTCTCATCGAGGAACTTGCCTTCCCCGCCGATGCCGATGACCGTGCCCATCGTGTCGAAGAAGTCACTCAGCATGATCGAGAACGTGACCAGCACGGCGGTCACGGCGCCGAGCTCGGCAAAGAAGCCGAAGTCGATGTGGCCGAACGTGGAGAAGTTGGGCGTCTCGAAGATCTGGGTCGGGATACGGGCTACGCCCGGGATCGCGAAGGCCTTCCAGCCGGTGAACGCATTGAGCACGACCGCCACCACCGTCGTGAGGAGGATACCCCACAGCAGCGCGCCGCGCGTACGCCGGGCCATCAGCCACACGCTGAGCACGAAGCCGATGGCGAAGGTGAGGATCGGGATGCCGCTCAGGGTCCCGAGCCCGACCGGCAGGACATTGTTCACCGGCTTCACGACGAAGCCGGAGTTGAAGAACCCGATGAAGGCGATAAAGAGGCCGATGCCCACGCCGATGGCCCGCTTCAGGCTCATCGGGATGGCATCCATCACCGCCTCACGGAACCGCGTAAGGACGAGGATGAGGATGACGACGCCCTCGAGGAAGATGACGGTCATGGCCTGCGGCCAGGTCAGGCCGCGGCCGGCGACGAGCTCAAACGCGACGACGGCGTTGAGCCCCATGCCCGGCGCAAGGGCGAAGGGGTAGTTGGACCACAGCCCCATCGCGATGGAGAGCAGTCCCGCGGTCAGACACGTCACGGTCAGGGTGGCGGGGAACAGCAGGCCTTTCCCTTCCAGGCCCTGGATGCCGGCGTAGCTGAGGATCTGCGGGTTCACGAAGATGATGTAAGCCATCACCATGAAGGTGGTGATGCCTGCTCGCACTTCCGTGGAGAGGGTCGTGGCGCGCTCGGAGAACCGGAACGAGCCCGCGATCCCTCCACCACGCTGCGTGGCTACGGCTTTCGCCAAACTATCACCCCCCGCCGCTCGTATTGTTCGGTTCCTTTCCGCAGATGGCGCGCCCGTCCCTTCAGTGGGATGGAAACCTGGGCGTGGGGAGGTCGCACGCCTGCGCGCGCCGAGGCCGTTCGTTCAGCGCAAACCGCGAATGTTCGGGGATCAGATGTGGATAAGGTGCTTACCGCGCGCCCCGCTGACGCAGCAGGGCGGCGACGTCCTGGTGCCCCTCCTCCTCCGCGCCTTTGAGCGCGGTGGTCCTGAGTTCGTTCTGCGAGACGGCGTGCACGTCCGCCCCGTGGTCGAGGAGCACCCGCACGGCCTCCACCTTTCCCGTGTACGCCGCCATCTGCAGGGCCGTCCATCCCCCGGGGTTGTAGGCATTGACGAGCTCAGGATGCACGCGGAGCACTTCTCCGATGACGCGGACGTTGCCGTCGTATGCCGCGAAGAACAGCCGGTCCGCCGGGATGCTCTGCAGGGCGCGCAGGTATTGGATCTGTCCGGCGTGATAGATGTCGTGCGTGAACGCGTGCAGCAGTCGGTTGGCGACGGGTCTCGGCGGCGCGCCTCGATACCAGGGCCGCTCGGCCGCGAGGTCGGCGTCGCTCGCCGCCTCGATGCGGCGGCGGAACGCGGCATAGAGATCGTGCAGCGCCTCGGTCTCGGCGTCCCAGGCCGCCTGATCCCCCCCGGCCTCCGCCCAGTCCGCGGCGCTCAACGCCTCGTAGTCCGGCGGATCGCCGTCCCAGGCCTGCAACACGCCGCGTTTCCACTGCTGAACGTGGCGCACGATCTGCCAGATCGAATGCCGCTCGGGTCCGGGCTTCCACGCGGCCTGCGGGGCGGTGAGACCCGCGACGGCGTGGCCCAGCGGCGGCTGCCATCCTTCCTTCTCAAAGGTGTACTGAAGGTGTTCGAGCAGGAGATCTCTGACTGCGGACATCCGGCACCCCCTCGCGTAATGTGGCTAGTGGTCCTTCAACGATGTCGTGAGGCCGCGCTGGGGATCCCACACCAGCGTCTGCTGGCCCTCGCCGAACTTCACGAAGGCCGCTCGATCGATCTCGAGGGAGAACAGGTGGTACGCGGGCTCCTCGGGCGCCCAGTCGATACGGGCCGTGATCGCCTCCCGGAACTGCTGCCGGAGGTCCGGATCGCGGATCTCGACCGCCCGGCCGTACAGCTTGACGTCGCCGTCGGTCCCGTCGCGGTCGCAGGTCACGCTGTGCACCACGACCCGCGGATCACGCCGGAGATCGAGCGCCTTCTTCGACTTCCACATCATCCCGAGGAAGAGGTGTCCCGCGGCCAGGTCCACCTCGCAGGGGCTGATGCGCGGCGAACCGTCTCTGCGGATCGTCCCGACGAGCACGAGCTGGTCCCGGACAAATCGGGAACGCGCGAGCCCCGCGATCTCGGGACAGGCGTCGGCGAACTCATCCCATCTCACGGCACACCCTCCTGCGGCGGCACGACCGCCCATCGACTCAGATCGCGGAAGTCGTCCGGGAGATGGTCGATCCCGCCGAACTCGGTGACAACGATCGAGACGATCCGCGCCTTGAGATCGGCTCGAAGATGCGGATACGTCATCTCGGCTTCTCCGCCAATGCTCTCGCAATCGTCCTCGATCAGCACGTCCGGCCGCACCTGGGCGGCCACATCAGCGTAGGCCTCGCCCGTGCGGCGGAACCACAGCCGGCCCTCAGGAAAGTGGTGCCGGGTAAGAACGCGCTGGATCTCGGTGATCTGCTCGACCCGTGTGCGCGACGTCAGATAGGCGATCTCAGCGCCCTGATCATGCCAGGCGCGCAGTTTGGCCATAGCATTCCCGATCGGTACCGACGCGGCGAAATCCCCGGAGCCCTGCCGGAGCCGGCTGCGCCGGACGATCTCATCGCGGGGAAGCCCGCACCACGCTCCGTCGATGAGCAGCGTCCCTTCGGTGAACACGAGGATCTTCATGGCCGGCCCGGGCCCTCCACGTTGACCGCCGTCGGCCCGTTTGTTCTGGAACGGATGACCACGCAGTCGCCCGCGGCAAACGCCATGTGTCTCATGATTCCTGGACTTCCAGGAGCGTGCGATCACTTCTGCGTTCAGGGACGAACGCCCGCTTCCCTTCGGCCTGAGACCGTTCCCGCGGTCTCTTCGCGTCCCTCGGCGGCATACCCCGGAAGATCTCGGACCTGGCCGTCCTCAGCATCGAAGCCGCACAGGGCTCGTGCCGCTGATCTAGACCGGTCACTCCGGGCGCCGCGCTCTCGCGGTACACCGCCTGGTCGGTGTATCCTTGGGTACAAGTGCGATGAGCGACGAACCCGGAACGTCCACACAGGAACGGCGGGTCAGCCCGAACTTCATCACTGAGATCATCGACGAAGATCTCAAGCAGGACCGCTACGCGAAGATCACGACCCGCTTCCCGCCCGAGCCCAACGGCTACCTGCACATCGGGCATGCCAAGTCGATCTGCCTGAACTTCGGCCTCGCGCTCGACTACAGCGGGGAGTGCAACCTGCGCTTCGACGACACCAACCCCGAGACCGAGTCGATCGAGTACGTCGACGCGGCGAAGCGCGATGTGCAGTGGCTGGGCTTCCAGTGGGCGCGGGAGCTTTACGCATCAGATTACTTCGGCCGGCTGTACGAATGCGCGGAGCAGCTCATCCGGGACGGGAAGGCGTACGTGGAGAGCCTCTCCGACGCGGAGATGAGCGCACACCGAGGCACCATCACCGAGCCCGGGAAGCCGAGCCCGTACCGCGACCGCAGCGTAGAGGAGAACCTTGATCTGTTCCGCCGGATGCGCCGCGGCGAGTTTCCAGACGGCGCCCACGTCCTGCGGGCCAGGATCGACCTGGCCAGCCGCAACATGAAGCTGCGCGACCCGGTCCTGTACCGCATCGTCCACGCCCGCCACTATCACACGGGCGATGCCTGGTGCATCTATCCGCTCTACGATTTCGCCCACCCGCTCTCCGACGCCATCGAGGGCATCTCGCACAGCATCTGCACGCTGGAGTTCGAGAACAACCGGGCCATCTACGATTGGCTGCTGGAAAATCTGCGGGGCACGTGCGGCCTCCCGCAGTCGCCGCGCCCGTACCAGTACGAGTTCGCCAGGCTGAACCTCGACTACACCGTGCTGTCCAAGCGAAAGCTCA
>DASSGA010000040.1:0-12160 GCA_035693805.1 bacterium | reverse complement strand
CTCGGGGCGGTGCTCAGTGGTTCCTACGCGCCGCTGTTCTGGTTCACGCAGATCGCCGGCCTGCTGGTCCCGGTGCTGCTCCTTACGCTGCCGACGATCTCCTGGGTACCGCGCCTGCGGCAGGTGCCGCTGCTGCAGGCGCGGCCGGCGCTCGCGGCGGTGACGGCGTCGATCGGGCTGCTCGCCTTCGTCTCGCTCTCGGGTTCGCCCGCGGCCGCGCTGGGCGACGTCGGAACCGTACGCGCCCTGCTGCCGTGGGCGCTGACCGGTGGCGGGATCTGGCTGTTCGTCGCGCTGCTGCCGGTGCTCCGGGAGCGGCCGATTGCCGCTGCGGTCGTGGCGTCGCTCCTCATCAACGTCGGCGCGTGGGTGAAGCGGTTCGTCATCATTGTGCCGACACTGCAGTATCCGTTCTTGCCCATCCAGCGCGCGCCGGCCGGCTGGGCCATCTATCGCCCGAGCTGGGTCGAGTGGTCGATCACGGCCGCCGCGGTGGCGGGATTCGTCCTCATCTACATCCTCTTCAGCAAGGTGTTCCCGATCGTCTCCATATGGGAGACGAGAGAAGAGAGGATCATTCACGAGGGCCCCGGCGGGGAGGTCGCGCATGCGCCCGCTCCGTAGGCTAGCCTGCGCGTGCCTGCTGCTCGTCGCCGTGACCGCTGCGGTCGCGGAAGGCGGCGAACCGGCGAGGATCTCGCTGGTTACGCAGGTCCAGATGGACGGTTCGACGCGGCTCGTGGCCGCGGTGAGCGACGGGGCGGGAGCGCCCGTCGCGGGGGCGGCGGTGACCTTCCTGGCCCGGACCGCCTTCGGGTGGCTGAGACTCGCAGAGGAGGACACGGGCGCCGCCGGCACCGCCTCCTTCACCCTGGGCGCGCCGGTGAGGTACACCGAGGTGCAGGTCTGGGCCGGGGACACGGCGGCCCTGCGGGCCGGACTGCTCCTCGCCCAGGCCGAGGCGCGTGACCCGGTAAGGCGCCCCGGTCTTGGCGCGCTCCGCGGGCTGAGCCCCCAGCCCGGCTTTCTCAGTCCGTATCCACCCGTCCAGATCCTCTTCGTCGCGGTGCTCCTCGGTGGGATCTGGACGACGTATGCCTACCTCGTCTCGTTGCTCGTCCGGATGAAGCGCGCGCGCTGAGCGCGGGTGCGGCCATGGCGTTGCCGCGGTCGGGGATGCGGCTCGAGAACGGCGCACGGGTCGCCGTGATCGGCGGCGGCCCGGCGGGCTCGTTGTGCGCCCACTTCCTTCTGCGGTTCGCGCACGAGCGCGGCCTGCGGCTCGGCGTCGAAATCTACGAACCCCGGGACTTCGCGGACCCCGGTCCCCGGGGCTGCAACATGTGCGGCGGCGTCGTCTCCGAGTCGTTGCTCGCCGATCTCGCCGCCGAGGGCATGCGGCTGCCGCCGAGCGTCGTGCAGCGGGGGATCGACGCCTACGTCCTCAGCACGGACACCGGCTCCGTCGCCATCGCCACCCCGCACACCGATCGGCAGATCGCCGCCGTCCACCGCGGCGGAGGGCCGAGAGACCTGAGCGTCCTGCGGTGGGGCGGTCTCGATGGCTTCTTGCTCGCGCAGGCCCAACGCCGCGGTGCGTCGGTCGTGAAGGCCCGCGCCTGCGACGTGGCGTGGGAGGAGGACAGGCCACGCGTGCGCTGCGGCGGGTGGGACTCGTCGTTCGATCTGGTCGTGCTAGCCGCGGGGGTCAATGTGGCCTCGGGGCATCTCCTCCGGCGTCTCGGCCTGCAGCACCGCGCGGCGGAGACCGCGAGGGCCTACATCACCGAGGTGAAGCTCGGGTACGAGGCGGTGACGAGGATCCTGGGGACGTCCATGCACGTGTTCCTCATGAACGTCCCCGGCCTCGAGTTCGCGGCGATGATTCCGAAGGGGGATTTCATCACCGTCTGCCTGCTCGGCCGCAGCATCGATCACGCGCTCATCCGGGCGTTCTTTGACCATCCTGCCATCAGGCAACGCCTCCCGGCCGGCACGGGGCACGAGGGTGTCTGCCACTGCCGCCCCAACATCAGCGTGCGCGAGGCGGCCCGGCCGTTCTCGGACCGGGTCGTGCTCGTCGGTGACTGCGCCGCCACGCGGCTGTACAAAGACGGCATCGGTGCGGCCTACCGGACGGCCAGAGCGGCAGCTCGGGCCGCTGTCTTCCACGGCGTCTCTGCTGCGGCGTTCAGGCGGCACTACTGGCCGATCTGCCGCTCGATCGCCTGGGACAACCGCTTTGGCCGGGTGATGTTCCTGCTGGCCGCGCTGGTGAAGGCCTCGCCCATCGTGCGTGAGGGCGTGCTGCGGACGGTGAGCCGGGAACAGGCCTCAGGCAGCCATCAGCCGATGAGCGTGGTGCTGTGGGACATGTTCACCGGGAGCGCTTCCTATCGCAGCATTTTCCTTCGGGCCATCGATCCACGTCTGATCGGCTCCATCATGTGGAGCACCCTGAAGACTTCCTAAACGACTCGGCTCGAGCCGAGGGTAGGATGGGACGTTCGAGCCGGCGCGCTCTCCGCAGCCAGGTGCGCACGGAGGGCGCATCGTAGTGAAGCAGGCATGATCGCCCGGCGCTCCGTCGCCGCGGCGCGTGCCGTCGCCGCGGTCGCATTCCTCGACCTCTTCATGCAGTTCCCTACAGTGGCTCCATATGCTGCCGATCTGGGAGCGGCACCGGGGCTTGTGGGTGTCATCGTCGGCGCCTACTCGGCCAGCAACCTGGTGGGGAACGTGATCGCCGGCACGGTGCTGGATCGTTGGGGTCGAAGGCGCCCGCTGCTCGCGTCCCTGGCCCTGACCGCGGCGGTGATCGCCGCCTACACCCTGGCCCGGGATGCCCGCGAGCTGCTCGCCCTACGCGTCCTGCATGGACTCGCCGCCTCCGTCCTCACGGTCGCGGCCTTCGCGATCATGGGCGACGTGACCCCGGCGGAAAGCCGGGCGCAGGTGATGGGGCAGGGCGGGGCCTTGATCGGCGCGACCGCCGTGATCGGGCCGCCGCTGGCCGGGTTCCTCCGCGATCGCGCGGGGTTCGATGCCGTGTTCATCACCGCGGCCGCGGTGATGCTGCTGACGCTGGTGGTCGCCTGGCGGCTCGGCCGGGAGACTGTGCGTCCTACAGCGTACCTCGCCGGTGGCGCCGCCATGCGCGTGCCCCGTCCCCTCGGCGCAGCCTACGCCGCGGTGTTCGCCTACACGGTCGGATTGGGCGCGGCGGTCACGCACCTCGCCCTCCTGCTCCAGGCGGCGGGACTCTCCGGAGGAGCCATCGGGATGGCGTTCGGGCTCTTCGCGCTCGTCGCGGTCGCCGTCATGCTCAGCCCGCTCACGCGGGCGAGCGATCGCTACGGCCGCCGGCGCCCGCTCGTCACCGGACTGATGCTCGTCGCGCTCGGGCTCTTGGTGATGGGGCTAAGCGGCATCTCCGCCGTGGCCGGGATGGGAATCTTCGGGACGGGCTTCGGCCTCGTCTTCCCGTCGGCCGCGGCACTCGTTGCTGAGTCGGTCCCGCCCGGCGAACGCGGCCGGGCCTTCGGGGTCTTCTACGCCCTGTGGTCGCTCGGAACCGTGGCAGGTGCGGGGTTGGCGGGCGTGATCGCCCAGGTGCAGGGCGTGATCACGGGTCTCTCGTTCGCCGCCGCCTCGGCCGCCGCCGTGGCAGGGGTCGCTGTCGTGCTCCGCCTGCTCCCGCCTGCCCGGCGCACGGCGCCGGTCTCAGGGAGTGCGCGGTGATCAGGGCTGGGCGGGGGTGGGGAAGGGCGTCCGGCGCAGGAAGCGCTGTACGAGGGCCACGCCGACCAGAAGGGCCAATCCGATGAGGTCGGTACCAAGGCCCTGTTTGATCAACAGCAGCGATGCGGCGAGCAGCGCGATCCGTTCGGGGACGGTGGCCTTTCGGGTGAGGTAGCCGATCGTCGCCGCGGCGAGGGCGAGCGTGCCAAGGGTCCCGGTCGACAGCGCGAGCAGGGTGTCCGGCCAGGGCGTCGTGCCCACCAGGAGCGCAGAACCGTACACGAACATGAAGGGCACGACGTAGCCGGCGATGCCGAAGCGCATCGACTCGATGGAGGTGTCCCACATCGGTGACTTGGCAATGCTGGCCGCGGCGAACGAGGCGAAGGCCACCGGAGGCGTCACCGCGGAAATCACCGAAAAGTAGAAGAGGAACATGTGCGCGGCGAGCGGGATCGTGCCGAGCTTGATCAGCGCGGGGGCGAGGACGCTCGCCCCGATGGCGTAGGCGGCGGTGGTCGGCAGACCCGTGCCGAGGATGATCGCCGCGACCATCGTCCCGAGCAGCGCGAGCAGCAGGCTGCCGCCGGTCAGGTTGATCAGCACCTCGGAGAACTTCCCGCCGAGTCCCGTCAGCGACAGGACGCCCACGATGATGCCGGCTGCGGCGCAGGAGACGCCGATCTCGATCGTCCGCTTCGCGCCTTCTTCCGTGGCGCTGACGATCTTGACGAGATTGAGGCGGGTGTCCACCCGCAGGAGCGAGACGCCGACCGTCAGCACGAGGGCGTAGAGGGCGGCGCGGAACGGTGAGGCGCCGGTGGCCATGATCAGGTACAGCAGGACCACGAGCGGCGCCAGCATGTAGCCATGCTGGACCATGATGGACCCAAAGCGCGGCAGGTCCTTGCGGGGCAGCCCGCGCAGCCCCTGGGACGCGGCGTAGAGGTCGATCATCCAGTAGGCGGCGACGTAGTACAGCAGGGCGGGCCCGATCGCCGCTACGGCGACCCTCGCGTAGGGGATGCCAAGGATGTCGGCCATGAGGAAGGCCGCGGCGCCCATCACGGGGGGCACGATCTGTCCTCCGGTGCTGTTCATCGCCTCGATCCCGCCGGCCACCGCCGCCTTGAAGCCGGTGGCCTTCATCAGCGGGATGTTGATCACCCCGTCCACCATGACGTTGGCGGCGGAGGAGCCGCTCACCGTGCCGAACAGGGCGCTCGTCACGATCGACACCTTCGCCGGACCGCCCCGCCGCCCGCCGGCGATGCTCAGGCCCAGGTCAACGATGAACTTCCCGATGTTGCTCGCTTCGAGGAACGCGCCGAACAAGATGAACAGGTAGACGTCGCGCGCCGAGACCTGGATGGGGATGCCGTAGATCCCATTGTCGCTGAACAGAAACGAGATCACGGTGTTGAATGAGAACCCCCGGTGCGCCAGCAGCCCCGGGAGGTAGGGCCCGATGAAGGGGTAGGCCGCGAGGATCAGACTCAGGATGGGCAGGGACCACCCTGTCGCGCGGCGCGAGGCTTCGAGGGTGATCACGACGAGGATGACGCCGACGATCACATCCGCGCGCGTCGGGAAGACCCCGGCCCGGCCGGTGAGGGCCTCGAAGAAGAGGAAGTTGTAGGTCACCGGGACCAGCGTGGCCAGGATGAGCAGCCAGTCCACCCAACCCGGGTGTTCCTGGCCGCGCCGGCCGGGGATGAGCAGGAACGCGAGCACCGCCACGAAGGTGAGGTGCATCGCGTAGAGCTTCTGCGGATCGGTGACGATGCCGAAGAACCGGCCGAGGACGAGGATCTGGTAGATGGCCATCGCCGCGCCCACAGCCCGCACGAGGGAGCGGAGCGGGCCGTGGAGCGAGCGGACGGTCAGTTCCGAGGCATCCCCGAGCTGTGAGGTGTCGACCGGGAGCCCGGCGGCGTCCTGACTCACCTCGTCAGCGTTTCATCTCGGCCGGGAAGTGCTCGGGGCGCAGCTTGACGCCCCGCTCCTGGAAGTATTTGATCGCGCCCGGGTGCAGCGGGAGCCGAACGTAGTCGACATTCACGGGAATAGTCTCGCCGGATGTCGGGTGCACCGTCATCAGGAACTCGATGTTGGCAAAGATCGTCTTCACGAGTTCGTACACGAAGTCTGCGGGCGCGTCCTTATGCACGATGGCCATGTTGAACATCTGGACGGTCGAGATCGGTGCTGTCTGCCCGCGATAGACGTCCGCGCGGATGGCCGCCCGGGCCAGGTATGGGTATTGCGACGTCAACGTATCCATCTGCGCGGGGCTGAACCCGAAGAAACGGACGCGGCGCGTAACCGACGTTTCCACCCAGGCCGGCACCGGCACGCCGATCACGCCGAAGTTCGCGTCCACCTGACCGTCACGCATCGCCGAGGCGCCGTCGGCAAACCCAAGGTAGACGACACGCCGAGGCTTGATGTTGAAGTGTTGCAGAACCCGGTCACCCACGAACTCCGCCGACCCGCCGCGTGGGCCCAGGCTGACGACCTTCCCAGTCAGGTCGACCACCGAGCGGATCGGCGAGTCGGCCTCCACCATCCAATGCGCGTACGAAGTGTACATCGGGAAGGCAACGCGGAACGTGTCGATCTTCTTCCCCTTGAACTCCCCGATCCCGTTCCAGGCCTCGTAGGCCGGGCCGGTGGTGGTCATGCCCAGTTCGATCTCCTTCGCCCCGATGAGCTGGACGTTCTGGACGGGCCCGCCGGTGACGCGGTTGGTGGCCGCGAGCCCCATCTTCTCGCCGATGACCCGCGCGTAGCCGCCGGCCACGACGAAGTACACGCCGCCGATCGAGGCGGAACCGATCGTCACCGTGCGCGGCCAGCCCGGACGCTGCTGGGCCAGCCCGGCCTGCGGCAGGAGCACCGCGAGCATCAGGCCGGTGACGATGATCAGGCGGAGGAGCTTGTGGGCATCCTTCACGATCATCCCTCCCCTTCTGCACGGGATCTGCTGCGTGGATTCGTGCTGCCCGCGCCGAAATCTTTTCCGTCAGTCTAGCCCACCTGGGCCCCCGGGGCCATCCGGCGGTCCCCCGAGGCGCATCGGGCCCGCGGCGGATGGCCCCCCGCCTCCTCCCTCAGGTACTGTACACATGCAACGAACCGCACAAAGGGGGAATCGACGCGATGAGCCGGTACCTCATACCCGCGGCCGTGATCCTGCCCATGGTCCTGGGCGCGTTCTCCGTGGCACCTGCCTCGGCCCAGCAGGGATTCTACGTGGCCGTGGCGCCGTACGTGACCACCACGCATCCGTGCACCTATCACGCCAAAGGCTCCTGCCAGGCCGAGCTGAAGAACACGGTCCTGCGCTTCTGGCTCCGCTCCACGGATGGAAAGGTGAACCGTGCCGGGACGGTCCGCACCGGCGCCGATGGCTTCGTCGAGTGGTGGCTGCCGCACAACACGTCCTATGTCGTGACCTTCGCGTACCAGGGGCTGCGGGGGACGGACCGGTTCAGCACCTTCCCCAAGGACCGCACCTGCGTCACCACGACCCAGCTGACAGCGCCGAAGTGAGCCGCGCGCGACCCTAGGGCGACTCGCTGAGGAGGGCGAGGATCTGGGCGCGTAGTTGCGCGCGCCCGGCCTCGCCGACGTAGCCGCCGACGAACCGGGCACGGATGCGCCGGCTGCGGTCGATGAAGACCGTGGTCGGCAGGGCAGTGACCTGGTAGGCGACCATCCGGCTCCGGTCGGGGTCGTGCACGTTGGGGTAGGTGATGCGGAGCGCCGTCAGGAACGCCGCGGCGTCTTGTGGGTCATCCAGGACGTCGATCCCCAGCACCACGACGTCGCGCTCCTTGAACTCCTGCCAGACGCGCTCCAGGTTCGGCATCTCTTGTTTGCACGGGGTGCACCAGGAGGCCCAGAAGTTCAGGACGACGACCTTCCCGCGGAAGTCCGAGAGCGCGATGAGCCGGCCGTCGAACCCCCGCAGGCGGAAATCCGGGGCGGGACGGAACGCCTGGGGGGGAGGCGCCGGGGCCGCCGGGCGGCGCGAAACGAGCGTGCCGCGCATGCCGAGGTAGACGATCACGCCGATGACGGCTAGGACGGCCAGCGAGAGCACCCAGAACAGCCCACGGCGGAAGCTGCCCACGGCCCCTACTATAGCGCACCACTCCTCGCCTCCCCCAGCCCCACTGGTTCAACCGTCAGCTCGGTCCGAGAATCGGGCAGTGGACCGATGGTGCGGCGCCGGAGCCGGCGCTAACGTGAATAGGGCGGTATAGGCGGCCTAAACACTCCTCCGGGGGAGGTTCCATATGGCGGACTTGCATCCCACCCGCAAGCGCATCATCCGGCTGATCCGCGAGGGCCGAGGGATCACGCTCGGCGAACTGGGCAGGCGGACGGGGCTGTCCCGCTCCACGCTGCGGCAGCACCTGAGCATCATGACGCGCGACGGCCTTGTCGAGGGCCAGTTCGTCCGCCAGCGCACCGGGCGTCCGCCGCTCGTCTACCACCTCACGCCGCGGGCCGAACTTGCGCCGCCGCAGACCTACGCCGCGTTCCTGCGGGCGCTGTTTGCGGGGATGGCCGATCGCGAGCACATCGACGGCGTCTTCCGGCAGATGGCGGCGCAGCTGGCCGCCCAGCACCCCGAGATCCGCCGCCTCCCCGACGTCGCCGCCCGGCTGGAAGCGGCGCGCCGTGTGTTCTTCCCCGACGCCGAATCCACGGCGGCCGAGCGCACCGCTGAGGGCTATCAGTTCTCGCTGTACACGTGCCCGCTGGCCTCGGTCTCGATGGAGTTCAAAGATCTCTGCTGCATGGCACGCGGTGTCCTGGAGCAGATGATCGGCACCGAGGTCGGACAGACCGAGTGGATCGTCCGCGGCGATCCGCGCTGCACCTTCGAAGTCCGTCTGCCCATCCCGCCGCGGGCGAAGACGGCGTAAGCTACGGGTGAGATGGACGACCGGCCGGGCACTGCCGGGGCGGCCGAGGCTGCCCGGGACATCCTGGAAGGCCGTGGAAGGCGGGGGCCCTCGCGCCTGCTGCCATTCCTGGGGCCGGCGTTCGTCGCCAGCGTCGCCTACATCGATCCGGGCAACTTCGCCACCAACATCCAGGGCGGAGCCCAGTTCGGCTACATGCTGCTCTGGGTCATCGTGGCGAGCAACCTCACGGCGATGCTCGTCCAGGCCCTCTCGGCCAAGCTCGGGATCGCGACCGGCCGCAACCTGGCGGAGATGTGCCGAGAGCAGTTCTCACGGCCCGTCGTCTGGGGGATGTGGATCATCAGTGAGCTGGTCGCGATGGCCACCGACCTGGCGGAGTTTCTCGGAGCCGCGCTCGGGCTGTACCTGCTCTTCCACCTCCCGCTGCTCACCGCGGCGGTGATGACCGGAGTCGTCACGATGGTCATCCTGGCGCTCGAGCGGTACGGCTTCCGCCCGGTGGAGGCCGTGATCACAGGGTTCGTCGGCATCATCGCAGTCTCGTACGTCATCGAGACCATCCTGGACCGGCCGGACTGGCGCGCGGTGGCCGTCTCGGCGGTCGTGCCCCGCTTCGCGGGTACGGAGAGCGTGCTCATCGCGACCGGCATCCTCGGCGCCACCGTGATGCCGCACGTCGTCTTCCTGCACTCTGCGCTGACGCAGCGGCGCATCGTTCCCCGCGACCCGGCCCAGGCCGCGCGCCTCTTCCGCTTCGAGGTGATCGACGTCGCCATCGCCATGGGGCTGGCCGGTGTGGTGAACGCGGCGATGCTCATCATGGCCGCCTCGACGTTCTACCGGGAGGGCCTGGTGCACGTGGCCAGCATCGAGGAAGCGCACCGCACGCTCGTGCCCCTGCTGGGGTCGCTGTCCAGCACGGTCTTCGCGATCTCGCTGCTCGCCTCAGGTCTCTCGTCCTCGACCGTCGGCACCATGGCCGGCCAGGTGATCATGCAGGGGTTCCTGCACCGCCAGATCCCGATCTGGCTCCGGCGCCTCGTCACGATGCTACCGGCCCTGATCGTGATCGGGGTCGGTCTCGATCCGACGCGCACCCTCGTGCTCAGCCAGGTCGTCCTGAGTTTCGGCCTGCCGGTCGCGCTCGTCCCGCTCGTCCTGTTCACGAGCCGCAGGGAGATCATGGGGGGATTGGCCAACGGCCGCCCCGCCGTAGTGGCGGCCGTGTTGGCGACCGCGGTCATCATTGCGCTCAACCTGTTCCTCCTCGTACGGCTGGCGATGGGAGGGTAGGGATGTTCCGCCGCGTGTTCGTGCCGCTTGATGGATCGCGATTGGCCGAATCGGCGCTGCCGGCCGCGGTCGAACTGGCCAGGCATCTCGGCGCTCGGGTCACGGTGTTCCATGCGCTGGAGCGGAGCGCACCGGCCACGGTGCACGGCGAACGGCACCTGACCGCCGAGGGTGAAGCCCGTGCCTATCTCGCGGAAGTGGCATCGTGGATGGCGCAGCGCGGCATCACCGTGGAGACCCAGCTCGAGACCGAGGTGTTCGACGCCGCGGCGAGCATCGCGTCCAAGGCCGGGGGCGAGGGAGCCGATCTCGTCGTGCTCTGCCGGCACGGCGGGGGCGGTCTGCGCGGCCTGATCTTCGGCCGCGTCGCCCAACAGGTGCTGCAGCGGGGTTACGTCCCGGTCCTGCTTCTGCAGCCGACGCCGGCCGGTCGGGACGAGCCGTTCGCCTGCCGCCGCATCATGGTGCCGCTCGACGGGAGTGCCACGGCCGAGGTGGCCCTGCCCGCGGCCTCGGTCCTCTCCGGCGCGTGCGGCGCGGAGTTGCTGCTCATCCTCGTCGTGCCGACGATCGAGACGGTTTCGGGCGAACGCGGCGCGGCGGCGCGTCTCATGCCGACCGCCGCGGCCGTCGTGCTCGAGTCCGAGGCCGCAGAAGGGAAGGCGTACCTCGAGTCGCTCGCGTCGCGAACGGCAGGGGCCGGGCGACCCGAGGTCGCCGTGGGGCGCGGCGAGCCGGTGCGCACCCTCGTGGAGGCCGCCGCATCGCGCGGCGTCGACCTGATCGTGATGGCAACCCACGGCCGTTCCGGGGTCGGGGCGGTGTGGGCGGGCAGTGTCGCCGCCCGCCTTATCGGGTACAGCACGCGGCCGGTCCTGCTCGTGCGCATCCCGGACCGCCCATCCCCCGCTTGACTGCGCGCCCTGCCGCGGATTTCTCGGACGGCTCTGCGCGCTTCTATCGGGCGCTGACCCGATAGGATTCAGGCACCCGCCTGATACCAACCCGCCCGGCCTGTCGCTAGTCTGCAAACAGACAAAGGAACCCACTTTGTCCGATTTCCATGAGACTCAGCCGGAACGCCCACTATGCCATCCGGACTGTGCTCGACCTCTCGCAGCGCGGGCGCGGTCGCTCGGCGGAGATCGCGGAGCGCCAGGGGATCCCGGCGGCCTACATGACCAAAGTGGTCCAGGGTCTGAGCCGGGCGGGCATCCTCCGCACCTTCCGGGGCACACACGGCGGGGTGCAACTGGCCCGCTCGCCGGGCGCAGTGACCCTGCGGGACGTGGTCGAAGCCTCGGAAGGGCCCTTCGCAATCAACCTCTGCGCGGCATGGGGCGATTGCCCATGCGCTCAGCCCTGCCCGGTGCGCGCAACGCTGGCAAGGGTGCAGACGACGCTGGAGCGGGAGTTGGCCGGGGTGACGGTCGCCGACCTAGCCGCTAATCCCGCGGGATTGTCGCGGGGACAGGGCGCACGGTGAACTGGCGGCGCGTCCGCAGATTAGATCATGTGGAGGTGGTAGCAGTGAGGAACATCGTGGTCGTTGTGGTTGTGGCGGTGATGTTCGGCGTCGCGGGATGCGGCGGCGGAGGGGACACCTCCCAGCCCACTCCCGCGCCCGAGCAGCCGGCCGGACAGGCACCGGCGCCGTCCGCCGGCGGCAACGTCGTCGCGGTGAAGATGAGCGAGTTCAAGTTCGAGATGCAGCCGAGCCAGATCGCCCCCGGCAAGGTGAGCTTCGAGATCGAGAACGTGGGCACCGTGGAGCACTCGTTCATCATCGAGGAGCTCGGGGTCAAGAGCGAGGAGATCCGTCCGGGGCAGAAAGCCACGGTGACGGTGGACGCCAGAGCGGGCACGTACACCGCAATCTGTGACGTTGTCGGCCACAAGGAAGCCGGCATGACGAGCCAGCTGACGGTCAAGTAACCGAGACACCACAGCCATCGGGAGGGGAGTACGATGAAGATTCTAGGTATCGTCCTACTGCTCAGTGCGGCTCTTGCGATCGGGTTCTGGCCGGCGTCCGCGCCGGCGGCCGGGCCTGCGGCGGTGGCCGCCCGGCTTGTGCCGCCACCCGCCGTGCCTCCATCGGCCGCGCGGGGCCCTGCTCGGGTCATCGTTACGCTCGAGACGCAGGAGGCCACGGGCGTGCTGGCCGACGGCGTGCAGTACCA
>DASSGA010000039.1:0-2670 GCA_035693805.1 bacterium | reverse complement strand
ACATATCACGCACGGCTGAACCCTCATCTGCTGGAGGATGGAGCGGAGACCGATACCGATGTCATTCGCAGGGCTCAAAGGCGGCCGCGCCCTCGGCACGGTGCTGCTCGTGGCCGGAGTGTACTTCGTCACGGCGAAACTCGGCCTCGGGCTGGCGTTTGTCCATCCCAGCGCCACCCCGGTGTGGCCGCCGACCGGCATCGCTCTCGCGGCGCTTCTCCTCTCTGGCTACCGCGCCGGCCCCGGCATCTTCCTTGGCGCGTTTCTGGCCAACCTCACCACGTACGGGACGGTCTGGACGTCGCTCGGCGTGGCGGCGGGGAACACGCTCGAGGGGCTCGTCGGCGCATACCTGGCGAGGCGGTACGCGAACGGGAGCGACCTCTTCGCGCACCCCCGGGATATCCTCAAGTTCGCCGTGCTGGCAGGCCTCATCAGCACGACCGTCAGCGCGACGATCGGGGTGACGAGCCTGGCGCTCGGCGGGTTCGCGCGCTGGGCCGACTACCGGCCGGTCTGGCTCACCTGGTGGCTCGGCGATGCCACCGGAGCGCTCATCTTCGCCCCCGTCCTCATCCTCTGCGGACGAGATCTCGGGCTCCGATGGAACCGCCCGGCGGCGCTGGAGCGTCTTGTGTTCCTGGCGGCGCTGCTCGGTGCGAGCTGGGTCATCTTCGGCGGGCTCTTCCCGTTCATCTACCTGACCGTGCCGTTCCTCGTGTGGGCGGCATTCCGCTTTGACCGGCGGGAGACCGCGGCCATCATCGTGTTCTTCAGTGCGCTCGCCGTCTGGGGCACGCTGCGGGGCCGCGGTCCCTTCGTCGCCGCCACGCCCAACGAGTCCCTCCTCATGCTGCAGGCGTTCATGGCGATCATGGCCATGGTCGCCCTCCCGCTGGCCAGCGTGGTGGCGCAGCGTGAGCGCGCCGACCGGCGGGCCGACGGGTTCAACCGCGAACTGCAGCAGCAGAACACGCGCCTGGAACAGCGGGTCCGTGAGCGCACGCAGGAGCTCGAGGAGACCCTCTCCGTATTGCGCGGGACGCTGGACTCGACCGCCGACGGCATCCTGGTCGTCGACGATGCGGGGAAGATCGTCGGTTACAACCGGCGGATCGCCGAGATGTGGCGCCTGCCGGAGGCCACCCTCGCCGGTCGCAACCACGACGAAGCGCTCCAGGTCGTCTTCAGCGAGCTCAAGGACCTCAACGGATTCCTGACGAAGGCCCGGGACCTCCACACCCGGCCGGAGGCTGAGAGTCATGACGTCCTGGAGTTGACCGATGGACGGGTGTTCGAACGCTACTCTCAACCCCGCCGGATCGACGGGCGGAGTGCGGGAAGGGTCTGGAGCTACCGGGACATCACGGTGCGCGCCCGCTCGCTGGCCGCCCAAACGGAGCTGCTCCATCAGCTCAAGGCCGCCGAGGCACGGTTCCGCGGGATCCTGGAGGCGGCGCCGGATGCCATGGTGCTGGTCGACGAGCAGGGGAAGATCCTGTTCGTGAACGGGCAGACCGAACGGCTCTTCGGCTACACATGGGATGAACTCATGGACCTGCCCGTGGAGACGCTCGTGCCTGAACGCTTCAGAGATCATCACCGTCGGCACCGGGCCGACTACGCCGACGCTCCGCGCACGCGCCCGATGGGACCCACGCTTGACCTCTTCGGCAGGCGCAAAGACGGCAGCGAGTTCCCTGTCGAGATCAGCCTGAGTCCGCTCCCCACTCTCGAGGGGATCCTGACGATCGCGGCGATCCGGGACGTCACCGAACGGCGGCAGGCGGAGGAGCGCGACCTGCAGCAGATGCAGGCCCTCCACGCCCTTTACGTCAGCGCGCAGAAGCTTTCCCAGAGCCTGGACGAAGCCGAGCTGGCCGACTACATCGTGAGGACGGCCGTCAAAGTGTTCGGCGCTGGGCTGGCCTGGGTCGGCCGCGCCGAGCACGATGGCGCCATCGGCATCCTCGCGCACTTCCCGACTGATGATGTCTACCCGAGCCAGCTCTCCGTTCGCTGGGACGACTCGCCAGACGGGCAGGGGCCGAGCGGCAAGGCCATCCGCACCGGCTTTCCGGTGGTGATGGATGCCCAGAGCGCCGGCACAATGCTGCCGGGCGATAGGGCGGCAGCCTTCCGAGCGCGGGGGTTCGGCAGCACGGTCTCGATTCCCCTCGTCAGCCGCGATCGACCGTTCGGAGTGCTGGCCGCGTACAGCGAACGGGCGGACTTCTTCACCCCGGTGAGGACGGAGCCCCTCCAAGCGTTTGCGCACCTGGCCGCAAGCGCACTGGAAAACGCGCGGCTCCTCTTCGAGGCACAGCAGCGTGCCGACCAGTTTGCGGCGCTGTACGATACGGCACGCGCCGTGAGTGCGCAGCTCGATCTCCCCGCCCTACTGGATGCCGTCATGGAACGTGCGTTGAATCTCTTGCGCGTCCCCATCGCCGGAATCTACCTGTACGATGCCCCGCGGGGCGACCTGGAGCTGGTGGCCTCCCGGGGCATGCCGTCGCCGGTCGGCACCCGGCTGAAGCGGGGGGACGGCGTGTCCGGGCGCGTAGCAGAAACCCGGGAGCCGCTCGTTGTGGAGCACTATCAGGCATGGGAGGGACGAGCCGCCACGTACGGCGGGATCCCCGTCGCCGCCGTCGTCGGCGTACCCCT
>DASSGA010000038.1:0-4258 GCA_035693805.1 bacterium | reverse complement strand
TGACGTTCGAGATGGAGTGGGACCAGCGGGATGCGGCGGGGGCGCCGGTGTCCCCGGGGCAGTACACAGCCCAGGCCAGCCTGACCGCGCGCGAGGCGCTGCTGACCGAGCCGCTTCCCTTCAGGATCGGAGCGGCGGGGGATTCGAGGCCGCCGCACGCGGTCACAGCCCGACCCGCGGAGCAGTCCGGGATCCGGGTGGGGGAGGTGCTCGTGAACGGCCAGGTGGTGCTGCGGATCCGGGAGGAAGGCGGGGGGCTGTCGGCCGTCCGGCGGGCGGAGATCATCGCCGGGCGCCTCGACCGCTACCTGCGTGAGGGCCTCCGCTCCGACGAGCTCCGTGTCGGGACGACCGCCGGCGAAGCCGGAGTGCTCTGGCGGGGACGTCTCGTCGTCACCGCGGATGCACGCCACGCCCGCTTGAACCGGACCACCCCGCTCGCCCTTGCCCGGCTCTGGCGCGGGCTGCTCGCGCGCGCTCTGTCACCCTGACAGGCTCATCGACGGCTCCTCCGCTGCGGCGGCCGCTTCAGCACCTCGGCGGCGGCCGCGGCGACGGGCAGGGAGACCGTGCCCAGCCGCCAGCTGATCGCGCGCGCCAGCTCCGCCCGCGACATCTCGGGCAGCGGCGGCGGGGGCGTGCGCCACGGCCGCGAGCGCTCGAGGAGCTCCAGCAGCTCCCGCTGGCGGGCGGCGGGGAGTCGGAACGATTCGACCTTGATCAGCTCGCGCAGCTCGAGCAGGCGCCGCAGCTCGCTGCCGCTGAGGTGCACCGCGCGCGCGGGCTTCGTCGGTCCCATGCTGGACTCCACTTCGAGTCGTCCCCGACGCACCCTGCCGCTGAGGGCCGGGCGCCGCCGGAAGGCCAGGCAGGGGGGCTCGGGGCGCCGCCGAACACCACCAGTACTTCCATGGAGTTCTCGAAACCCGACGAGCGTCGGCGGAAAGATCCGTCGGGGATGCTCGAACTCATCCTCCGCCTCCCCCGCATGTGTGCCGAGGCCTGGTCGCTGCCCGTCCGTCCCGAGCCGCGCCCGGAGCGGCCGGAGCAGATCGTCGCCCTCGGGATGGGCGGATCGGGGATCGGGGGAGACCTCCTGCGCGCGGTGCTTTACGACGTCGCGCCGGTCCCGGTGATCTCCGCGAAGGAGTACCGGGCGCCCTCGTTCGTCGGTCCGCGCTCGCTCGTCTTCGCCTGCAGTTACTCCGGCAACACCGAGGAGACCCTGGCGGCGTACGACGATGCGGCCGCCAGGGGAGCGCGCTGCCTCGCCATCACCTCCGGCGGGGAACTGCTGCGGCGGGCCAGGGAGCGGCGCCATCCGGCCGTCGTCGTTCCCCCGGGGGTGCCTCCCCGCGCCGCGCTCGCCTACATGTTCCTCCCGATGCTGGCCGTTCTGAGCCGGACCGGCATCGTGCGGTCCTATGACGCCGAGCTGCGTGAGGCGGTGACCGTCGTGAAGGACACGGTCGGCCGCCTGGGGCCGGACGGTACCGATCCCTCCGCCCGCGCGCTCGCGGAGCGGCTCCTGGGCCGGATCCCGGTCGTCTACAGCGCGCTGCCCTTCCTGGAGCCGGCCGCCCAGCGCTGGAAAGATCAGTTCAACGAGAACGCCAAGACCTTCGGGGTCTGGAACACCTTCCCCGAGCTCAACCACAACGAGACGGTGGGCTGGGGCGTCGACCCGGCCCTGGCGCGGATGATCCACGTCATCATCCTCCGGGATCCGCATGAGCCGGCGAGATTGGGGCAGCGGGTCACGATCACGAAGGAGCTGGCTTTTCGGAATGCCGCAGGGCTGGATGAGATCGCTAGCGAAGGCGAAGGCAGGTTGGCCCGGTTGCTCTCGATCATCGCGCACGGCGACCTGGTGAGCTGGTATCTGGCGCTGCTCCGCGGGGTGGACCCGACGCCGGTGGCGGTGATCGAGGACCTGAAGAAGCGGCTCGCAGAAACGGGGGCGGTGTAGTGGCTCGCGTCCAGCTGGAGAGCGTGACGAAGAAGTTCGGGGCGGTCACGGCGGTCAACAGCGTTTCGCTGGAGATCCCCGACAAGCAGTTCACAGTTCTGGTCGGCCCCTCGGGCTGCGGAAAGACCACGGCGCTGCGCCTGATCGCGGGCCTGGAAGAGGTGACCGCTGGGGACATCTTCATCGGCGACCGCCGCGTGAACGACGTCCCGCCAAAGGACCGCGATATCGCGATGGTCTTCCAGAACTACGCGCTGTACCCGCACATGACCGTCTACGACAACATGGCGTTCGGCCTGCGCCTGCGCAAGTACCCGAAGCCGGAGATCGACCGGCGCGTGAAGGAAGCGGCGGGCATGCTCGGCATCGAGGGCTTACTGGAGCGCAAGCCCAAGCAACTCAGCGGCGGCCAGCGCCAGCGTGTGGCCCTGGGCCGGGCGATCGTGCGCGAGCCGCAGGTCTTCCTGATGGACGAGCCGCTCAGCAACCTCGACGCGAAGCTGCGCGTGCAGACGCGGGCCGAGATCAAGAAGCTCCATGCGCGACTGCAGACCACGACGGTCTACGTCACGCACGATCAGGTCGAGGCGATGACGATGGGTGACCGCATCGTGGTGATGAAGGACGGCCTCGTGCAGCAGGTGGACGCACCGCTGAACCTGTACGAGAAGCCGGCGAACCTATTCGTGGCGGGCTTCATCGGAAGCCCGGCGATGAACTTCGTCGACGCCTCGATCACCGAGGCGGGCGGGACATACCGGGTCAGCGCGGACGGCTTCCAGTTAGAGGTGCCCCGCGACCTCAGCACCGCGGTCAAGGCCTGGGCCGGGAAGCCGGTCGTCTTCGGGATCCGCCCCGAGGACATCCAGGACAAAGCCCTGGCCGGCACAGCCGCCCAGGGGACAACGATCCGGACGACGGTAGATGTTCACGAGCCGCTCGGCTCGGACGTCATCCTCTACCTGACCGTGGGGTCACACTCCATCGTGGCGCGGGTGGATGCCCACACCCAGGCGCGTATGGGGCAGTCGATCGAGGTGGTCGTCGACATGCGGAAGATGCACCTCTTCGATCCCCAGACGCAGCAGGCGATCCTCTAAGGTTTGTTGTCCTAGGGTTTCTTCTCCGCGATCATGTCACCAAGCGGCTGCAGCAGCTTGGTGAATTCCAGCGGGAAGATGAACTTCGTGCTGGCCCCCTCGCCGAGGACCTTGAGCGCCTCCAGATACTGCAGGGTGAGGGTCTTGGTGTCGATGTGCTGCGCCACCGAGAAGATCCGGTCGAGCGCGAGGGCGAAGCCCTCGGCCCGCAGGATCGCCGCCTGACGGTCGCCCTCGGCCTTCAGGATCGCCGCCTGCTTCGCGCCTTCCGCCACCGTTACCGCCGCCTCCCGGTTGCCGAGCGCCTCGGTGACCACCGCGCGCCGGCTGCGCTCCGCGGACATCTGCCGGGTCATCGCCTCCTGGACTTCGCGCGGCGGGAGGATCTCGCGGATCTCGACCGTGGTCACCTTGACGCCCCAGCGCTCGGTGACCTCGTCCAACTTGGCGCGCAGCACCTGGTTGATCTGCTCCCGCTTGGCCAGGACGTCGTCCAGGCTGATGTCGCCCACCACCGCGCGCAGCGTCGTCGTGGCGATGCCGCGGGCGGCGCCGGCGAAGTCGGCGACCTGGATCACCGACAGCTCCGGATCGAAGACTTTGAAGTAGATCAGGAAGTCGATGTTGATCGGCGCGTTGTCCTTCGTGATGCACGTCTGGCTCGGGATCTCCAGGAAGAACTCGCGGAGGTCCACCCACACGGCTTTGTCCACGACGGGGATGAGGAAAACCAGCCCCGGCCCTTTGCGCCCGATGGAGCGGCCCAGCCGGAAGACGATGAGCCGCTGATACTCCCGCACGACCTTGATCGCCGAGGTCAGGATGAAGAGGCCGACGATGACCAGCGCGATGACGAAGGCGATCGAGGACCAGAACCCGGACGGCATAACCGACACCTCCATGGCCGGCAGGGCTTACCGGCGGGTTACTTCTTTCGGGCGCCCAGGCGGGAATCCCCTGCGCGCGGGGATAAGGAAGGTGCCATGGCCACGCATGTGCTCGCCGTCGACATCGGAGGGACGAAGATCCTCACGGCGCTGGTGTCGTCGGCGGGCGACATCCGCGCCCGCCGACGCGTTGAGACCCCGGATCGGGGAGTCGAGGCCGTGCTGGAGGTCATCGCCGCCGCGTCCGCACAGGTGTTGGCCGCGTCGGGCGTTCCGAAGGATCAGATCCTTGCCGTCGGCGT
>DASSGA010000037.1:0-16292 GCA_035693805.1 bacterium | reverse complement strand
GTCCAGATGTCGCGGTCCTCCTGCGGCGGGCCAAACGCAGGTAGTCGCGCAGCCGCAGCCGTCCCGCATCCGCCGAGATGATGGCCAGGGCGACCACCGGCAGGCTCGCCAGACCCGGATGGATGAGGTACCGGGGGGACCACGCCGGCGTGAACTTGTCCTTGAACTGGTGCAGTCCCTTGAAATTGTAGAATTGGTCGATGTGGGCGTAGATGTAGTGCAGCGCCCGCTCGACCGTTGGATCGGCCGCCGTCTCTCCCACGCCCGCCAGGGGCGACAGCCCCAGGTTGAACGTCGTATATCCCTGGGTGCGCGCCCACTGGAAGAGCGAGACGAACAGGAAGTCCATCGTCCCCGGCGGCACACCGCGCCGCCGCCGCATGAGATCGATAGTGCTCTCGCTTGCCCGGTATTCGGGGATGATGTTCGCGAAGGCGATGATACTGCCGTCCGGGCCGTGCACGGCCATGACAGGTCCGCCGCGGATGTACGCATCGTCGAACCATCCCAGCGAGAACCGTTTCTCGGCGCCCTTGACCGACGCGAGCCATTCATCGCTGACGAGGTGCAGCTCGGCCAGGACCTCGTCGCCGATTGGCGGGGGGTGCAGCACCGCCCGGCAGCCGAGCCGTGTCAGGCGGTTCACGGCGCCGCGCAGCTCCTTCATCGCCCCGCCGGCTAGTGAGAAGGCCGCGAGATCGACGATGGCTTCGTGGCCGATGCACACGGCCTGGAAGCCGGCCGCGTGGTAGTGATCGAGCGTGTCGGGCAGGGTCTGGTAGAATGCCGGTAACCAGTCGTTGCGCCGGGTGAACTCCGCGAACGCCGTCGCTGCGGTGCCCGTATCGGCGGCTGGTCCGACGGGATCGCCCAGCGCCACGGCCACGCGTCCGGCCACGGTGTACGCGACGACCGATCCCCCCGGGCTGAAGTAGTACGCCTTGTCGTCGAGCAACGTCAGCCGCGCCAGCGATGACCGACCATAGGCCTCGACGATCCGGGCGGCGCCGGCCCGTTCCGCGGAGGTCGCGGGGGTGCGCAGCAGGACGGGCCGAGTCAGCATCACGGCCGCGTAGGCAAAGCTGGACCCGGCCAGCAGGTAGATCGAGTCCGCGAAGTAGCGCCCGAATCCCGTGATGGGTTCGAGGCCGGGATCCCAGAACTCGGTGAACATGATCACGGTCTGCTTCAGCGCGGCGCCCAGACTGAAGTTCTGACTGAAGTGGCGGTCGAGCGCATAGAAGCCTGCGACGCCGTATACGAGCGTGGCCAGGACGGCGCCAGCCAGGGCGCGGAGCCCCTGCCGCACGGATGGAGGATCGGAGCGCGCATGGAACTGGGGTCCGAGCAGCGCGACCCCTCCCGCGATGGCGACGATGACGGCCGCCGTTCGGTGGAACCCGCGGAGCCACAGGGCGCCCGCGGAGACGGCGAGCAGGAGTAGGGTGACGCTCCACGCCGCCCGCTTGCGGCGCCACAGGTTGCCGGCGAGCCCCAGCAGACCGAACCCCGCCAACACGGAGGTAAAGTGCGCCCCATGCCGAGGCACGAACGGCAGCATCGCGACCAGCGCGCGCAACCGGCCGCCGAACTGGGGCCGGAGCCCCAGGGTCAGGTCGATCGCGCCCACCGCCGCGGCGAGGAGGGCCACGACCCGCACGGACCACGCCTCAGTGGGACGGCGGTGCGCCGCGGAGAATGACGGCATCCGGCGCAGCAGCACGAACCCGACGGCCATCGGCAGCCAGAAACTGAGTCCCCGAAAGGCCAGGGCGATGGCCGCGGCGCGCGCGGGAGGGATGCCGAGGGAGGCCAGAGTGACGGTGACCGCGCCTTCCACCACGCCGATGCCCTGGGGCGTGAGCGCCACGATCCAGAACAGCACGGCCACCCCGTAGGCTGCGGTGACCACTCCCGGCGAGACTGTGCCATGGTAGGCTTCGACGACGGCGTAGAGGGTGAGGACATCGAGCAGATGCGCAGCAAGCGCCCAGGCCACGGTGGCGAGCACGGCCCGGGGATGACGGGCGGCCGCATCGCCCGCTTCTCGAAACTCGCCTGAGGTGCGGCCCGGCCAGAAGGTGTCCAACGGCGCGGGACGATCGACCCACCGGGCGATCCCCGCGGCGGCCCGCTGCACGAGACTGAGGATCCCGCGGAGCACTGCGGGTCGCCACAGGCCCAGCAGCAGCACGCCGGCCAGCAGCGCGATGATGCCGATCAAGGCGATGCTGCCGGCGACCTCGTACACCCGCAGGTCGTGCCGGGCATGCAGATACCACAGTCCGGGGATGAGGATGAGGAGAAAGGCGCTCAGATCGGCGACCAGGGCGAGGAGGGTTCCTGCAGCGGCCCGCGCCCCGGATTCTCCACGGCGCACCGCGTCGTCGACGAACAACGCCGCTCCGCCCGTCCCGGCACTGGGCGTGGCAACGTTCACGAACAGGGAGGCGAGCATCACCGGCAGCAGCTCGCGGGTACGGCTGCCCACGCCGACCGCGCGGAACGCCGCGTGGTAGACTGTGGTGAACGCTAGGTAGTACGCGAGCTGCAGGAAGGCGGCGCCGGCGATCCAGATGGGGCGTCCCGCGGTCAGAGTGACCGCGACCTGCTCGATCTCGCGGCCGTGGGCAAGGATCGCCCACACGAAGGCCCCCACCAGCAGCCAGTACACGAGCCGGAGTTTCACTGCTGAGCGCTCCGCGCGCCCTCGCTCTTCCTGCGTTCGGGAGCACACCGCAGCGGGCGCCGCCTGGAGCGACGAGGGATACGGTGCATGGGGAGTAAAAGGGATAGCGATGATCCCGATCTTGCGCCGGCCGCAGTCCCCTGGATGGCGGACGAGTCCACGGTAGACGTCCGCCCGGGCGTCTCGCCGTTCGCCCCCCTGCGGCGCCGCAACTTCCGGTTGCTGTGGACGGGGCTCATCGTCAGCAACACCGGCTCGTGGATGCAGTTCGTCGCACTCGGCTACCTGGTCGACCGCCTGACGCAGTCACCCCTGTACCTCGGCGTGCTCGCCGCCACCCAGGCGATCCCGCGCATCCTGTTCTCGATGCTCGGCGGGGCGATGGCCGATCGTATCGATCGCCGCCGGCTGCTGCTCATCACCAACATCTTTCTCATGACCACCGCGACGCTCCTCGCGGCGCTGACCATCACCGGACGGATCCGCATCTGGCAGGTGCTGGTCATCGCGGCCGTCAACTCCCTCGTGCAGTCCTTCGACATGCCCGCGCGTCACTCGATGGTGCCTTCGCTTGTAGACGATCACGAGGTCCTCAGCGCGGTCAGCCTCAACTCCGTGGCGTTCAACGGCGCGGGGGTTCTTGGACCGTCTATCGCCGGTCTGGTCATCGCGGCGATCGGGGAGGGCGGGTGCTTCGTGCTCAACGCGGCGTCGTACCTTGGGACGCTGGGCGCGCTCTCCCTCATGGTGATCCCTCGTCAGGAGACACTGGGCCGCGTGCGGCTCTCCGAGGATCTGCGCGAGGGGGTGCGCCTGCTGCGTGAGCACCGGCACCTCGTGCTGTTCCTGACGGCCGTGGCCGCGCTCAGTTTCTTCGGCCGGCCGTATGTCCGGATGATGCCGACGTTCGCCCGCGAGGTGCTCGGCGTCGGCGCGACCTCGCTCGGATTGCTGCAGTCGGCCCCCGGGGTCGGGACGATCCTCTCCGTGATGCTGGTCGGACGCGCCTCGGCGAGCCGGGGGAAGGGGATGCTGCTGGGGGCGGCGATGCTCGTCTACGGGCTGCTCGTCGCCGTCTTCGGCTTCGCGCGGTCGCTCCCACTCGCCCTCGGGCTGCTCGTGCTGATGGGGATGATGCAGGCGATGGCCCTGGCCTCGGCCAACACGCTCGTGCAGCTGAACACCCCGCCGCACGCGCGCGGGCGCTTGATGGGGTTCTACAGCATGGTCGCGTTCGGCGGGCTCGCCCTGGGCAGCCTGCCGGTAGGAGCGGTGGGCGATGCCATCGGCGTCGGGCCTGCCCTCTCGGCGGGTGGTGTGATCCTGATCATCCTGGCTGTGCTCCTCATTCCGCGGTTGAGGCCGTTCCAGTGATGGCCTTGCGGATGTGCTGGAGGTTGTCCGGCTCCTCGAACAGTACAGGATCTCGGTCTGGCTCGACGGCGGGTGGGGCGTGGACGCACTGCTCGGGACGCAGCTGCGTCGGGACGATGTCGACGCCCTGATGCAGCTGCTGGGCTGAGCGCGGATTTGTGCTGGTTCAGGGCGGCGCCCCGAAATCCTTTGTCCCGGAAGACGCCAGGGGTCGTTCGATCGACGTCCATCCGGTGCGGGTCGATGGTGAAGGGAACGGCATCTACCGCATGGACAATCGGCCGGGGTTCGCGGCCCCGTCGGGCAACCGCCGGTACATCGCGACGCGGATCCGCTGAACGCCGGACGTCAGGGGATCCGGGCGAACGCCAGCGCGGCGTTGATGCCGCCGAAGCCGAATGAGTTGCTGAGGACGTAGTCGACCCGTTCGTCGCGTCCTTCGTGCGGGATGTAGTCGAGGTCGCACTCCGGATCCGGCACGTCCAGGTTGATCGTCGGCGGGAGGTACTCTTCTCGCAGCGCGAGCAGGCAGATCGCCGCCTCGATCGCCCCCGTCGCCCCCAGAGCGTGGCCGTGCATCGCCTTCGTCCCGCTCACCGGAACCTGGTAGGCGTGCTCCCCGAAGACGAGCTTGATCGCCTTCGTCTCCGTGGTGTCGTTCAGCGGCGTGGAGCTCCCGTGGGCGTTCACGTAGCCGATCTGCTCCGGGACCAGGTCGGCCTCCGCCAGGGCCAGCCGCATTGCCCGGGCCGCCTGATGTCCCGAGGGCAGCGGCGCAGTCATGTGGTGCGCATCGTTCGTCGCTCCGTAGCCGAGGATCTCGCCGTAGATTGGGGCTCCACGCCGCTGCGCGCGCGTGAGCTCCTCGAGGACGAGCACGGCCGCCCCCTCCGCCATGACGAAGCCGTCACGCGAACGGTCGAAGGGCCGGCAGGCGCGCGAGGGATCGTCGTTGCGCGTGGACATCGCGCGGATGATGTCGAAGGAGCCGAAGATCAGCGGAGAAAGGGGACACTCCACGCCGCCGGCGAGCATGACGTCGGCGTGGCCCTCCTTGATCGTGCGGAAGGCCGCGCCGAGGGCGATCGCGCCCGAGCTGCAGCTGTCGGAATTGGCGCTGCTCGGGCCGCTGAGGCCGAGCTCGATGGCGATGTTGCAGGAGGCCGCCCCGCTGAAGACGGCCAGGGCCAGCGTAGGCTTCACCCGCCGCAGCCCTTCCCGGAGGAACACCGCGTGCTGCTCCTCGGCGAAGGCGCCGCCGCCGAGGGCCGCGCCGATGAAGCATCCCACCTGTTCGCGGTCCTCATCCTCAAGGTGCAGCCCCGCATCGTCCACGGCCTGCCGGGCCGCGGCCACGGAGAACTGTCCGAAGCGGTCCAGCCGCCGCACGCGCCGGGCATCCATGTATTGCAGCGGATCGAAGTCGCGCACCTCCGCTGCGATGCGGCACGAGTAACCGTCCGCATCGAAGCGGGTGAGGTGGTCGACCGCGGAGGTGCCCCGCCGCAGTCCCGCGAGTAGCCCCGCCGCCCCCGACCCGATGGGCGTCACGGCGCCGATGCCCGTCACGACGACTCTCCGCATCCCAGTCACCTCGTCTCGAGGGCGCGCTGCACGCCCTCTAGTGTCCGAGCGGCGATCCACTCGATAAAGACCGGACCCACGATGACATCGGACACCACGCGTCCGACCAGCGGCCAGGCCATGACCAGATCATGGTGGATACTGACCTGGGTCCCGCCCGGGGCGGGGCGGAGTACCCACTCGACGACCATGCCTCGTGTGATCCCCGCCACGTGGCGAAAGACGATCCGTCCTTCGGATGGAAACCGCTCCTGCCGCGCCGTCCAGCGCACCGGCCAGCCGCGGATGCGCCCGCCCATCTCGAAGAGCACGGTTCCGCTGCTCCGCTCAAGCACGCGGCACCAGCGATAGGCCGGATGCATCGCCGGCCAGGCTTCGACGTCGGCGGCCAGCGCGAAGATCGCCTCGGGCGTGGCGCGGATCAGCGCCTCATGCCTGGTGCGCATCGAGTCCCAGGAGCAGACGGATAAGGGATCCTGGCGAGAGCACGGCGCCGGGGCCGAGGACGTCACCTGTCGCGCCGAGCATCCGCCGCGCCAGATCCGGATGGGCGGCGAGCCGGCGTACCAGGGCGGGGGTGACCCGGGAGCGGAGAGCGAGCGCACTGACCAGTTTCATCATACGGATCTTTGGGTCGAACGCAGCCGCCCGCCGGAGCGCGTACGGACGCAGGGCCCGAATGGAGAGATCACCGGAGGCGAGCGCCCGGGCCGCACTCTCCGCCGCGAGCAGACCAGACCGCAGCGCGAACGAAATCCCCTGACCCGTCAGCGGCTCGACCTGGCCCGCCGCGTCCCCCGCCAGCATCGCACGGTCGGCGACCACCGGGTGGCGGGAGAACCCGAGGGGTCCGGTCACGCGGAACGGGGATTCACGCGTCCAGGGGCGCATCGCCTCGCGAAGCGAGGGAAGCGCACGCACCCCCTGCTCGAAGGCCTCCTCAGGCGTGCGTCCACGGAACAGGGCGCGCGGCAAGGCCAGGCAGACGTTCGCCGTGCCGTCCCCGAACCGCGCGACCCCTCCATAGAGGCCGCCTCCCAGGTAGAGCTCCCCCGCCGGCGATCCCGGGATGCCCGCGAAGTAAGCGCCGACCGTGAAGCGGCCGTCCGGCAGGCGCGACAGCAATCCCAGCCGCTGCGCGGCGATCGAGCGCATGCCGTCCGCGGCGATAAGGAGGCGCGCCCGAAGGGCGCGTCCGGAGGGTGCACTGCGGACCTCTACGCTCTCGTTCACCGTCACGGTATCCACGCGAAAGCCTTCGACGATCTCGACCCCACACCGCTCCGCGCGGCGCAGCAGGATTGCATCCAGACGCTCACGCCGGATGAGCGCGCCGCGTCCCGCGGGAAACGGCTCCTGGAACCGCGACCCATCCTGTGCGACCACCGTCATCCCCTCGATGAAGCCGGTCTCCACTGCGGTGAGCTGGGGGATGAGGCCGAACGACGCCAGCAGCCGCGTCGCACCCGGGTTGCAGTAATCCCCACAGGGTTTCTGCCGGGGGAAGACCGCGCGGTCCGCCAGGAGGACCTTCCATCCGGAGGCGGCCAGATGTGCTGCCGCCGTCGTGCCGGCCGGTCCCGCGCCCACCACGAGGACATCGGCCGTCATACCCGCCCTCCATCGGGACGGCGCACCAGGGCTACGCGAAACATCGGCATAGTGTGGAGCTCGACGCGCGGGATGGCGGCGAGCCGCACCATCCCGTGGAGCTCGGGGAGGGTGAAGGAGCGCAGGACTGAGACCGGCCCGTCGTGCCGGGCGAGCCGGCTGCGGGCGAACAGCCGTGTGTCCAGCCACGCCCCGGCATACGCCGGCCAGGACCGGACGATGTCATGCACCACGAATGCCTCTCTCGCCACCCGATCGATCTCGCGCAGTACGGCGGCGCCGCCGGCGAGCGTGAAGTGGTGCAGGGCGAGGCCGCAGATCACGATGTCGAATGCCCCATCCGCGAAGGGAAGCCGGAGGGCATCCGCACGGACCAGTGTAATCGCGCGAGACGGCGCGATCGCGTCTCGCGCGATGGTCAGGATCTCCGGGCTCAGGTCGATGCCGACCACCCGCACCTGGACGGCGCGGGCCTCGGCCCACGCCGCCACGGCAGCCGGGATGTCGGCGCCCCCGGTGGCGACGTCGAGCAAGGCGATCGGCCGGCGCGGAATCTGCGGGAGCAGCGCCTCGAGATAGCGCAGGACGAGCCGCCGGCCGCCGTAGCGGTGATTGGCGCGGCGGATGTCCAGGAGCAGTTGTGACAGCTCGTGGGGATCCTGTCCGGGCGTGTCCAGGAACTCACGGGCCTCGCGACGGGCCGGTGCCCCCATGGGTCTTCCTTACTTCTACCCCGGAGGCTGTGACGCTTGTGTCACAGAGCAGGGGATCTACGGGTTTGCGGGTGAGCGGAGGATGAGCAGGGCGGAACCGACAGCCCGCTCGGCGCCGCCGGAGGGCTCGTTCACCGTACGCCCACCGACGACCATCGTGGCCGAGCCACCGCCGTCGAGGTTCATCGCCTCGCGCGCGCCCAGGCTGACCATCAACCGGGCCAGCTCGCCGAGCGTCATGCCGGTATTCCGTTTGCTGCGGCCATCGACGGTGACGAAGATCAGCTTGCCCTGGGGCGTGATGCCCACCGCCGTGCGCGGAGCGCGTGAGGCGAAGATGCGCGAGGAGAACCATTCCCAGACGAACGGGACGAAGGGCTCCCCCTCCTTCACCAGGCGCGGGCCGCCTCCGAGCGCGCTGATCAGCTCCATGTCCGGCCAGAAGTCGAAGTGGATCGTGACCTGCTGCCCGATCGTGAGATGGCGGGTCAGGAGCTCCTCCTCCGTCTGGTTCACGGTGAGCACGTACCCGCGGTCGGGGATCATGATCCGTCCGGAGGCGAACTGCTGCACGATGCCGTCCCGGATAACGGCCGCGGTCTGCACGTGGGGCGTGAGCGGACCGTACCGGGGGGTGTAGACGGCAACCGCACCGGCGTGCGGCGGCCGGTTCACCGCCGAGACCCACAGGGAGACGTTGTTCATCGTCCGCACGCGGCCCTGGAACTCGAAGGCGTTGATGAAGGGTTCCCCGGCCCGGGAGATGCCGAACACGGAGCGCCGGGGCAGGGGGGCGCTGACCATCTCTCCGTCGATCACGACCATCCCCAGCGGCGCCCCCGATCCCGCGAAATAGCCGCCGTTGATCCCGGCCAGCGCGTCGTACCGCGTGGCCACGACGCTCGTGGTCTCCTTGCCGCTGCCGATGTCGCCGGGGATGACCGGACGGATCATGATCTTGGGGTCCCGGGGGTCGATCCGCAGCACGTGCACGGCGGTCGATCCGCTGCCGGTCTGGACCCGCGTCTTCTCATAGGCGACGCTGGCCGGCAGCTTCGCCGTCGCCATCCAGGGCGGGATGATGACCACCGCGATCGCGTGCGGCGCGTACTTCACGAACGTCTTGTAGCGGGCCGGCCGCTTCAGGTCGATGTAGACGCGCGCGAGACCCGGGGTGTACTGGCGGATGCGGAGCCGGCGGACATAGGCATCGTCGATCGGCAGCGTCTGCCAGCGGGCGTCGCCGGCCTGCCAGAGGTCCAGGACGATTCGGCTGCTGTTCGCAAAGGCGCGAAAGTTCACAGGTCCGTCTGTCCGGATGAGGACCTTGCCCACCTGGCCGTCCGTGGCCCACTCGACGTTGGTGACGCGGACGTACGGCGATGGCTCGGGCGCCCCCGCCGCCGGCCATGAGCCGGCGGTCGGGGTGACGTTGAATGGGCGATCATCCGATTCCGTGGGCCGGGCCTGCACCCACGAGGCGATCGCCACCGTGAGAATCAGGAAGAGCAGTAGTCGTGTGCGCAACGCTGCCGTACCCTTGTAGTGCCTCGTGCTTATGTGATGCCCCGTTGCGCGGGCGCGCTAGACGCGGAAAAGAAAAGCGCCCCGGCCCACAAGACCAGGACGCTGGGCAGACGGAAGAAGTTCCGCCTTACCCTGAAAACCCTCTCCGGTGGGCCGGGGCGAGTCTACTCAACATTGCCGGCCTCACCTCCTCTCTGGTCAGCCATCTCGATCCTCGAACAAACGCGTACAGGGTAGCATCGACCGCTTCGAGGTGTCAACAGTCGTGTGCACGAGCCCAGGGTGGGCCGCCGCCGGCGTCGAAGAGCCTCGATGAGCCCAGATGAACTTGCCTCGAGTCTTGATCGCCGGAACACACAGCGGCTGCGGCAAGACCGCAGTCAGCCTCGGCCTGCTCCGCGCCATGTTCCGCCGCGGCCTGCGGACGCAGGCCTACAAGGTCGGCCCGGACTTCATCGATCCGTCCCTGCTGAGCATGGCCGGGGGACAGCCCTGCCGGAACCTCGATTCCTGGATGCTGCCCCATCCGACCGTGGTCGAACTGCTGGCGCGCGGGGCGGGGGGAGCTCAGGTCGCCGTCATCGAGGGCATGATGGGCCTCTACGACGGCCGCGCTGGAACGGGAGACGAGGGCTCGACGGCTGAGGTGGCCCGGTTGCTCGGCACACCGGTCATCCTCGTGATCGACGTGGGCGGCTCCGCGCGAAGCGCCGCGGCCACGGCCCTGGGGTTCTCGGCGTTCGACCCGCAGCTGAACATCGCGGGGGTGATCGCCAACCGGGCAGGGGGCGCCCGCCACGTCCAAACACTCCGGGAGGCCCTCGCGTCCTCCAGGATCCCGCTGCTCGGCGCGGTTCCCTGGGACGATCGGCTCCGCATCCCCGAGCGCCACCTCGGTCTCGCACCCCTCCCCGAGGCGTCGCCGGAGGGGGCGATCGAGGCGCTGGGGGATGCGATCGCCGCCCACGTCGACGTCGACGCGGTCCTGCGGATCGCGAGGACCGCCCCGCCGGTCGTCGTGGAGGGGCCGCTTGCCTTCCCTCCCATCCCCGGGCCGTTCGCCGCTCGGATCGGGATCGCCCGAGACGAGGCCTTCACCTTCTATTACCAGGACGGACTGGAGATGCTCGAGGCTTTGGGGGCCCGGCTCATCCCGTTTAGTCCGCTGCACGACCGCAGCCTCCCTGAGGTCGACGGGTTGTATCTCGGAGGAGGGTTCCCCGAGCTCTACGCGCGCGACCTGGCGGAGAACGAACCGATGCGCCACGCCGTGGCCGAAGCGATCAGTCGCGGGATGCCCGTGTACGCCGAGTGCGGCGGGATGCTCTACCTGACCGAGGAGCTCATCGACGGGCGGCGGAGAGCGGAGATGGTCGGTGCCCTGCCCGCGACCGCGCGGATGCACGGACGCCCCGTGGCATTCAACTACGTCACCCTCGAGGCGGAGACCGACACGCTGCTCCTCCGCCGGGGCGAATCCGTCCGCGGACACGAATCCCACTGGTCGACGGTCGATTTGCGCGGGCCGGTCTCCATCGCCTACCGCGCTTCGGACGGCGAGGGCATCGGGGACGGCCGGGACGGCATCACCACTCCCACGCTGCTGGCCGCGTACACCCACGTCCACTTCGCCGCGAAGCCGGAGATGGCCGAGCGGTTCATCGACGCCTGCCGGCGATTCGCCTCACACTCCCCGTCCTGACCCAGGACAGGTCTCGTGTTCTAAAGCGACGAAGCAACGGGCAACACTTCGAAGGAGAGGTGTTCGCCATCCGTCCAATCGTCGCGCCGTTCATCCTGATCCTCGTCCTCGCCGCCGCCGGCTACGGCGCGCAGCAACTGACTCAGTACTCCTGGGACGCGGTGGTGGAATACCGCTCGCCCTTCTCCGGGCCGCTCCCCATGGGCTCCGGCGGACCGGGCCTGAGCCCCCGCGTCGTCCTCGTCGTCGTCGACGGGCTCCGGGTGGATGCGTCCCGCGGCATGAAGACACTCAACGGCCTCCGCCAGCAGGGCGCGGACTTCACGGCGTGGACGGGGGAGCCTTCCCTGTCGTATCCAGGGTGGACGCTCATCGCCTCGGGGGCGACGCAAGAAGTGAGCGGGGTTACCACCAATTGGTACAAGGGCGCCGTGCGCGTCGACCACGTGTTCGCGTCGGCGAGGCGCGCCGGCCTGCGCAGCGGGATCGCGGGCAGCACGGGGTGGGGGACGCTCTTCCCCGGTTCCCCGGACGCCCGCATCCTCGTCGAGGACCCGCACAACGACCGGGATGTGGAGGATGCGCACCGGACGAGTGCGGACGTCACGGCCGGCGCCCTCAGGTTCCTCGGCCAGGACCTCCAACTCGTCCTCGTGCACCTTCCGAGCGTGGACATCCTCGGCCATGGCTTCGGCGGCACGAGCGCCCAGTACGCGGAGGCGGCCCGGCGCGTGGACGGACACCTCGCGGCGATCCTGCAGGCGGTGGATCTCGCCACCACCACGGTGATCGTCACGGCGGATCACGGGCACACCGACACAGGCGGGCACGGAGGATGGGAGACCGTTGTGAAGCAGGTCCCGCTCGTGTTGGCTGGCGCGGGCGTGCGGCGGGGGGTGCGGGGCGGCGACGTCCGCCAGGCCGACATCGCGCCGACCGTGGCCGCTCTGCTCGGGACGGCCATTCCGGCGCACAGCCAGGGCCGGCCGCTCGTGGAGGCCCTCCAGGGGGAGACAACCGGACTCGCCCGCCGCTGGGCGGAGCAGCAGCGCAACCTGTACTCCTATGTCGCGGGGTACCTCGGCAACCCGGCGCTGGCGGCGTTGTTCAGCGATGCGCGGCTGCGCGGCCTCTCCGACGGGCCCGACGGCGTCGCCGCGTTCTCCGATGACATCGCGCACGAGTACTTCACCGGGCGGGCGGCGCGGCTGGAGCGCGAGCGGAGGCAGCGCATGCCGATCGCCGCCGGGATCGCGCTGATCCCCCTGATCTACCTGGCGATGCATGGGCGCAAGCGGCTGCTGCTGCCGGCGGCGGTCGCGGCCGCGGCGTTCTTTGCCATCGACTACAGCCTGTTCTTCGGGCGGGGGTACACCTTCTCGCTCAGCGTCTTCAACACCGAGTCGCTCATCCTGCAATTCTTCAACGGGCGCCTCATCGACGCCGCCATCGCAATCTGCGGGGCCGGGTTCCTGGCGGGGCTGCTCACGGCGCGGGGCGGCATGATCGATGCGGCGCGGACCGGGCTCGACACCGGGTTCCTCGTCGCCTACGCGCTCCTGCTGCAGGTGCTGTACTTCGCCTGGCTCTGGGACGTGCGCTTCGCCTGGTACCTGCCGGACCTCCGCCTGGGGTTCAAGTACTATCTCGACCTGCTGAAGATGGTGCCGGTGGGATTCCTCGCCGCGGGATACATGCTGATCGCGGTCGCCGGGCGGGGGATCGCCCGCGCGTTGTTCGGCCGCTAGGGTCCGCCGCTAGACGGGGAAGCCCAGGCTCTGCAGCGCCATCCGACCGTCGTCCGACAGCCGGTCCGGCTTCCAGGCGGGACTCCACACGAAGTCCACGGCCACCTTGTCGGCGCCCACGGACTGCAGCTTGTTGCGGATCTCCTCCGCGATGGCCGGCCCGATCGGGCAGCCGACCGCGGTGAGGGTCATCTTGATGGACACGTCCCACCCCACGATCTGCAGGTCGTAGATGAGCCCCAGGTCGTAGATGTTCACCGGGATCTCAGGGTCGTAGATGGCCTTCAGGACCTCGACGACCTGCTCGCGGGTGAGCGCGTCGGTCTCCTGTACCATGAGCCCATTGTAGCACGACAAGGAAACGCCTCTCCCGCCGACAATACAGTGGGAGGGGACCCCGACTGTGAGACTCCGTCTGTGGTTGCTGATCCTCTTCGTCGTCCTGTTCATCCTGGCGCCCACACTGGCCCGGTGGTACACGGACTGGCTGTGGTTCGGGGAGCTCGGTTACCGGCGCGTCTTCTGGGTGCCGCTCCTGTCCCGCATCGGCGTGACGGTTGTGGTCGGCGGCGTGCTGTTCCTGCTCTTCTTCCTGAACCTGCGCCCGCTGCTCGTCCGGCGCGCCCCCGACGTCATCGATGTGGAACCGCGTCCCCGGCGGCGGTTCCGCCGCCGGTTCGCCGGCGGCGCCCCCCTGCTCTGGTGGCTGCTCGGGCTCATCGCTTTCATCGTGGGGCTCGCGGCCAGCGCGCGGTGGGCGATGTTCCAGCAGTTTGTGCACGCGCGGCCCTTCGGCGTGACCGACCCGCTGTTCGGGAAAGACGTCGGCCTGTTCGTATTCCGCCTTCCCGTGTACCGTTTCATCGAGGGCGCGCTCTTCGGCTGGCTGGTCCTGATCTTCCTCATCGTCACCGCGGGCTACTACCTCCGCTATGCGTCGTTGATGATCCGCGGCATCTCGGCGATGCCCGAACGGGTCCGCGCTCACCTCAGCCTGCTGGCGGGGGGGATCCTCCTCGTGCGCGGCTGGGGCTTCTGGCTCGATACCTACGGTCTGGAGTACTCGACGCGAGGGGCGATCTACGGCGCGACCTACGCCGACGTCCACGCCGTGCTGCCGGTGCTGCGCCTGCTCACGGTGCTCTTCATCGTCGCCGCGGCACTGCTGTTTGCCAACGTCCGCCTGCGCACGATCCGCTTCGCCGTGCTGACGGTGCTGGTCATCGCCGTGGCCTGGGCGGCGGGGCTCGGCCTCTACCCCCGGCTGGTCCAGCAGTTCCGCGTGACGCCGAACGAGCTCACCGTCGAGACGCCGTACATCCGGGCCGGGATCATCTCCACCCTGCGCGCCTTCGGGCTCGACCGGGTGCGCGAGCTGAGCTTCTCCGCCGAACCGATCACCGCCCGGGTCGTGGAGCGCAACCGGCCCACGATCGAGAACGTGCGCCTCTGGGACTACCGCCCGCTGCTCTCCGCCTACCGGCAGCTGCAGGCCCTGCGGCCCTATTACGTCTTCGGGGACGTGGACATCGACCGCTACCGCATCGAAGGCGCGCAGCGCCAGGTCATGCTCTCCGCGCGCGAGCTGGAGAGCGGCCGCCTCACCGCGCCGGCCCGCACCTGGGTGAACGAGCACCTCGTCTACACGCACGGGTACGGCATCGTGATGAGCCCGGTGAACCGGATCTCGGAAGAGGGGATGCCGGAGTTCTTCATCAAGGACATCCCGCCGACCACGGCGCCGGGGCTGACCATCACGCGTCCGCAGATCTACTTCGGGGAGCACTCCGACCGCTACGTGGTCGTGAACACGGGCGTGCAGGAGCTCGACTACCCTCGGGGGGACGAAAACGTTTACACGACTTACGATGGCCGCGGCGGGATCGGGATAAGCCGGCTGCGCCGCCTGGCCTTCGCCTACCGGTTCGGCGACCTCAAGCTGGTCCTCTCCGGCGACATCAACGCGCGCAGCCGCATCCTGTTCGCGCGCGACCTGCCCACGCGGCTCCGCCGTCTCGCGCCGTTCCTGACCTACGACAGCGATCCGTACATCGTCCTGGCCGGCGGGCGGCTGGTGTGGATCATCGACGCCTACACTACGACCAGCCGGTATCCCTACGCCACGCCCTTCGAGGGCATCAACTACATCCGGAACTCGGTGAAGGTCGTCGTCGACGCCTACGACGGGTCGGTGGATTTCTACGTCGTCGATCCGCGCGACCCGATCGTACGCAGCCTGGCCGGGATCTTCCCCGAGCTGTTCAAGCCGGCCTCGGCCATGCCGGCGGAGGTGGCCGCGCACCTGCGGTACCCCGTGGACATGTTCCAGATCCAGGCGCACGTGTACGCCACCTTCCACATGCGGGACCCCCGCGTCTTCTACAACCGCGAGGATGTGTGGACGATCCCCAACGAAATCTTCGGGAACGACACGGTGGCGGTGGAGCCCTACTACGTGACGATGCGGCTGGGGACGGAGGAGGCGCCTCCGGAATTCATCCTCATCCTGCCGCTCTCCCCGGCCAACCGCGACAACATGATCGCCTGGATGGCGGCACGCAACGACGCGCCGAACTACGGCGAGGTCGTCGTCTACCGCTTCCCCAAAGACCGCCTGGCGTTCGGGCCGATGCAGGTGGAATCGCGCATCAACCAGGATCCGGTGATCAGCCAGCAGCTCACGCTGTGGAACCAGGAAGGCTCGCGCGTGATCCGCGGCAACATGATGGTCATCCCGATCGAGGACACCCTGATGTACGTGGAACCGCTCTTCCTCCAGGCCGAGCGCAGCCAGCTCCCGGAGCTGAAGCGGGTCATCGTCACGAGCGGAGCCCGTATCGTCATGGCGGAGAGCCTGGACACGGCCATCGCCCTGCTCCTCGGGCGGGAGCGGGAGACCCCGCCGCCGGCGGAGAGCGGGGCGGGGGGCGGGGAGCTCATCCGTCAGGCGCGGGAGGCCTACGAGCGGGCGCAGTCGCTGCTGCGGCAGGGAGACTTCTCGGGGTACGCGCGGGAGATCGAGCGGCTCGGCGTATTGCTCCGGCAACTGGAGCAGACGCAGCCTCCGTAGGGCGGGGAGGGCGCTACTCCTCGAGCGAAGGGGACTCGTCCGCGCGCGGGCTCATGCCGGACACACGCTCGTCCTGCTTCTTGCGCTCCTCGGCCCGGCGGGCTTCACGCTCCACCCACTCCTCGGGGGTCCAGGTGCCCACCCAGAGCTCCAGCGGATCGTGATGTCGCTCGGTCATGCTGCACCTCCCGGAAAAGACATAACGCCCCCGCATGATGCGGAGGCGTCACGGCCTCAACCACAAGCACTCTGCTATTACCCAGATACTAGCACG
>DASSGA010000036.1:0-18872 GCA_035693805.1 bacterium | reverse complement strand
GTAATTCGTGTCCTGGAACTCGTCGACCAGGACGTAGCTGAAGCGCTGCTGGTACTCGCGCAGGACCGTCGGATGCCGGCGCAGGAGGCGGAGCGTCAGCGTGATCAGGTCCCCGAAGTCGACGCAGCCTTCGGCGGCGAGCAGTTCCTGATAGCGCCTGTAGGTCAGCGCGATCTCGCGCTGCCGCCGGGCATGCTCGGCGAGCTCGTTGTCCGAGGGATCCGCCTCGGCCGCGCCCACGACCCGGTCGGCGAAGGCCACGTACTCGTCCGGGGTGATGTCCTCGTCCTTCGCCCGGCTGATCAGCGCGAGCATCGCCTCGACGTAGCGGGTCGGGTCGCCCAGCGGCCGGTAGTAGTCCAGCGGGAACTCGAAGAGCCGCTCGCGGAAGAAGATGACCTGCTCCGCCTTCGTCAGGATACGGAAGTCGGGGGCGAGCCCGAGGACGAGAGCATGGTCGCGGAGCACGCGGTCGCCGAAGGCATGGAACGTGCTGACCCAGACGTCGGTATAGCCGTACGGGACGAGGACGTCGACGCGCTCTTCCATCTCCGCCGCGGCCTTGTCCGTGAAGGTCAGGGCCAGGATCTCAGACGGTTTCGCGCGTTTCGCGGCGATGAGCCAGGCGATCCGCCGCGTGATCACCGCGGTCTTCCCGGTGCCGGCCCCGGCCACGATGAGCAGCGGCCCGGTCTCGTAGGTGACGGCGGCCCGCTGCTGGTCGTTCAGGCCCGCGCAGATGCTCTCGGCGGCATCCACGGACTGTGTCAGGGCACGTTCCGCCAGATCCAGCACGAGCTGGCCGGACGACCCTTGGATCGCGACTCGCTTCGACGGTTCTGTCATCACTCAGTGACCGGGACTGCGTGACCGAGGACTGCGTGCAGCGCGCCGGCGATCGCACCGGCCGAGAAGCCCCGGCGATGCAGGACCCCGGCTAGCCTCCGGTAGGCGACCTCCGCCGGCTGGGTGCGATACCGGCGGAGGCGGGACCGGGCCACCTCGAGCGCGAGCTGGTGCTCGTCCGCCTCCGAGAACGCCTCACGCAGGGCCTGATCAATGACCCCGGAAGCCACACCTTTTCGAAGGAGTTCGCTGCGCAGCCGGACACCTCCTGAAGGACGCAACGCCAGGCGCCCCCGGATCCAGGTCCGTGCGAACCGCACGTCGTCGAGGAATCCTTCCGCCGACAGACGATCGAGAACGGCCTGGATCACGGCGGGTGCAGTGCCCCGTCGGCGGAGGCGTTCATCCAGTTCGCGCCGGCTCCGCAGACGCACGCTGAGCAGCCGCAACGCGCTCTCCGTGGCGAGCACGATCTCGGCCCGGCCGCGCAGCGCCTCGAACGCCTCCTCGCGGAGTTCCACGCCGGGGGTCAGACCGAGCGTAGCCACGTCCTCGGGCCGCACGCGCAAGGCGTGCCCGTCATCGAGCACCACCCGCTGGTGGCGCCACCGACCTGAGGGCGGGCCGACGCGTAGGACCTTCACATCTCACGCCTTGCCTTTGGCCGCGGGCTCCTTCCCGGCCGGCGGGATCTCACGCGCTTCGGGCGCGGCCGGCTTGAGCAGGCCGACGTGGAGCCGCACGCGACGGTCGATCTCGCGCGCTAGTTCGGGGTTGCTGTCGAGGAAGTCGCGCGCGTTGTCGCGCCCCTGACCGAGCCGCATGTCTCCGAAGGCGAACCAGGTCCCCGTGCGCTGGACGATCCCGTGGGCCGCTGCGACGTCGAGGATGTTCGCGGACTTGCTGATGCCCAGTCCGTAGAGGATGTCCACTTCGGAATCTCGGAAGGGCGCGGCGAGCTTGTTCTTCACGACCTTGACCCGCGCCCGCATCCCCTTCACCTCGTCCCCGGACTTCAGGTTCTCGATGCGGCGGATCTCCATGCGCACTGAGGCGTAGAACTTCAGCGCCCGGCCCCCGGTGGTCGTTTCCGGGTTGCCGAACATCACGCCGATCTTCTCGCGGATCTGGTTGATGAAGACGACGGTCGTGCGCGAGCGGCTGATCGCCCCGACGAGCTTGCGCAGCGCCTGCGACATCAGGCGCGCCTGGAGCCCGACGTGGGCATCGCCCATCTCGCCCTCGAGCTCGGCCCGGGGCACGAGCGCCGCCACCGAGTCGACGACGATGACGTCGACGGCCCCGCTGCGCACCAGGGTTTCCCCGATCTCGAGTGCCTGCTCGCCCGAGTCGGGCTGCGACAGCAGCAGGTTGTCCACGTCCACCCCGACCGACCGCGCGTAGTTCGGGTCGAGCGCGTGCTCCGCGTCGATGAACGCCGCCACCCCACCCTCGCGTTGCGCCTCGGCGATGATGTGATAGCCGAGCGTGGTCTTCCCGGAGGACTCCGGCCCGTAGATCTCTACGACGCGGCCGCGAGGCACCCCGCCGATGCCGAGGGCAATGTCAAGACCGAGCGCGCCGGTCGAGATGACGTCCACGGCGAACTTGCTGCCGGCCTCGCCCAGTTTCATGATGGAGCCCTTCCCGAACTGCTTCTCGATCTGGGTGACCGCAAGGTCGAGGGCACGCTGGCGTTCGTTCATCTGAGGCCTCCTGCTGGGCTGGGAGCCCGAGTCGCGGGCAGTCTACCAAACATTTGTTCGCTTGTCAATGGCCACGGCGAGTCATGGGTGACTACTACTTCTCGTAGGTACTGAGCCGAACCTCCTCAACAGGTGTGTAGATGGGTCCCTGAGGCCGCAGGAGGCTCTCCATGACCACGAGAGACCGTACCTCCTGCTCTCCCACCTGTTCCGCCTCGAAAACCGGCAGCACGCGGCTTAGGTCGCCCCACAGGCGGGCATCCTTTACCCTCGCCAGGGTGAGGTGGGGTGTGAAGCCCCGGGGCTCCCGCGGGAACCGCTCTCGGGCCAGGGCGTCATCCAGCCGGCGTGCCAGATCCGCCATCGCCTCCGCGCCCTCTCGGATTCCCGCCCACACGACCTGGGGGCGCCGCGGATTCGGGAACGCCCCGATGCCGGCCAGGCGGATCCGGAAGGCCGCCGACCCTGCCGAGGCGTCACGAACGGTGCGGCGGACGCGGTCGAGTTGCGGCTCGGAGAGCTGTCCTAGGAACCGCAGTGTGAAGTGGAGGTTCTCGACCTCCACCCACCGCAGGCGTGCTCCCGCGTCCTCGAGCCGCCGTTCCAGCGCCACCACCGCCGCTCGGAGCGCCGGATCGAGCGCGACCGCGACGAAGATGCGGTGGGTCCCCTCCGTCATCCCCGCAGAAGGTGGAGGCGAAGGAGGTTCAATGCGGCCTGGGCGGCCAGATGGCGGATGCCCGCGCGGCCGGGTTCCGCGCCGAAGGTGAGGCGCCGGTGCAACACTCCGCCGGGATGCGCCAGCCCGATGAAGACGAGCCCAACCGGTTTCTCCGGAGTGCCTCCCACCGGACCCGCGATGCCCGTGATCGAGACCCCGAGAGCCGCCTCGGCTCGAGCCCGGATCGCCGCGGCCATCGACTCCGCCACCTCCGCGCTCACGGCGCCGTGGGCCTCGATGAGGCGCGGGTCGACGCCGAGGCGCTCAATCTTTGCGCGATTGCTGTAGGCGACGACGCCTTCGAGGAAATAGGTCGAGCTCCCGGGCACGTTCGTGAGCCGCTCCGCGAGCAATCCTCCCGTGCACGACTCCGCCGCGGCGAGCGTCAGATGACGCGCGGCCAGCACACCACCGACCACGTCCTCCAGGGTCTGTTCATCCACCCCGTAGACGAGTTCCCCGAGCCGCTCCCGCACGAGGGCCTCCCCGCGCGCCAGCTGGTCCTTCACCTCCCCCGGCGCGCCCTTGGCGGTGATGCGCAGATGCACCTCGCCCAGCTTCGCGTAGGGCGCGATCGTCGGCGTGGTCCCCCGGATCAGGTCCTTGATCCGGGTCTCGACGGCAGATTCCCCCTCCCCCGTGACGCGCAGCACGACCGAGCCGATCACGGTCCCTCCGCTGCGGGCTCGGAGGTAGGGAACCACATACTCGCGCATCATCCCATCCATCTCGAAGGGGACGCCCGGCATGATGAAGATCATGCGGCCGTCGCGCTCGAGATGGATGCCCGGCGCCGTGCCGCGGTGATTGGGGATGACCCGGGCCTGCCGTGGGACGAGCGCCTGCTTGTACACCGAGGCCGGCGGCACGCGGCCCCGCGATTCGAAGAAGCGCGTGACGTGTGCGGCGACGTCCGCGTCGTGGACCAGTTCGTCGCCCACCGCCGCGGCGACGGCTTCGACGGTGAGGTCGTCTTCGGTCGGACCGAGTCCCCCCGTCATCAGGATGGCCTCGGACCGTCCCAGTGCGAGGCGCACCGCGTCCTGGACACGCTGCGTGTTGTCCCCCACGGTCTGCTTGAAGAAGACGTCGATGCCGAGATTCGCCAGCTCGCGCGCCAGGTAGGCCGCGTTCGTGTCAACGATCTGCCCGAGCAGCAACTCGGTCCCGACCGAGATGATCTCAGCGCGCATCGTTAGGGGCTTCGAACGTTTCTTCCCACACCTGGCGGCGGGGGGGCGGCTCGAAGGCCTCTCCGTTAACCCTCACTTCCACGGCGTGCGAGTTGCCGACCCGGATCGTCAGGCGGCGTTCCGCGTGCCACCGCCGAACGTCCCCCGCCTCGAGGATGCCCTGGAACGCGGACTCGCCATCGGCGACCACGCGCACCCAGGACGGCCCGGTGGCGCGGAGCTCGACGTTCACGCCGCCGACAGGCGGAGGTTCCCGCTGGTCTTTTGCGTCTCCCACTGGGGGTTCGGGAATCGCTGGGGGTGGCAGGATGGGCTCCGCCGAGGGCGGCGCGGGCGGGGGCGGCGTCACGGCTTCGGGCGGGAGCGGAGCGCTGAACTCCCGCAGTTGGAAATAGCCGACGGCGCCGACCACGAGCAGACCAGCGAGGAGGATGAGCCCGCCGAACGTGGCAGCACGCCGCAGCGGCGAGCGCGGCGCCGCAGGCTGGATCGGGACCTCGACGCCGTGCACGCCGATGATGGGCTGCATCCCGGGGGGCTCGGTCGGGAACACCTCGAGCAGCGGATCGGGATCGAGGCCGAGCGCCGCGGCATAGGTGCGCAGGAAGCCCCTGCCGTAGACGAGCCCCGGCAGGCGCTCGAACTGCTCGTCCTCCAGGGCCTCCAGGTAGGCGGCGCGGATCCGGGTCAGCCCCTCGACGGCGTCGAGGCTCAGGCCCTTCGCCTCACGGGCGTTGCGCAGTCGATCGCCGATGCCGAGTTCCCGCATCACGCCCTGTGTTTTCCATCACCCGCAAGGGCTTTCCTGTGCGGCCTCGCGCGCGATCGCCGCGGCCAGACGCGCGTTCGAGCGCAGGAGGGCGAGATTCGCGCGCAGCGTCTGCCCGCCGGTGATCTCGCCGAGGGCGGCGAGGAGCGCAGGGGTGAGGTCACCGCCGCGGACGTGCCCCGTGCGGGCGAGCGCGTCGCCGACGGCTTGGGTGACGGCGTCGGAGAGCAACGCCTCCCGCGCGGGGATCGGGTTCGCGACAAGGACCGCGCCTGCCTGCCCGAGCGCTCGCTTGCGCGAGAGGATCGCTGCGGCCTCCGCCGGCCGGGCGATCCGCCGCGGCGACGCGAACCCGCTGTCCACGGCGTAGAAACCCGGGAACCGGTCCGTCCCGTAGGCCACCACCGTGACGCCCGCGGTATCGAGGTACTCGAGGGTCTTCCCGACGTCGCAGATGGCCTTTGCCCCCGCGCACACGACGGCGAGCGGGTACCGCCCCAGCGCCGGCAGGTCGGCGGAGACGTCCCACGTCTGCTCGGCCCCCAGGTGGACGCCGCCGATCCCTCCGGTGCTCATCACGGCGATCCCGACGATCGAGGCTGCGGCGACGGTGGCCGAGACCGTCGTCCCTCCGGTCGCCCGCGCGGCCGCCGCAGGAGCCAGATCGCGCTCGGCGATCTTCCACGTCCCGGGCTGCGTGAGGCGCCACAGGTCGCCGCGTACGGCGCCGATGAGGATCCGCCCCTCGACGACGGCGATCGTGGCCGGCACCGCGCCCGCGGCACGCACGTCCGCCTCGAGGACACCTGCCGTTTCGACGCCCGTGGGGTGCGGCAGTCCGTGCGAGATCACGGCAGACTCGAGGGCCACGACCGGGCGGCCCTCGCGCAGCGCGCCGGCGATCTCGTCGGACAGCGTGACGAACGGCGGCAGGTCAGATGCGCGCATGGAGAGCGTCCAGCGAGAGACCGGGATGGTTCGCCCCCTCCACGCCTACCGTCATCGCCGCCGCGACCATCGCCAGCCGCGCAGCGCGCCGGGGATCGAGCGACGTGATCACGGCGTGCAGGGCTACCGCAGCCACGGCGTCCCCGGCGCCGGTCGGGTCCACCACCAGCCCCGGAACGGGATCGGCCCACAGCGCCTGGCCGCCCATGACCCAGGCAACACCCCGGTCACCCATCGTGAGGACCACACTCGCCTCGGGGGCGGGCCGGAGCTGCTGTGCCGCGCGCAGCGCCTCCTGTGGCGTGCGGATCTTCGTGCCGGAGAGCACCTCGGCTTCCGGGATACCCAGCACGAGCAGCGCGGCGTGCGCAAGCACGGCGCGTACCTTTGGGGCCTTCGCTGGCGAGACGGGCAGCAGGCAGAGATGTCCGCGGGCGGCCAGCTCGGCCGCCCGCGTGATCGTGGCAGGCTGCAGGTTCGCATCCACGACGACCACCGCAGCCTCCCGAAGGAAGGAAGCCCGCGCATCGAGGTCGCCTGGCGTCAGTGTTTCGGCCGCCGGCATGTCCGAGACGGCCCATCGGACCGCCCCGGCGTCCTCGATTGCGACATAGTAGTTGCCGCGTCCGGGAACCCGAAGGATGCCGCTCGTGTCGACGCCGGCCTGCGCGGTCTGCGTGATCGCCAGGTCCGTGAGGGGATGTGCGTCCGCGGAGGCGATCAGCCGGGTGGCCACCCCGAGGCGGGCCAGATTCTCCGCCACGTTGCGGCCAGCGCCGCCGGCGCCAATCCGGACGCGGCCCGGATTGCTGACACCGGGTACCAGGGGCGCCGCCGGCACCGCCAACATGTCCACGTTCACGCCGCCGATGACGACGGCGGGCATCATTCCTCTTCCTTCGAGTAGGGCACGCCGTCGGCGGCCGGCATCTGGGCGCGGCGGACGAAGCCGGCGAGCACGAGGATGGTGACGACGTGCGGGAGGACGTTGATGAATTGATACGGCACCGGCAAGCGGACGACGCGCAGGCTGAGCGCGTCGAAGTACCCGAAGAGCGCCGAGGCGCCGAGGGCCCCGACCGGCCACCAGTTGCCGAAGATCATCGCGGCGAGCGCGATGAACCCGCGGCCCTGCGTCATCCCCTCGAAGTACAGATGGGCCTGCTCGACCGCGAGATACGCCCCTGCCGCCCCGGCCAGCGCGCCGCTCAGCAGCACCCCCGCGTACCGCATGCGGGTGACGCTCACCCCGAGCGTGTCTGCGGCGAGCGGGTACTCACCGACTGCGCGCAGGCGCAGGCCGAAGCGCGTGCGGAGCAGCACCCACTGGCTGAGGATCACGAGCAGGAGGCCGACCGGGATCATCGGCGAGATGCCGCGCACCAGCGGCGCCAGCGCGGGGATGTCGCGCAGCAGCGGGAGATCGATCGGCGTGAACCCCCGGACCCCCGGCGACTGCGTGGCCTGCGTGAACAGGAGGATGTTCAGGAACCGCGCGAGCCCCGCCGCGAGGAGGTTGAGGGCCACGCCGCTGATGATCTGGTTCACGCGGAACGTCACGGAGACCACGGCGTGGATCAGGGCGAAGACGACGCCCGCGAGCACGGCGGCCAGCACCCCTGCGGCCGGGGCGACGTCGGGCGCGCGCGCAACGAGCGAGGGAAAGGCCTGTGCGAAGAAGTAGTTGCCCACCGCCCCGAAGAACGTGCCCATGATCATGATGCCTTCGAGACCGATGTTCACCACGCCGCCGCGCTCGGAGTACACTGCCCCGAGCGCAGTGAGCAGGATCGGCATCGTCACGCGGATCGCCGAGGCGATGAGGGCCAGGCTGACCAGCGAGGAGAGGACCTCCATCTACGGCTCCGCCTCCGCCGCCGCGGGCGGACCCACGGGGGCCGCCGCTTCCGCCTCCAGCTTCCGCTGGGCACGGATGTAGCGTGTGAGCAGTTCGTAGGCCACGACGATGGCGAGGATGATGATCGCCTGCATGATGACGATCGTCTCCTTCGGGATGCGCGCGAAGAACTGTACCCCCTGCGCCCCCCGGTCCAGGAAGCCGAACAGCAGCGCGGCGGGGATGACGCCGATCGGGTTGTTCTTCGCAAGCAGCGCGATCGAGATGCCGAGGAACCCGAGGCCCTTCGGAAAGTCGATGTCGAGGTAGCCGAAGAACCCCAGGATGTCGTTGAGGCCGATCAGCCCGGCCAGCCCCGCGCTCATCATGAAGACCCAGAACTGGATCCGGGCATTGGGGATCCCCGCGGCCTCGGCCGCCTCGGGATTCGCCGAAACGGCCCGCACCTCGTAGCCGAAGCGCGTGCGGGCCAGCACGAACGCCAGCACGAAGGCCAGCAGCACGCCGAGCAGCAGCAAGGCGTTGAGTTTCTGCACGTCGGAGCCGGTGAGGCCGAACGGCGAGAAGAGTGCCGCGAGCGACGGGATGCGGGCTGCCGCGGCCACGTCGGGAGTCCGCACGCGGGGCGTGCCGACCTGCGTGGGATCCCGGAAGATGTCGTTGATCAAATAGAGCAGCACCGCCGAGGCGATGTAGTTCATCATGATCGTCGTGATGACTTCGTGCGCGCCGCGCCGCAGCTTGAGCACGATGGGCAGCAGGCCCCAGACCATCCCGCCGAGGACCGCGGCTATCAGCGCCAGCGGTAGATGCACGGCGGCCGGGAGTCCCCGCAGCGAGAACCCGACGTACGCCGCGAAGAACGCGCCGATGTAGTACTGGCCCTCCACCCCGATGTTGAAGAGGTTGACCCGGAAGGACATCGCCACGGCGAGCCCCGCGAGGATCAGCGGCGTGGACTTGAAGAGGATGCTGAACAGGCTGTCCGTGCGGCCGAGGCTGAAGCGGACCATCAGGCCGAAGACCTCGAGCGGATTGCGGCCGATGGCGAGGATGATGATCGACGAGATCACCATCCCGAAGAGGATGGCCAGCGCGGGCCCGGCGATCTGCAGCAGCAGGAGACGGCCTCTCATGCCGGGGGACGCTCCGAGCGCTTCGCGCCCGTCATGTACAGTCCTAGCTCCGCGGCCCCGGCCTCGCCACGGCCGACCTCGGCGACGAGCTCGCCGCCGTACATCACCCCGATGCGGTCGGCCAGCGACAGGACCTCTTCCAGCGTCGCCGAGACGAGCAGGACCGCCATCCCCTTCGCCCGCGCCTCGAGCAGTTGGCGCTGGACAAACTCGGTGGCGCCGATGTCCAGCCCGCGCGTGGGCTGCGCGGCGACCAGCACCTTGGGCTCGAAACTGAACTCCCGCGCCACGATCACTTTCTGCTGGTTCCCCCCCGACAGCGCCAGGGCCGGCGCATCCACATCCGCCACGCGGATGTCGTAGTCGCGCACGCGCGCGCGCACGAACGCGTCGATGGCCTGCCGGTCCAGCAGCGGGCCGTTCACGAATGCGTCGCGGTAGTGATGGCCGAGGATGATGTTCTCCCAGACAGACAGCGGCAAGGCCAGCCCGCGGCGGTGGCGATCTTCGGGGATGTGCGCCACGCCCATCAGCCTGATGGCGCGCGCCCGGGCGTGCGTCACGTCCCGCCCCTCGATACGTAGCCGTCCGCTCCTGATCGGGCGCAGGCCCACGAGGGCCTCCACGAGCTCGGTCTGCCCGTTGCCCTCAACGCCGGCGATCCCGTAGATCTCCCCGGCGCGCACGGCAAGCGCCACGCCCCGCACCGCCTGCCGGCGCCCCGCCTCGACCCACAGGCGCTCGGCCTCGAGCCGCACCGCTCCGGGCGCGACCGGCGGATGGTCCAGCTCCAGGAACACGGGGCGGCCGACCATCATCTCGGCCAGCCGGGCCTTGCTCGTGCCCGCGGCGTCGACCGTGCCCATGACGCGCCCCCGGCGCAGCACGGTGATGCGGTCGGAGATCTGCAGCACCTCGTCGAGCTTGTGGCTGATGAAGATGATCGTCTTCCCCTGCTCGCGGAGGCGGCGCAGGTTGGCGAAGAGCTCATCCACCTCCTGCGGGACGAGGACCGCGGTCGGCTCGTCGAGGATGAGCAGCTCCGCCCCTCGGTAGAGCACCTTGATGATCTCCACGCGCTGCTGCTCGCCCACGGAGAGTGTGTCGACGCGGGTGGCAGGGTTGAGGACAAAACCGTACTGCGTGCACAACTCCGCCACCCGCGTCTCCGCTTCGCGCAGGCGAAGGCTGCCGAGCGCACCCGAGGGCTCGCTACCCAAGATGATGTTCTCTGCGACCGTGAACACCGGGATCAGCATGAAGTGCTGGTGGACCATCCCGATCCCGAACTCCAGCGCCCGGCGGGGGCTCTCGATCGCGACGGGCTCCCCGCGTACGCGGATCGTCCCGGCGTCGGGTTGGTACAGCCCGTAGAGGACGCGCATCAGAGTGGATTTGCCGGCGCCGTTCTCGCCGACGATGGCGTGGATCTCCCCCGTACGCACGGCGAGGTCCACGTGGTCGTTCGCCGTGACCCCGGGGAAGCGCTTGGTGATCGCCTGGAGCTCGATGAACAGGTCGCTCATGACCGCAGGAAGGCGAAAGGGGTGGAGCCCCCAGCTCCACCCCTCCGGCCGCCGGTGCTACCCGCTCACTTGGGGATGGTCTTGAGGAAGGTCTCCAGCTCGGCTCGGCTCTGCGGGACCTTGATCTCACCCGCGACGATCTTCTGCTTGAGCTCTTCCAGCCGAGGCGTGATGTCGGCGATCATGTCCCGGTTGTAGTCGTTCTCGGCGTAACCCACGCCGTTATTGGCCAGCCCGAAGGTGCGGTAGCCTCCCTTGTACTGGTTCTCGATGAAGGTTTTGATGGTCTCGTACACCGAGACGTCCACGCGCTTCATCATGCTGGTCAGGATCCGCCCGCGCTGGTCTTCCTTCACCGTCAGGGACTGGTCGGCGTCCACCCCGATGGCGAGCCGGTCGCGGGTCACCGCCGCCTCGAACACCCCGATGCCGGTGCCGCCGCTGGCATGATAGATGATGTCCGCCCGGCGGTCGTACTGGGCGAGGGCGAGCTCCTTGCCCTTGACCGGATCGCGGAACGCTTCCCCGGTCGTGCCGGCGTAGTCGGAGAGGACGCGGATGCTGGGCTTCACGTACCGCGCCCCGGCGATGAAGCCGGCTTCGAACTTCTCGATGAGCGGGATCTTCATCCCGCCCACGAATCCGATCACGTTGGTCTTCGATTTCAACGCCGCTGCCGCGCCGACGAGGAAGGACCCCTCATGCTCGTTGAACAGCAGGCAGGCGACGTTGCTGTCCTCCGTGAGGTCGGGGATGAAGCCATCGACGAGCCCGAACTTCACGTTCGGGAACTCCTTGGCCACGCGCTGGACACTGTCGGTGAACAGGAAGCCGATGCCGAAGATGAGGTCGAAACCCTCTCCGGCGAGGAGCCGCAGCAGCTCCTCACGGTTCTCCCCGCCTGCCGTCGGCTCCAGGTCCCGAGTCTCGATGCGATCGCCGAACTCCTGCTGGGCCCGCTGCAGGCCGGCATAGGCCATGTCGTTGAACGACAGGTCGCCCCGCCCGCCCACGTCGTAAACGATGCCGATCTTGAGTTTCTCCGGCCCCGCCGGCGGCTGCGCCTGCTGACGCGCGCACCCGACGATGACCAGCGCGACGACGGCGATCATGGCCAGCGCCGCGCGGCTCCCTCGACGTATCTGCATACTTCACCCCCTGTGATGTCCGCACCGAACTCCGTCCCTGCCCCCGCCGCGGGCGCGGCGGTCCCGCCTGCCTAGATTCTCAGTCCGGATAGGCTTTCCTGTCAGGCGGAGGGGGAGTGGGTCGAGCGAAGGAGGCGCTCGAGGTCGTCCACACCGACGAGGACCTCGCGCGGGTTACTGCCCTGTGCCGGGCCGACGATGCCTTTTTCCTCGAGCTGATCGACGATGCGGGCGGCCCGCACGTAGCCGATCTTCATCTTCCGCTGGAGGAGCGAGACGGAGCCGTACCCCGAGCGCACGATGAGGCGGCCGGCTTCGGCGAGCAGCGCATCCTCTCCACCCTCCCCCTCGGAAGTCGTCTTCTCGGCCCGGAGGACGTCCTGGTCATACACCGGCTTGCCCTGCGACTTCCACCAGGTGACCAGGGCCTGGATCTCGCTGTCCGCGATGAAGGCGCCCTGCGCGCGCACGGGCCGGGCCGCGCCGACCGGCATGTAGAGCATGTCGCCCTTGCCGAGCAGCTTCTCCGCGCCGGGCATGTCGAGGATCGTGCGGCTGTCTACCTGGCTGGTCACGGCGAACGCGATGCGCGAGGGGATGTTGGCCTTGATCAGGCCGGTGATGACGTCCACCGACGGCCGCTGCGTGGCCACGACCATGTGGATGCCGGTAGCGCGGGTCATCTGCGCCAGCCGGCAGATGACGTCCTCGAAGTCCGCCGGGGCGACCATCATCAGGTCGGCCAGCTCGTCGATGATGATGACGATGTAGGGCAGCCGCTCGCCGTCGGGGAGCTGGTTGAAGGCCTGGACGTTGCGCACGCCGGCGCCGGCGAACCGCTCGAACCGCTCCTCCATCTCCCGCAGCATCTCCTTGAGCGCGCCGGCCGCCGCGCGGGGGTTCGTAACGACCGGGGCCAGGAGGTGCGGGATGTTGTTGAAGTTCGTGAACTCCACGCGCTTGGGATCGATCATGAGGAACCGCACGTCGAGCGGCGTGCACCGGAAGAGGAGCCCGGCGATGATCGCGTTCAGCATCACCGACTTGCCGGAGCCGGTCGCCCCCGCGATCAGCACGTGCGGCATCTCGGCCAGGTCCCCGAGGATCGGGTGGCCGGCGATGTCCTTGCCGAAGGCGACCGTGAGCGGCGTGGTCTGCCGCCGGTACTCCTCCGACTCGAGGATCTCCTTGATGTGGACGAGCGCGACTTTCTGATTCGGCAGCTCGATGCCGATGGCGGACTTTCCGGGGATGGGCGCCTCGATCCGCACGCTCGGGGCGGCGAGCGCGAGGGCGATATCGTTGGTCAGGCTGCTGACCTTCTGCACGCGCACCCCGGGCGCCGGCTGCACCTCGAACCGGGTGACGACGGGCCCCTGCTCCCAGCGCACCACCTTCGCTTCCACGCCGAAGCTGGCCAGGGTCTGTTCGAGAAGCCGGGCGACCTCGGTCGGGTCCGCCTTTCCTCTATTACGCATGCTCGGGAGGTCGTTGAGCAGGGTCACGGGCGGCAGCTGGAACCCACCGGAGGGGACCTCGAGGGCGAGGGACTCCTGCTGATGCTTGGGCCTGTCCTGGCGCGCCTGCACCGGTTTGCCCGAGCCCTCCTCCCTGGTCTCACCCCCCCCACCCCCCGGCCGGACCGTGGCCGGGATCATCGGAGCCGGTTCGGGAATTGGGGCTGTCGAGACCGGGACGGCCGGTAGCGGTGCTGCCGGGACGTGCCGAGCTATGCGCGAGCGGAGACGGTCCAGGACGGGAAGCAGCAGCGCAATCCCGGCCGCCGCCGCGGTGTAGAGGCGGCTCACGGCGCGCCGCACCGTGCGTCCGATCCACAGCGCCCCCCGGATCAACGCCGCGGCAATGAACCGCAGGCCCACGGAAAGGCCGAACCAGATCCCCCGCAGGACCGCCGCCAGGGGGAGGCCCGTCCACAGGACCGCGCTGATGACGCCGGCCAGAACGATGAGCAGCCAGGCGCCGGGCTCGCCGACCACCGAGCGCAGCGCCCAGACGATCGCCGCTCCCACGACGCCTCCGGAGACCCCGGCCCGTCCGGCGCGGAACTCGTCTCCGGGCAACACCCGTGAGTGATACGCGGCGATCCCGGTGAGGATGGCCAGGACGGCGGACGCGACGCGGCGCGACACGGTGGTCCACCCGGGCGCGATGGCGAGCGTGGCGCCGAGGGCGAGCAACGCAATCGGGATGAGGATGGCGACATCGCCCAGAAGAACTCGCTGCCAGCGACCGAGCAGCACGGGAAGGCCGCGGGCCTCGGGGAGATACGAGAGGCCCAGGAGGAGCGCGATGACGACCAGCAACGCTCCGACACCCTGGCGGCGACCTGACACACGCTTCCGGCGAGCCACGACGTCCTACCTCCCCGCGACGATCCACACTGCGGCGCCGGCCACGATGCAGTACACGGCGAACCCGGCGAGCCGACCTCGTCGTACCACGGCGAGGAGCCAGCGGATCGCAAGCACGCCCGAGACCAGCGATACGCCGAACCCGACGACCAACTGGACCGGAGTATACCCGAGCGAGGCGCCGAGGGGCAGGTCCTTCAACCCGAAGAGACCCGCTCCCGTCACGGCGGGGATGGCCGCCAGGAATGACAGCCGCGCCGCCTCATCGCCCCGCATGCCCAGCCACATCGCGGCGGCGATGGTCGTCCCGGAGCGCGAGATCCCGGGGACGATCGCCGCGGCCTGGGCCAGGCCGACCGCTGCGGCGTCCCCAGGGCCGGCGTCAAGCATCGTCCGCGTGCCGCGACCGCGGGCGAGGAGGAGGATCACGCCGGTGAGGATCAACTGCACCGCCGTGCCGCGGATCGATCCGAACATCCGCTCGAAGGGATCGGCCAGGGCCAGTCCCACCGCGGCGGTGATGACGGTGATCAGCACGATAAACCAGGCCAGGCGTCCGTAGGGGCGGAGCGCATCGGTCTCGCGTCCTAAGGGCGTCGTCGCCCACCATCCCGCGAGCAGCAGGCGCACATCCCCCCAGAACAGGATGATCGCGGCGAGCGCGGTGCCGAGGTGCAGGATCGCTTCAAGCAGGATTCCGGGGCGGGCGATGCCGAGAAACATCTCGGCGAAGATGAGGTGGGCGGTGCTGCTGACCGGGAGGAACTCGGTCAGCCCTTGGACGAGGCCCAGGATGACCATGTCGAGCACATCTGCGCTCCGTTGAGAGGTCCGACGTCAAGGGTGGCTGTCGTTCACCCGCTATTTCCTGCCCGCCTGCGGGCGTTCCTGCCGTCGCAGGAGCCGCCCGAGCACGAGGAAGTCCCGCTTGAGCACATCCCCCAGCGCTTGCCGGTGGAGCGCCGCCGCCGGATGGAACAGCGGAAGGACGGTGCGCCCGTCCTGGCGCTGCGGCGTCCCGTGGACCTCGGAAATCTTCCTCCCCGGAAGGACGTACTCGAGCGCGATCCGGCCCATCGCCACGACGACCTGCGGCCGGATGATGCGCAGTTGCTCATCGAGCCAGGCCCGGCAGGCCTGGATCTCGATGGTGAGCGGCGGGCGGTTCCGTCCCGGGGGCGGGCCGACGAACGGGCGGGACTTCACCACGTTGGTGATGTACACCTCGCCGCGGGTGAGGCCGACCGAAGCCAGCAGCGTATCGAGGAAGCGACCGGCGGTCCCGACGAACGGCTCGCCCTTCAGATCTTCCTGCCGGCCGGGGGCCTCGCCGACCAGCATGACCCGGGCGTCCGCGGGTCCAACACCCGGCACGGCCTGCGTGCGGGTCGCCCAGAGCGGGCAACGCCGGCAGGCACGGATCTCCTCGTGCAGGGCCGCCAGCGTGCGCTCACGGCGAGAGGGCGGCAGGGCCGCGCGGGGCTGCTTCCTGGGCAACGATTCTAGACCGGGGCCGCGGCGAGATCCTGCAGCACGGCCTGGATCTGCTCCTTCTCTTTCGGCGTCGCTTCCACCAGCGGCAGGCGCGGGATGCCGACGGCGAACCCGCGCATGTTCAGCGCAGCCTTGAGCGGCACGGGGTTGCTCGTGATGAACAGCACCTTGAACAGCGGGAGCAGGCGCAGGTGGAGGGCGAGCGCCTTCCGCACGTCGCCGCGCTCGTAGGCGCGCACCATCTCCTGGATGTCGTGCCCGGCGAGATGCGACGCGACGCTGACGACGCCGGTCCCGCCGACGGACAAGATGGGCAGCGTCAGGCTGTCGTCGCCGCTGTAGATGAGGAAGTCGTCCTTCGTCCGGCGCCGGATATCTGAGGCCTGATCGAGGTTGCCGGTGGCCTCCTTGACGGCGACGATGTTGGGGATCTCCGCCAGGCGCGCGATCGTCTCGGGTGCGCAGTTCACGCCGGTGCGCCCGGGGATGTTGTAGAGCATGCACGGCAGGCGAACTGACTCGGCGATGGCCCGGAAGTGCGCGTACAGCCCGTCCTGCGACGGGCGGTTGTAGTACGGGTTGACGAGCAGCAGGCCGTCCGCCCCGGCGCGTTCCGCTTCCTGGCTCAGGTGGATGGAGTGCTTCGTGTCGTAGGTGCCTGTCCCCGCGACAACCTTGGCCCGGCCGCCCACCGCCTCCTTGACCGCGCGGAAGAGACGGATCTTCTCCTCGTCGGACAGCGTCGGCGACTCGCCCGTGGTGCCGGCGACCACGATGCCGTCCGAGCCGTTGTCGATGAGGTGCCGGGCCAGCCGGGCCACCTCGGTCCAGTGCACCGCCCCGCCGGGATCGAACGGGGTGGCCATGGCGGTGAGGACGCGCCCGAAGATCACCATCTGCACTCCCTCCCCTATCCTTCCGTTTCCCGTTCCGACCTGAGGCTCTCGGCCAATCCAAACTCGTCGTGCAGGGCGCGCAGCGCCCGTTCCATCTCCTCCCGGCGAACCAGGCAGGAGATCGTCGTGTGAGAGTCCGCAGTCTGCAGGATGTCCACCCCCGCGCCGTGGAGGGCGTGCACCACGCTGGCCATCACGCCCGGGCGGCCGCGCATGCCCGCACCGATGATCGAGACCTTCGCGCACGGCCGGCTGACGTCCACGGGAAAGCCGAGCGTGGAGAGGAGGTTCCGGGCGCGTTCGACGGCCTCCTCCTTCACGGTGAACGCGAGCAGCTCGGGTAAGAGGTTGATCAGGTCGATGCTGATGGCGTGCTGGGCCAGCATCTGCAGCGCGGCGAGCGGTTTGGCGAGATCGGCGTCGCGGCGGCGGACCTTGAGCTGCACGACATCGGGCAGATGTGCCAGCGCGATGACCGGGCGCCCGTCGATGATCGGTACGCCGAGCTCCTGACCCTTCATGATGACCGTCCCCCCGTTCAGGCTCCCCATCCGTTTGATGACCAGCCGCACGTTGTGCTCGCGTCCGATGTCGGCGGCGCGCGGGTGCAGAACCCTCGCCCCCAGCGCCGCCATCTGGGATACCTCGTCATAGGTGATGCTCCGGATCGCCCGCGCCCCGGGGACGACCTTGGGGTCGGCCGTCATGATCCCCTCGACGTCCTTGTAGATCTCCACGAGGTCCGCCGGCAGCGCCGCCCCCATCGCTACCGCCGTCGTGTCGCTGCCCCCGCGGCCGAGGGTGGTGATTTCGCCGTCCTTTGTCACGCCCTGGAAGCCGGCGACGACCACGACCATCCCCTGCTCCAGGTGGCGCAGCGTCGGGGCGGGATCGATGCTGAGGATGCGTGCGTCGTTGAACTCGTCGGTGGTAAGGATGCGGGCCTGCACCCCGGTGAGGGCGATCGCGGGACATCCTGCCCGTGACAGGGTGTGGGAAAGGAGCGCGGTGGAGATGACTTCCCCCGTGCTGAGCAGCAGGTCCAGCGTGCGGGGCTCGATCTCCTCGCCGACGTCCCTGACCAGCGTGACCAGGGTGTCGGTGGCGTACGGATCGCCTTCGCGCCCGATGGCGGAGACGACGGCGACGACCCCGGCGCCGTCCTTGCGCGCCGCCGCGATCTGCTCTGCCGCCTGAAGACGCCCGTCCGGCGTCGCCAGGAGGGCGCCCCCGTACTTCTGCACGACGATCCGCATGGTGCTAGGCCCGCACGGAACTCCGGACGAGCCCCCTCTCCACCAGATGCTCCGCGATCTGCACGGTGTTGAGTGCCGCGCCCTTCCTGAGGTTGTCGGCGGCGGCGAAGAAGGCCAGGTTGCCCGCCTCGTCGGTGCGGATGCGGCCGACGAAGCACGGGTCGCGCCCGGCCGCGAGCAGTGCGGTCGGGTACCCCGCCGAGGATGGCGCGTCCACGACCGCCACCCCCGGCGCGCGTTCTAGGATCGCCCTGGCACGATCCGGATCCAGATGTGACGTGAACTCGGCATGCACGGCCACGCCGTGGCCGACGAGCGTGGGCACGCGCACACAGGTCATCCCCATGGCGAGGTCCGGCGTCCCGAGCATCTTCCGCAGTTCCGCGGCGACCTTCACCTCTTCGCTCGTGTGCGCGCCGCGCAGGGAGCCGATCGCAGGGATGATATTCATGGCGATGGGATGCGCGAACGCCTGTCCTCGCGGCCGTTCCGGCGGCCGTGAGCTGGTTACGGCCTCCCGAAGCTCAGTCCAGAGCTGCTCGGTACCCGCCTGCCCCGCTCCCGATACCGATTGGTACGAACACGCGATGACGCGCCGCAGCCCGGCCTCCCGGTGCAGCGCGGCCAGGGGGACGGCGATCGTCGCGCAGGTGCAGTTGGGATTGGCCACGATGCGGCGCGGGAGATGGGCCAGGTCGTGCGCATTGACCTCGGGGATGACGAGCGGGACCCCCTCAGCCATCCGGAAGGCGGATGAGTTGTCGATGGCGATCACGCCGCGCGCGGCAGCCACCGGCACCCACTCTTCCGCCACGGGGTCGGGCGTGTCGAAGATGGCCAGGTCCAGCCCATCGAACCGCTCGGGCGCGATCGCCTCCACCACGTTGCCGCCCAGGCGCTTCCCCGCCGAGCGGCTGCTGGCGAGCAGGCGCAGCTCCGCGATGGGGAACGCCCGCTCCTCGAGGATGCGCAGGACCTCGCGGCCCACGGCGCCGGTCGCGCC
>DASSGA010000035.1:0-7792 GCA_035693805.1 bacterium | reverse complement strand
CACCTGGCCTGGCTCGCCTCACATGGTGAGTCCGTATCCTCGACGCGTATCAAGGCGAGACCGGGAGGTGACACCTGGTGTTCGCTGCCCTAATCGGATCAAGGCCGTGGTGTTGATCAAGGTCGAGCGCGTGCTGCCGCTCATCTCGCCGGGATATGATTCGGGCGTTACGGAAGACGACGTCTTCGCCCACTGGGAGGGCTACTGGGCGGAATCCGCGACCACAAGTATCAGAACCCTGGCAGCTCGCGCTCTCGGAAATACCGTATTGCGCCGGGATGAAAAGGTACGGGCGAGCGACCGGCGACGCCGTTCAGACTTATGTATTGCGCCTCCTTTGAGACCCGCGCCAGCTCGAGGCGATGAGTGTACAGCAGGCGCGTGATCTGATAGGCAAGACCCGCGTCGAAGTCTACCCGCACGACCAGCATGAAGTATCCTGCAACCGTGGGAACGTCGGCGGTCAGGCTTGGGTAGTGCTCGCGCTGAATCGTCGCCTGGATGTAGCTGCGGCCGAAGGTCTGCTGGAGCACGGGGACAGCACTGTCCAGCGGGATGAGCCTCATCCGGACGTCAGGAGACATCGCCAACCTGAAGATCCCAGGGAGGGGCGGCACACCCACATCGGCATAGAAGAAGGCGTCGATCTGTCGCTCTTCCAATGCCCGGATGAGATCGCTGAACGCAAGGTTGAGGACCTGAACGTCTCGGCCAGGATCGATGCCCGCAGCTACGAGGATGCGCATCGCGTCGCGACTTACCGGTGTGTTGGCCGGACCCGCTGAGATGCGCTTCCCGCGCAGATCTGCGAGTCGCACGACCCCACTTCCCTCGATCGTGACCAAATGGTAGGTGATGTCCCAGAGGGGAGCGAGGGTGCGAAGGGGAATGGCATTCCCGCTGAAGGGACCCTCGCCGCGAGCCGCCTCGTGCACCACAGGGCTGCCGGCATAACCCACGGCCCGAGGATTGCCTCCGACGATGCGCACGTTTTCCGCTGCACCGGCTGCAGGAGTCTCCACGCGTACCCCAAGGCCCGGCAGATCCTGCGCGAGCCTGGCCCCAAGCGTGATGAGGACCGTTGAAGCGGGGATCCCTTGGGGACCCGCGGCGAGTGTCAACTGCCTCGGCTCCGGAGCGAGTCCGGCCGCCGGAGCAGTGAGAAGAGACAACAAAGCGCCAAGAGACATTGCAATGCGATCGATTCGCATGAGTCACCTCGCACAGGCGGGATGCCGTGCAGAGGGTGATGGAGGAGGACGACGAGGATCTCGCCCCGGTGCATGGGCGAGATCGAGCATGGAAGTTAAGTGGGTGTGTTAGATTCGGCGGAGGTCCGGTTCCTCCTGCCATGACGGGAGGTCTTATCGGGACTGTTGGCGACCGGGGTCTTCGAGCCGGAGCGGACGCGCCGGCCAGCCTCGGCGCGGGAACGCGGCGACGAGGCCGGCGACGCCCTTCGGATGAACCGGCAGGCTCGCGAGGACGCCGATCGGGATCCACCTCGCCAGATAGCTGCCGTGCTCGGGATCGACTGTGCCGATCTCGGCTCCCCGTCCTGTCCCGAATGTCCCGCCTGAGATGGTGACCGCGTAGTAGTACTGGACCTGCCCGCGGTGGGCGACCTCGGCCACGAGCCGGTCCACCGTGACGACCAGCCCGAGTTCTTCGTGCACCTCGCGCACCACCGCGGCTTCCGGCGTCTCGCCCGCCTCGACGGCGCCGCCCGGGAACAGATAGTAGAGCTCATCGGGGAGCTGCCGCTCCACGAGCGCCACGGCGCCGTCCTTGACGAGCAGTGCCGCGACGCGGCCGAGCCGAGGCGTGGTTATCACAGCCTGGGGTAGCGGAAGCAGTCCCGCGTGTGGTCGTTCACGAGCCCCACGGCCTGCATGAAGGCGTAGCAGATCGTGGGACCGACGAACCGGAACCCGCGCCGCCGCAGCTCCTTGCTCATCGCCGCAGAGACATCGGTGTTCGCCGGGATGTCGCGCAGCCGTCGACGGCGTCCCTGCAGCGGCCTGCCGTCCACGAACTGCCAGATGAAGCGATCGAATGAGCCGAATTCGCCCTGGACCTGCAGGCATGCCTTCGCGTTCCCGATCGCCGCGTCGATCTTGGCCCGATTGCGGATGATCCCCGCATCGCGCATGAGCCGCCGGACGTCGGCGGCCCCGTACCGGGCTACCTGCCGAGGGTCGAAGCCGTCGAAGGCCGCGCGGAAGTTGTCGCGTTTGCGCAGGATGGTGTCCCAGCTGAGACCGGCCTGCATGCCCTCGAGGATGAGGAACTCGAACAGCGTCCGGTCATCGTGGCAGGGGACGCCCCATTCTTCGTCATGGTAGGCGGTCATCAGCGCATTCCCGAGCGCCCAGGAGCAGCGGATGCGGTCGGCGGTCGCCGCCATGGTCTCCCTCCGAAACGATGGGCCGGGTGCTGAGTTCGCGGAGAGGAAATGGCTCCCTGCCCAGCCAACCTATGCGGACAAAGGTCGTGCTCCACGACCCCGCCCCCGTCGTTCCCATGAGGTGCACGGTGACAGCAGCCGCCGGGGTCATCGAAGCCCGGGACGTCGTCAAGGTGTTTGTCGCCCGATCAGAGCGGCGGCGCCGCCGCGCCTTCCTGGCGCTGCACGACGTGAACCTGGCCATCCAGCAGGGCCGGTTCGTGAGTTTCGTCGGGCCCTCGGGCTGCGGCAAATCCACCCTGCTGAACATGGTCGCGGGGCTGATCCGGCCGACCGAGGGCGCGGTGCACTACAAGGGCCGCGCCGTCGACGGCATCAACACCGACGTCGGCTATATCACCCAGGACGACAACCTCCTGCCGTGGCGGACCCTCCTCGAGAACGTCGAGGTCGCTCTCGAGTTCCGCCGCGTCGGGCCCGAGGAGCGCCGCGACCGCGCCCACCGGTACATCGGGCGGGTCGGCCTGGACGGCTTCGAGCACCACTACCCCCACGAGCTCTCCGGAGGGATGCGCAAGCGCGTCGCGCTGATCCGCACGCTGATCTACGAACCGGACGTCATCCTCATGGATGAGCCCTTCGGCCCGCTCGACGCCCAGACGCGGGTCATCCTCCAGGACGAGCTGCTGCGGCTGTGGGAAGGGACCGGCAAGACCATCGTCTTCGTCACGCACGACCTCGTGGAGGCGATCGCCCTGTCCGATGAGATCGTCCTGTTCAGCCGGGCGCCGGGGACGATCAAGCATGTCTACCCGGTGCCGCTGCCGCGGCCGCGCGACGTCTTCCGCATCCACGCCGATCCGCAGTTCCCCGCCTTCTACGAGCGGCTCTGGCGCGACCTGAAAGAGGAGATCTCGACAGTGGATCTGGAGGGAGCGGTCCATGGCAACAGGTGACGTCGTCCTCAGCCGTCGCGGCCCCTCGCGCCCCGCGGGCCGGCAACTGCTGGAGCAGGTGGAGCGTCAGGAGGCGCGCCGCGCGCGGCGCGAACGGCGGACGACGCTGCTCGGCCGGCTGGCCTTCGCCGCAGTCTTCTTCCTGGGCTGGGAGCTGAGCAGCGGGCGCATCGTCGACCAGTTCTTCGTGAGCAAACCCTCGGCGATCGCGGCCTCGCTGTGGGCGATGGCGACGAAGGAAATGCTCTTCTACCATCTGCAGTTCACCATCATCGAGGCCACGGTCGGTTACCTCATCGGCGCCGTGGCCGGGCTGATCGTCGGCTTCGCCCTGGCCCGGGTCGAGGTCGTGTACCGGATCGTCGAGCCCTTCGTCGTGGGCTTCTACGGTATCCCGCGTATCGCGCTCGCGCCCCTGTTCATCCTGTGGTTCGGGATCGGCATCACCTCGAAGATCGCGGTGGCGGCGGTGATGGTGTTCTTCATCGTCTTCATCAACACGATCGCCGGCGTGCGCTCCGCGCCCCCGCAGTTGCTCCAGGTGGCGCGCGTCATGGGCGCCTCGGAGTGGGATCTCGTCCGCAAGGTCATCTTCCCGGCGGCGACACCGTTCATCATCGCCGCCCTGCAGATCACCGTGCCGCAGGCGATGATCGGGGCGATCGTCGGGGAGTTCATCTCGAGCAACCGCGGGGTCGGCCATCTGATCAGCCGGGCGGCCGGCTGGCTGGACACGCCGGGATTGTTCGCGGGGATCTTCACGCTGCTGGTCGTCGTCCTGGTCATGAACCTCGGCATCAATTCGCTGGGCGCGCATCTCATGCGCTGGAATCCCAAACACGGGAGCATGCGGGACGCCCCGTGATCCTCAGGGGAGGTGGAGACGTGATGAGTCGCAGACGTGTGACGGCGGCCCTGGCCGTCCTGGTGGCCCTGGCCGTGGCGGGGTCGTCGGCGGTCGCGACGGCGCAGGGGCCGCGGGTGAGACTGCGCGAGGCCCATACGGGGACCCTGTTCATGGCCCCGGTGTACATCGCCGAAGCGGCGGGCTACATGGCGGAGGAAGGCATCGACCTGGAGCTCTTCGAGGTCGACAGCGGCGCGCTCGGCATCGCCGCGCTCGTGTCGGGGCAGGTACAGCTCTTCGACGCCGACCCCTTCCAGGCGGTGAACCTGCGCAAGCAGGGACGGCAGATCCTCTTCATCTACAATCTGACCCGCCGCGTCACCCTGGACATGGTCATGCACCCCGAGGTTGCCCAGGCCAAGAACATCAGCCGGAGCACGCCGATCGCCCAGCGCTTCGCCGCGCTGCGCGGCCTGCGCCTGGGGATCACCAGTCCGGGCGCGGCCACCGACGTGTACATGCGCTACTATCTTCGGCGCGCCGGGCTCAACCCCGACCGCGACGCGCAGATCATCGGGGCCGGAAGCGGCGCCAACCTGCTGGCCGCGCTGCGCACCCGGCAGATCGATGCCTTCCACCTCTCGGCGCCCACGCCGTACCTGGCCGAGCGCGACGGGTTCGGCACGGTGGTGATCAAGTCATCCGCGGGGGATGTGCCGGAGCTGGACAACTTCATGTACACCGGCGTCGCGGTGCACAACGTCTTCGCGAACCAGAACGCCGACGTGCTGCGCCGGTGGGTCCGGGCGGTGAACCGTGCGAACCAGCTGATGCGGCGCGACCAGGCGGCCGCGGTGACCCACCTGCGCAAGCACTTCCCGCGCCAGGATCCTGCCATCCTCGCCCTGGCCCTGCGGGAGATCATCCCCGCGCTCTCCGAGGATGGGCGCATCACCTCGGCGATGCTGGACAAGCATCTGCAATTCCTCCTCGACGGCGGCCAGATCACGCTCAAGCCGTCGGCCGCTGAGGGGATTCTCTGGACGAACCGTTTCATCCGTCCGTAGGTGCGAAGCGCGTCGGGTCTACGGGAATGTGGTGAGTGTATGTAAGAGCTAGACGCGTCTATGCGACACCGGCGCATCTCGGCGAACCGAGTCGCGCTCACGCTGGCTCTGGCGGCGACGCTGCTCCCGCAGGGGGGTGTCGCCGCTCAGCTCATCTGGACCAGTAGTGGGCCGTACGGTGGGACGGTTACCGCTCTCGCCATCGATCCCCTGACACCGACCACGCTCTATGCCAGCCTCCGGGACGGTGGAGTATTCAAGACAACCGATGGGGGTGGGCGGTGGAGGGCAACGTCGTCCGGCCTCTCCCATCCTGCGATGGCCGCCCTGGCGATCGACCCCAAGACACCGGCTACGATCTATGCGGCCGGTGAGAGTAGCGTCATCAAGAGCACCGATGGGGGAGGCTCGTGGCGCGTCGTTACCCAGGCCCTGGGGTCACGCTTCGGCGTCACGGCACTGGCGGTCGATCCGCAGACACCGACCACAGTCTACGTGGCCGGGGCGGGCGGGCTTTTCAAGACCGCTGATGGCGGCCGCACCTGGCGTGGCGCCGGCCTGGGTGGAGTGTCGAGGATGGCGATCGATCCCCGAACTCCCACCACCATCTACGTTGCTGCCCAGGGGGACCTCATCAAGACGACCGATGGCGGCGCGACCTGGAGTCGCATCTCCGCGGGACTTCCGCCACGCGCGTCGGTGACAGCCATCGCCATCGATCCCCAGACTCCCACCACCGTCTACATCTCCGGGGAGGCGGGCGACGACGCCTTCGTTCTGAAGAGCACGGATGGCGGCGCTACCTGGCAGTCAGCTCACTCCGGTCTGGACGCGCGTAGAATCTCCACTCTGGTGATCGATCCACGGTCTCCGGCCACGCTCTACGTCGGTGCCCTGCCCGGATACGGGGTCTTTACCTACACGGCTACGACGAACGGGATCTTCAAGAGCGTTGACGGCGGCACAACGTGGCGGGTCGCCGACACGAACCTGCACAACGGGAGTGTGACTGCTCTTCTCGTGAACCCGCGGTTGCCCGCAACTCTCTATGCCGGGACCGAATACAGCGGTGTATTCAAGAGCCCCAATGCCGGAGGGACCTGGCAGGCGGCCAGCGCCGGCCTGCCAGGCCTCAATACCGGGTTGGTGCTCCTCGACCCGGAGAAGCCGGGGACCGTCTACGCTGATGCAGCAGGGTTGTTCAAGAGCACGGACCGCGGGGCATCGTGGCAGGCCGTCAACGCGGGACTGCCTACGCTCAGCATCGGACCCGTGGGCATCGACCCCAAGGTGTCAGGGACCCTCTATGCCGGCAACGACGGTGCCGGTCTATTCAAGACGACGGATGGGGGCGGGCGCTGGCGCGCCGTTGACAACCGGCTGACGCACCAGTACATCCGGGCCCTAGCTATCGATCCAAGGACGCCCAACACGGTCTACGCGGGGGGCGACAACAGCGGGGACAACTTCGGCTACAACATGCCGGTGTCCGTGTTCAAAAGCATCGATGGAGGCGGGTCGTGGCGAGAGAACAAGGTCAGCGACGTCGGCGCCGCGCTGACAGGATTGGACATCGATCCCCGGCAGCCGGCCACGCTCTACGCGACAACCTGGGTCGCCGGGGTCTTCAAGAGCGTCGACGGGGGCCGCTCGTGGCGCGCCGTCAACGATGGCCTGAGGACGGGGAATGCGCCGTTCGGCAACGAGGGTCTCTCCGTCGATCAGTTGGTCATCGATCCCCGGACCACGACCACGCTCTACGCCGTTCAGAAAGAGACGGTGCTGAGGAGTCTCGACGGCGGTCGCGCATGGAATCCGGTTCTTACGGCAGGGACGCACAGAGTCTCCACACTGACGATGGACCCTCGGTCATCCTCAACGGTCTACGTGGGAACGGAGGGGGGAGGGGTCTTCCGGAGCACCGACGCAGGTCGCTCCTGGAGCACGGTGAACTCCGGCCTGGCCAACCTCCTGATCACCGCGCTCGCGATCGACCCGCGGACTCCCTCAACGATCTACGCGGGAACCCACGGCGGGGGCGTCTTCCGGAGCACGGACGCGGGCCGCATCTGGAGCCCGATCAACGCTGGACTGGCCGATCGTGCCGTACGCACGCTGGCCTTCGACCCTCGGACTCCGGCAACGCTGTACGCCGGCACGGCCGGGGGTGTCTTCGTCCTCCGAGCGCGATAAGGAGTCCAATCAGCGCGGGGCAACGACGCGGTTGCGCAATGTCCCGATCCCTTCGACCTCGGCTTCCATCACGTCGCCGATGCTCATCCACTTCTGCGGGGTGAACCCCATACCCACGCCTTCGGGGGTCCCGGTGGCGAGCAGGTCGCCGGGCTCGAGCGTCATCCCCGTCGAGAGCACCGAGATCAGCTGCGCCACGGTGAAGATCATGTTCCCGGTGGTCGAGTTCTGCCGGACCTCGCCGTTGAGACGCATCGAGAGGTGCAGCGCCTGCGGGTTGGGGATCGCCGAGCGGTGCACGATCCACGGCCCCATGGGCGCG
>DASSGA010000034.1:0-4745 GCA_035693805.1 bacterium | reverse complement strand
CTTCGTCGGCGGTGACCAGTTCCCCATCCCGTACGACCGGGCGCCCTTCGACGAAGAGATGGCTCGCGCGCTGGGGCCGGCAGTACATGAGCGCGGCCACCGGGTCCGCCTCGGCGCCGGCGTACGCGAGATTGGCAAGGTCAAACAGCGCGACGTCGGCCCGCTTCCCGGCCTGGAGCGAGCCGATGTCATCGCGCCCCAGGCAGCCCGCGCTTCCCCGCGTGGCCACACGCAGCGCGTCGCGCGCGCTCATCGCCGCGGGGCCGCTCCGGCCTCGCGCCACGAGCATCGCCTGGCGCACCTCGGCCAGCATGTCCCCGCTGTCGTTCGACGCCGAGCCATCCACGGCCAATCCGACCACGGCTCCCGCGTCGAGCAGCTCGCGCGCGGGAGCAAGCCCCGATCCCAGGCGGAGGTTCGAGGTGGGACACCAGGCCACAGAGGTCTTCGACCGGGCGATGCGGCCGACGTCATCCGCGTTCAGGTGGACACAGTGCGCGAGCCACACGTCCGGCCCCAGCCACCCCAGCGCATCGAGGAGTTCGACCGGACGCAGCCCGAAGGACTCCCGGCAGAAGCGTTCCTCGTCGAGCGTCTCCGCGATGTGGGTGTGCATCCGGACCCCGAGGCGCCGGGCCAGCGCCTGCGACTCCTCCATGAGCCGGCGGGTCGCGGAGAACGGCGAGCAGGGGGCAACGGCCACCCGCAGCATCGACCCCGGAGACGGATCGTGGAGACGCCGCACGGCGTCTTCGGTGTGCCCCAGGATGCCGTCGATGTCCTCGACGATCGTGTCGGGAGGGAGCCCGCCGTCCGATCGTCCGAGATCCATCGATCCCCGGCAGGGGTGAAAGCGCAGTCCCAGCTCCCGCGCCACATCGACCTCGGCGTCCAGCACGCCGGTCACGCCGTTCGGGAAGACGTAATGATGGTCGGTCGTCGTGGAGCACCCGGAGAGCGCGAGCTCGGCCAGCCCGGCGCCCGCGGCGGCCCGCATCCAGTCCACCGTGAGACCGGCCCACACCGGATACAGCTCCTGCAGCCAGCCGAACAGCCCCTGCCCCTGGGCGCGCACACGCGTCAACGACTGGTACAGATGGTGATGGGCGTTGATGAGTCCCGGGATCGCGACCATCCCGGCACCGTCGACCACCTCGGCGTCGCCGGCTTCGGGCGCGCCCGGCGCATCGTCCCGGCCGACCCACGCGATGACACCGTCGCGCAGCAGCAGCGACGCACCGGAGAGCTCCGTGCCGGCGTCATCCATCGTGACCACGGCGTCGCACCCCCGGATGAGGATCGCGCTCATCACGGGTTCCCCAACTTCTGTGCCGCGAGCTTCACGGCGTCGATGATCTTCGCGTACCCGGTGCACCGGCAGAGGTTGCCGGCCAGCGCCTCGCGGATGGTGAGCTCGCTCGGAGCCGGATCGTGCTCGAGCAGGTCGGCCACGGCCACGATCAGTCCCGGCGTGCAGAACCCGCACTGCACGGCGCCGGCCTCGAGGAACGCCTCCTGCACCGGATGCAGGCGCGGCCCCTCCGCCAGCGACTCCACCGTCTGCACCTCACGCTCGTGCGCCTGCGCCGCCAGGACGAGACAGGAGCACACGAGATCGCCATCCAGCCACACGGAGCACGACCCGCACTCGCCCTGCTCGCAGGCGTTCTTGGATCCGACGAGGCCCAGGTGCTCGCGCAGGACATGCAGCAGGCTCGCGCCCGGCCAGACGTCGGCCTGCCGCCACTCTCCGTTGACCTTCAGCCGGATGATCATCCTGTTCGCCGCTATCCGCGCAGCTTGCGGTCCTCCAGCGCCCAGGCCAGCGCGCGCCGCCCCAGCACGTTGCAAGCGTGCCGGCGGTAGGCGGCCGTCCCCCGCACGTCGTCGATCGGCCTGGCCGCCGCCGCCACACGCTCCCCGAACTCCTCGAGCACGCGGGGCGGCACCACCGCCCGGGGATCCTCCCACGCGCCCGCGCCGGTCAGCGCCTTCGATGCGAACGCTTCCGCGTCCGGGGCCCGGAGGATCGTCGGCCCGACGGATCCCAGGGCGACGCGGAGCTGCCGCTGCCCCTCATCCATGACGAGACATAACCCCGCGACCGCGATGACCATGGCGTTGCGCGTGCCGATCTTCGAGAACGACCCCGGGCCTCTGGTCACCGTCCACCGTACCCCGAGGATCAGCTCATCGGGGGCAAGGGCGTTTCTCTTGGGGCCGACGAGGAACTGGTGCCAGGGCAGCGTGCGCGTTGTCCCGCCCGCCTTGATCAGGACGATCTCGGCGTCATAGGCGGCCAGGACGGGCAGCGCATCACCCGCCGGGGACGCTGTCCCCAGGTTGCCGCCGATGGTCGCCCGGTTGCGGATCTGCGGGGAGCCGACGGAGCGCGACGCTTCGACGAGCGGCTTGAACTCGGTCAGCGACGACACGATACGGCTGTACGTGACGCCGGCGCCGAGGAAGAACGTCCCGTTCTCCCGGCGCCAGGCGCGCAGCTCGGGCAGGCGGCTCACCTCGAGCATCGCCGCGGGGCGCAGCCGGTCGAAGTTGAGGAGGACCATGAGGTCGGTGCCCCCGGCCAGCGGCACGGCCTCGGGGTCGGTCGCTTTGATCTCGAGTGCTTCGTCGAGTGTCCGCGGGAGGTGGATGCGCATGACGACCCTGCGCAGCGCGGGGGCGTCGTGGTGCGGCTACGAGCGCCCGCCCTGCGAGTTCTTCGACTTGAAGATCGGAAGGATCCCGAGGTGTTCGACGTCCTTGCGCTCATCGCCCTCGAGCAACAGCGCGGCTTTGCCGAACACCACACCCCCGGCCCGGTGCACGAGTTCCGCCATGGCCTGGATGGTCTCGCCGGTGCTGACGATGTCATCCACGATGCCGACCTTCCGGCCCACCAGCTTCTTGCTGTCGCGGCCGTCGATGAACAGCTCCTGCTCCGTCTTGGCGGTGATCGGTTTGTAGCGGACGACGAGCGGCGACAGCATGAAGGGGCGGACTTCCTTGCGGCACACCACGTAGGGCTTCAGGCCCAGGTACGTGGCGATGGCGTGCGCGAGCGGAATGCCCTTGGTCTCGGTGGTGATGAAGATCTCACACCCGCTCATCTTGGGCGCGAGCAGGCGGGCGGCGCGGTCGATGACCTCGGTGTCGCCGAGGCTGTAGTAGTAGGCGATCCACGTGTCGGGCGAGACCTGGATCAGAGGCAGGGTGCGAACCGTCCCCGCGATCTCCAGGTCGTACGTCGGTTGTCCGTTGTAGGGCAGGATGTGCGCCATGCGCGTCTCCTCGCTCGCGCTCCTCCCCTTCTTTCTGCCGGAAGTGAATCCCTGCGGTGGCGTCGAAGCGCTCTGGCAATGGACCTCGCCCGCCTCATCAGGGTGGCCCGCGGCGCCGAGCCCGCCGATCTCCTCCTCACCAACGCCCGGATCGTGGACCTGTACAACCAGGACGTCGTCCCGGGCGGCGTGGCCGTCCTCGACGACCGCATCGCCGCGATCGTCCCACCGGGCAACGGTGCCTACACGGCGGCAGACGTCGTCGATCTCGACGGCGCCTACCTCGCTCCGGGGTTCATCGACGGCCACGTGCACATCGAGAGCTCGATGGTCACGGTGCCCGAGTTCGCCCGGGCCGTCGTCCCGCGCGGCACCACGGCGGTGATCACCGATCCCCACGAGATCGCCAACGTCCTGGGGATGACCGGCATCCGCTACATGCTGGAGTCCGCCAAGTACAATCCCCTCAGCGTCTTCGTCATGGCATCCTCCTGCGTGCCGGCCGGCCCGTTCGAGAGTTCGGGGGCCCAGTTGTCCGCGTACGACCTCGAAAGTCTCATGGCGGACAAGTGGGTGCTGGGCCTCGCCGAAATGATGGACTATCCGGGGGTCCTCGCCGCCGACCGGGACGCGCTCGACAAGCTGCGCGCGGCGGGGACGCGCCCCATCGACGGCCACGCGCCGGGGCTCGTGGGTCCGGGCCTCAACGCCTACGCGGCGGTGGGGATCGGGTCAGACCACGAGTGCACGACGAAGGACGAGGCGCTCGAGAAGCTCCGGCGAGGCCTCGTGATCATGATCCGCGAAGCAACAGGGGCCCGCAACCTGGCCGCGCTGCTGCCGCTCGTGACCGCGAAGAACGCCCGCCGCTTCGTGTTCTGTACCGATGACCGCAACCCGCTGCACCTGCTCGAGGAAGGGCACATCGACAGCATGATCCGGCAGGCGATCATGCTCGGCCTGGATCCCATCCTGGCGATCCAGCTCGCGACCCTGAACACGGCGGAGTACTTCGGGCTCCGGGATCGCGGCGTCGTCGCCCCCGGCAAGCGCGCCGACCTCGTCGTTTTCGACGACCTGGCAGCGCCCCGTCCACGGCTGGTCTACCGGAACGGCCGCCTCGTGGCGCGCGACGGGGCGCTCCTGCCCTACACCCGCCCGGAGAGACTGCCGACTGTCCCCGTGTCCCTCAGCGTGCCGCGGAGCAGCCTGCGCTTCCAGATCCCTGCCGGCGGCAAGCGTCTGCGCGTGATCCAGGTCATCCCGGACCAGATCGTCACCGAGGCCGCCGCGACTGAAGCAACGATCGACCACGGGGAAGCGGTCGCCGATCCCGATCGCGATCTGCTGAAGCTTGCCGTCATCGAGCGCCACACCGGGAGCGGCCGGGTGGGCCTGGGGTTCGTGCGGGGATTTGGGCTGCGCTTCGGGGCGCTGGCCTCGACGATCGTCCACGACGCGCAC